>JBMYPG010000010.1:0-46914 GCA_049600095.1 Pikeienuella sp. | reverse complement strand
CACCTCAGCGCTATGCAGCGGAGTTTCGCTATCGCGCACCGGCGTTTTATCCACTGCCAAAAGTGAGGTCATGCGGCTGACCAACTGGTAACTCAGTGCCGTTTTCAGAATGTCAGCATCAATCGCCGCCTCATTCTCTCCCCATGCACCCAGCCGCCGTGCCTCCAACCCGGCGATTTTCTCACGCGCCCACAGCCGACCAACGCCATCGCGCTGTGCTGCCTGATCGAGCGGGATTTCAACCGCCCACTCTTGCCCGGATTGTACGCCCGTCAAATGGACCGTTCCGCCGGGGGTGTCGGTACGCAGGGCAACTGTCAAGGGTTCGCCGTGATACAGGTCAGGCAGGGGCGATGGATAGCTTTCGGCTGTCATGCCGTCAGGCAAAGTCAGTTTCAGGTTCGTCATCGCTGGATTTTCGATTTTGGCGAACAGCTTGGCCATGGCTCCACTCACTTCGGTCACATCACCGATGTAGATATGAGCACCGCGACCAACCTCCGCCGCCCGGCGCATGAAGTATGAATTTGGGGCAGAGCCAATCGCAACGGTAAACAGGCGCACATCGCCCAACCGTTCCCGGATCAATCCCAACATTTCCTCGTCATTGCCAACCGCCCCATCGGTCAGGAAAACGACCTGACGCAAGCGACCGTCGGCTGACGGGTCAGTGGCCAGCGCCCATTTAAGCGCCTCTATCATCTCTGTTCTGCCATCCGCGCGCAGGCCACGCACCGCATCAACAGCACCCTCAATTGCTTTGGGCGTTGCTGCCACCATCTGATCAGCAAAAAACTGATATTCATGATTAAAGGCGACGATATTGAAACGGTCGCTTGGTCGTAGGCGGCGCAGGGCTTGGATCAGACCATATTTGGCCTGCCGAATGCTCTCACCAGACATGGAGCCTGAGACATCCTGCACAAAGATAATGTCCCTCGGTATTACCTGCTGCGTAACCTGCTCTGTCGGCACCGTTGGCGGAGTGACCATCAGAACATAATGCGCGCCCTTTTCATCTGTTTGCTGAAACAGCGAAGCCTGAGGCGCATCTGTAAGGGCCGGAGTCCACGTAAGCGCGAAATCACGATCTGCTGGCACCGGGCCAATCAGGTTGATCTGCGCTGAGCCATCATCAGCACGTATAATGTCGGTCTCATGATAAGCGCTTTTAATCTCTGCCAACTTAAAGCCCGCCGCCAGATCGACTGACAGCGTAACCGGGTTATGGGTGTTTTCAGGATCTTCGCCGCGCGGATCATGCAAAGGCGGCTGAGGCGTAGTTTCGATCAACCAACCATTGTCACCAAATTTCGCCTGGCGAACCACCTTTGCCCGCTTATAGCGCGGCGCAACGACCAGTGGGAAACGAAGCTCATAGATACCATCTCGGGGCGTGATCGACTGCTGATATTCAATCTGAGCCACCACAATCTGGCCCGGCCCAATATTGGCAACATTGTTCGTGAACATATTGGGGCGAAGCTGTTCTACCAATGATGCAACTTTACCTTCGGCTTTGGCCTGCTCAAATTCAGCACGGGCCGCGCGCTTTTCTTTGATGTCACCTTCGATAAACCGGCTGCCAACCCGCATGCGCAGGGTATCAACCGCAGCATTCTCTGGCAGCGGGAAAACGTAAACCCCTTCAACCCATTGGTCTGACGGGTTTTCAAACCGCTGCGTAACGACCGCCCTCGCAATGGGCCCGGAGACAGAGATTTTCACATCGGTTGACACCAGTGGCGCAGTTAAAAACGTGCCGGGCGTATCAGTCCGCAACATCAAAGACCCGGTTCCGGCGTCATTCAGTGAATTGGTAGCTGGCTGAATGGTTCGGGCATCCGCAGAAAGCGCGGTAGCTGTTAACCAAAAGAATGTGACAGCAAGTAAATAGGCGTAAGATCGCAGCGTGGGCATGACGATGTTCCTTGAATACGAACAGGGAAAGAGGGCTTCACCACCCGTATTCATCCGAACCGGCGCCGTGCGTTGGCCGATCCTTAGCAGAATTTGATTAGCTTTCCCGCAAATTTGCCGAGACTCTCTAATCCTTGGCCGCCCCCACATTACCCTTGAGCTAATTTTCTGGACATTTGACCAAATTATTTGTTTAGCTATGAATCTCAACCTGAGCAGGGAAAACATGATGAGCTTCGATTTCGTGATTGTGGGCGGCGGATCCGCCGGTGCAACGATCGCTGCACGGTTAAGCGAAAATCCAGATCACACTGTTTGCCTTCTCGAAGCTGGTGGAGAGGGCAAGAATGTTTTTATCCGTGCCCCAATCGGTGTGGCTGCGATTTTGCCTGGATACGGTAAAATCAACAATTGGGCTTTTGATACCGAACCGCAGCCGGGCCTGAACGGGCGCAAGGGTTATCAACCACGTGGCAAAGCCCTGGGCGGGTCATCGGCAATCAATGCCATGCTGTATATTCGCGGTCAGGCGGCCGATTACGACGGCTGGGCCGCATCTGGTTGTGACGGCTGGAGTTGGGATGACGTTTTACCGTTCTTCAAAAAGTCAGAAACCAATGAACGCGGCGGCGATGACCTGCACGGCGGGTCAGGCCCTTTGCAAGTATCAAACCAACGGGCACCACGTCCCATCTCTCAAGCCTATGTTGAAGCCAATAATCTAATGCAATTGTACGAGGTTGAAGATTTCAACACCGGCGATAACGAAGGTGCGGGGCTTTATCAGGTCACGCAATTCCATAGCAAAAACCGAAATGGCGAACGCTGTTCCGCCGCAGCAGGTTACTTGCACCCGGTCATGGACCGGCCCAACCTGACAGTCATTACCAAAGCACATGCCACCAAGGTGATTGTTGATGGGAAACGAGCCGTTGGTGTTGCATATCGTCAGGGTAATCAAACCAAAGAGGTGCGGGCCAGCAAAGAAGTTATTCTCTGCGGTGGGGCGTTCAATTCCCCCCAACTGTTACAATTGTCAGGAATCGGGCGGTCGCAGGATTTGAAGCCACTGGGCATCGACATGGTTCACGATCTACAAGGCGTTGGCCAGAACCTGCAGGATCATCTGGATTTCATCCTCGCCTATAAAACCAAGGATCGTGACACTCTTGGTCTCGGACTGCGGGCCGGGTTAGGCCTGTTCCGCCACATTCTGCAATGGCGCAAGGACGGAAACTCAATGGTAGCCTCACCATTAGCCGAGGCTGGTAGCTTTATGAAAAGCGACCCTTCGGTTGAAACGCCAGACCTACAAACCCATTTCGTCATCTCAATCGTAGATGACCATGCCCGCAAGCTGCACATGGGCCACGGCTATTCCTGTCATGTCTGCATATTGCGGCCCCATTCGCGTGGCGAAGTGTTCCTGAAATCTGCTGACCCGGTGGATAGTCCAGGCATCGATCCCAAGTTCCTCAGCGATGACCGTGACTTAAAAACTCTGATCAAGGGTGCCAAGAAAACCCGCGCCATCCTGGAATCGCCCGCAATGGCAAAGTTCAGGGATAAAGAGCTTCATGGCGTGAACGACAACACCACAGATGCGGAATGGGAAGAACATATCCGTAACCGCGCAGACACAGTTTATCACCCCGCCGGGTCCTGCAAAATGGGGGTCGATGAAATGGCTGTGGTTGATCCGCAGTTGCGTGTGCACGGCATCGCAGGGCTTCGGGTGGCCGATGCCTCCATCATGCCAACTTTGGTCAGTGGAAATACGAACGCACCTACGATCATGATAGGCGAAAAATGCGCCGATATGGTCAAGGCTACCTATGCTGCATGACATGTGTTGTCGGGCAGTTACCACCGAAACAGTGAAACTATGGTACAACGCTAATCAAGAAAGGGGCCTGACATGCCAGATGGAGCGCAACTAAACATCGCCAATCAGGCGGACTATTTCGAAGAATATGATGTCGCCCTAGCTGATTTGGATGCAAACAAAGACAAATGGGCCCAAAGCCCCGTGTCCGAAAGGATTGAATTGCTTACCCGTATGAAAGACGGGATCATGCAGGTCGCCGAGGGCTGGGCCACCATATCTGCCCGAAAAAAAGGGCTTGTACCGGGAACTGCCGTTGCGGGCGAGGAGTGGATTTCTGGCCCCTACGCCACAATGTTCGGTGTAGACGCCATTCTATCCACATTGTCCCAAATGGATAGAAAATCCTTCATCGATGGCCTGCCGACCCGAAAGCTGACCACCGGTCAAACTGCTGTACAGGTGTTACCTCATTCCATCTGGGACCGTCTTTTGCTGTCAGGTATAAAGGCGGAGGTTTGGATGCAGGATGGTGTCACGCCTTCTAACCTGAAGGATCATGCAGCCATCGCTTATGATACCCCTGAAAAGGATCGCAAGGGCAAGGTCGCCTTGATTTTGGGCGCAGGCAATGTGGCTGCGATTACGCCATTGGATGTGTTGCAAAAGCTGATCTTGGAAAACCAAGTGGTTCTTTTAAAAATGAACCCGATCAACGACTACCTAACTGACTATTTCAAAATAGCGATGAAAGCATTTATCGATGCTGGGTATCTGCGAATTGTAAAAGGCGATGGCGCAGGCGGGGCCTATTTATGTGACCACCCGATTATTGAGGAACTACACATCACCGGGTCCGACAAAACCCATGATGCAATTGTTTGGGGCACTGGTGCGGAAGGTGAGAAGAACCGCAAGGCTGGCACGCCCCGCAACTCTAAACGCTTCACCTCAGAACTCGGGTCCGTAAGCCCAACAATTGTTGTGCCCGGCCCGTGGAGCGCGGCTGACATCCGGTTTCAGGCCGAGAACATCGCCACAATGAAGCTACATAATTCCGGTCATAACTGCATCGCTTGTCAGGCCATCATTATGCCGAAAGGGTGGGGCAAGGGCGAACAGTTGCTGGACGAGGTCGCAAAGGTCGCCGCCACCTCAACTCGCCCAACATGGTATCCGGGCGCAGAACAGCGGATGGACAGCTACACCGAACACGGTGGCAATACCCGTAAAGTGGACCGGGGCAGCGTCGCACCTGCGCTGGTCATTGGTGAAATTGCCGAAGATTCTTATAACAGCGAATGCGAGGTGTTCGGCCCTGCCCTTGGCGTCAAAGAATTTGACGCACCGGACGCGGAAACCTATCTGCGCGAGGCAATCGCATATGCCAATGACGAACTATGGGGCACGTTGGGCGCAAATATTCTGATCCATCCACGCACCATCAAACAGATCGGCAAAAAGCGGTTTGAGGAAATCATCGCCGGCCTAAAATACGGAACAATCGCCATCAATGGCTGGTGCGGAATCGGCTTTTTAGTGGCTACCGTTCCATGGGGTGCCTACACCGGCCATACAATCGAAGATGTTCAGTCTGGGATTGGTACGGTCCATAATGCATTCATGCTGGAAAAAACCGAACGCACAGTGGTTCAGGTACCGTGGCGACCGTTCCCCCGTGGACTGTTATCCGGTCAGTTTTCGCTGATGCCGCGCCCGCCGTTTTTTATCACTAACAAACGGCAACATAAGACTGGGGAAGCATTGACCAAGTTTCAGCACAAACCAAGCTGGTTGAAACTGCCTAAAATCTTCTATCACGCACTATTAGGATGACGATTTAAACCCGAGCTGCACTTGTTTTTAACTCGGGTTTTCTTCAATTGGCCAAGATGAATGAAATGCCTGCCAAACTCCGCGACCGTGCTGAACGCAAATCGGCAAAGCGCGAGGAAAAGAAACGCTTAATCGCTGAAAGCGCGATCAAGGCGCTGATGGAATTGGGCTATGCCAACACCTCCCTACGCGACATTGCCGCCAAAAGTGACCTGTCACTGGGCATGTTGCATTACTATTTCGAAGATCGTTCAGACCTGATCATCTATTGTGTGCAACGATATAAGCGCGAATTTATTGGCAATATCATTGAAACTTTGCGGACAGCCGAGGGGCCAGAGGAAGTTGTTGAAACCTTTGCCGAAGCCTTGGTTGTCTCGATCATCGACGATGAAATGACCCATCGGCTTTGGTACGATATCCGCGCCCAATCCATGTTTGACGCAAGGTTCCGCCCCGTTGTGAAAGAGATTGAGACCATGCTGATCGGCATCGTCGAAACCGCTTATCACCGCGCAGGCCGACCCGTTCCTGAAAACGTGGCAATATCCTACGCGATGCTGGACGGCGCATTCAGGTATTTCATGCAGGGCCAAATCAGCGAAACACCGCGTAGTCGGCAAGAGCTAAAAGCGGCTCTCCACACGATGCTTCAACAGTTCCTTTAGGAACCTGCCTTTTGCGCCAGGGTCAAAGCCTGGCTCAATGCCTCTCGATCACCGATATGATTGGCCATGATCAGGACCAGCCGTGCGTTAAGCGCGCTGCTTTGCGCATCGGTCAGCCCCTCATGCGTGTCCAAAAGCTCTGCGTAAAACCCATCTACATAGGGGATATTCGGTGTGTCGATCAAATCGGCCATGTCAGTTCCCCATCGCTTTGGCGTGCGCGGCACTTAGGTCGTCGCTTGTGCAGCTGGTCCAGCGCGCGGCAACGTGCTGGTCTGGGCGGATCAGATAGATGGCTGAGGCTTCCTCACCCAGATAACGTTCCGCCAACAGCGGTGAATCGCCAGTGTTAAGGCGCAAGGCTGTCATGCCCTCGGCTGCTGGCGGATCAATGTTGAGGCCCAGAGCAATGAATCTGCCACCCAACTGATCCAATAACCAACCATTGTCCGTAGGCGCATCCGAAGCAGGCGCACCAGCCCGAGTGCGGGTTGGTAGATCGGGCGTATCATGCCCATTCAGCGGCGAACGATCATAGACCGCCGGCACCGACAGACGGCCAGAGTTCACCATCGGGCGGGCAAAGCTGGCATGCTCAACCAGATCCAACACAGCATCCCGAAAAACGCGACTAATGGGCGATTTCGGCGTCAGGAAATCGGTGGAGCGAGAGGAGTTCATGATGTTCTCATCCGCTGCATACTTCCGCTCTGCATGATAACTGTCCAGCAAGGCCTCGCCGGCCTCGCCATCCATCACGGCCTTCAGCTTCCACGCCAGGTTTTCTGTGTCCTGAATGCCGCTGTTCGCGCCACGCGCCCCGAACGGAGAGACCTGATGCGCCGCATCGCCGGCAAAGAACACGCGACCATGGCGGTATTCATCCATTGAACAGCACTGGAAGGTATATATCGACGTCCATTCCAGCTCATAATTCACATCTGGCCCCAGCATTGAATCAACGCGGGCGCGGATGTTTTCTTCCTTCAGCTCTTTGGCGCGATCAATGTCCCATCCAAGCTGGAAGTCTATGCGCCAGATGTCGTCGGGCTGTTTGTGCAACAGCACCGATTGATCGCGGTTGAACGGCGGGTCGAACCAGAACCAACGCTCGGTCGGGAATGGCGCGTCCATCTTCACATCGGCGATCAGGAAGTTGTCTTCAAAGATGCGACCTTTGAAGCCCAGCCCCATCATTTCGCGCAGCGGGCTGCGAGCACCATCACAGGCGATCAGCCAATCGGCCTCGATCTGGTAATCCCCATCAATCGTCTCAACGTCCAGAACCACATGATCATCATGTGTGTTCATCCCGGTGACGAGGTTTTTGCCCCTGATCTCAATCGGCGCGCCCTTAGCTTGTTCTTCGCGCACCTTTTCGACCAGGAATTTTTCGAAATAAGGCTGCTGAAGGTTGATAAAGGCCGGGCGGCGGTGGCCTTCCTCTGGCAACAGATTGAAATCATAGATCAGGCGTTCATCGCGGAACACTTTGCCATCATTCCAGACAACACCCTTGTCGACCATCGGGTCGCCGCACCCAAGCCGGTCTGCGATTTCCAACGTGCGCTTTGCAAAACAAATGGCGCGACTACCGGCACCGACACCCTCATGATCATCCAGCACCAAAACCGGCACACCCTTTTGGCCAAGGTCCAACGCCATTCCCATGCCGATTGGCCCACCGCCAACGACAACAACCGGATGCCGCTTTGTCGGCGCATTCTGGTCTGGCGATTTTTCGTATGGATACAGCTTGAAAGCCGTTGGATAACGGTCTTGCACCATCTTAACGTTGCCTTTTGTTGGTGTTTGTCCGATTCTGACCTATATTCTGGTCAGATTTGGAGATGATCATGTTGGAGACGGCCATGAATGTACCCATCAGTGAAGCCAAAGCAAAATTTGCCGAAATCATCCGCCGTGCAGAGGCAGGCGAAGAGGTTGTGGTGACACGCAATGGCGCTGCAGTCGCGAAAATCGCAGCAGTTCGTGACGAGGCAGGAAGCCTGCCTCGGGTTGGTGCTTTTGTCGGTAAAGGCACGTACATCGCCGAAGATTTTGACGAGCTTGGTCCAGAATGGGATCCGTATATAGGCAAATGATCTACCTTGCCGATACGCATATTCTGATCTGGAGCTGGCATGCCCCTGACCGGCTGTCGCCTGAATATACGAGGATTTTGAACAGTGATGCCAAGGTGATGCTTAGCATCGCATCGATTTGGGAAATTTCGATCAAATCCAGTGTCGGAAAACTGACAATTCGAGAAGACGTGGCCCGAAATGCTGTTCGGACGGGGTACACGATTCTTCCGATTTCGGTAGAACATGCCGAAAGCGTGGCGCGATTGCCCTTGCATCATCGTGATCCGTTTGACCGGATGCTGGTTGCACAAGCCCGATGCGATGGGCTGGCTTTGATGACCGCAGATGACGCGATCCGCGCCTATGACGTGAAAATCGCCTAACGCTCTTGTCACGACTCAAACCTCGCATCCGCCGCCCGTTCGAATTCCAGAAAAAAGTCATCCAGTTGTGGTGGCGCGACATGGGTTTGGCTCAACAGGCCGTGGATCTGTCCACGATGATGCACCTGATGCTGGAACAGATGAGGCAGCAACGCGCGGATGGTTTCTTGCGGCGCGCCCTTTTCACCACGATCAGTTACGACCAACCGTGAAAAATCAGCCTCAGAAAGCCCCTCACAAAAGGCAATCAACCGCTCATCACTTTCCGCCTGCGCATCGGCCAGCAAATCGGCACGGTCAAATTCGGTGTAATCAGCGTAAACATCACGCCCCCGACCACCTTCGACCAGTGCATCAATGTAATAGTGGTCAACCATCAGAATGTGATTGGCTGTTCCGGCGATTGAGCCAAAGAACCCACCACGATTCTCACAAAACGAGGTATCTGTCAGGCGCTTACAAGCGCCTAACAGGGTCGCATTAGCCCAGCGGTTATTGCGCGCTTGCGCCGTCGCATATGTTCTTAAGAGATTCATGAAGAGACCAACCAAGAAGCTACGATGAAAGAACTAATTGTGACCAACATTGTAATAAAACCCTGCTTAGCAAGATGTATAAAATGCGGCCTAGTTTCACCTTTCCAGGGAGCAATCGGAGGTTTTCGATAATACCTCATAGGTTTTGGGAACCTAAGGTACTCGTTTAATTTTCGCTCATCTGATGCGAAGTACCGCCACATAGCAATTCCTAGATATACTCCACACAAATAGCCAAAGTATCGCGCCAACCAAACCAGCGCGATGCCCGGTAACTCGCCTAAGAGCATCCAAAAACGCATCAGCCCTGCAAAGCCGCCCACATGTCCAGATCGCGCTGCGCGGTCCAGATGCGGGGGTGGACGATGCCGCGTGCTTCGTCATAGGCACGGGCGACGTTGAACGGTAGGCAATGCTCGTAGATGGCATAGTCTTTGAACTTGTGATCACAGGCATCGCGCACCGCATCCCAAGCGTCTTTCAGCGTGCCATTGCGGGCGGCGACCTGAACGACCGGGCGATAGGTGCTGTCGACGAAATCACGGGTCAGTTCAATAGCCTCACGTGATGCATCACGACCAACCAGCGCATCACCGCGACCGGGTGAAATTGACTGCGGATCATAGGCCAAAATATTGTCCAGCGTCTGGCCCCACTCGTTGAAGTGCCCGTCGCCGCAATAACAGGCAGAGTGTTTTTCAACGATGTCACCAGTAAACATCACCTGCTCATCTGGTACCCACACAACTGCATCGCCTGCGGTATGCGCACGGCCAATCTGTTTGATCTCAACCTTACGATTGCCCAGGTAAACTGTCATCGAGTCAGAAAACGTGGTGGTTGGGTAAGTTAGACCCGGAATGCTTTCATGGCCTTCGAACAGGCGTGGAAAGCGCTGGAACTCACTATCCCAATCTTCCTGCCCACGCTCCATCACCATGCCACGCGCTGCATCTGACATGATGATCTGCTGCGCACCAAAGGCAGAGGCACCCAACACGCGCACAGCGTGATAATGGGTCAACACAACATGGGTGATTGGTTTGTCTGTGACTTCACGAACCTTTTCGATCACCATATTGGCCAGACGAGGTGTCGCCTGCGCCTCAACAATCATCACGCTATCATCACCGATGATAACGCCAGAGTTCGGGTCGCCTTCAGCCGTAAACGCCCACAGGTCTTTGCCAACTTCGGTGAAGCTGATTTTCTTTTCAGCCATGTCGCCTTGCGACGCGAATGCTTTAGCCATGATTATTTCCCCTCGTCGCCGCTCAGGCGTTCCAGTCTTTTTCTGCAACAGCGGGCAAAATCGTGCCCACACATTCACCAAACCCAATGGTGTAACCGTCGCCTTTGGCTCCGCCCGTTAGGGTCATCGTATCGCCATCTTCGATAAAGCTACGCTCTTCGCCTGAATCCAACGTCAAAGGCTCTTTGCCGCCCCAGCTAAGCTCCAGCAACGAACCACGGTTTTCCTTTTCAGGGCCAGATATTGTGCCAGAGCCCAGTAGGTCACCCGTGTTCATCTCACAGCCGCCAATGGCGTGATGGGCCAATTGCTGGGCCGATGAATAGTACATTTCGTTGTAGTTCGTGCGCGCGATGGTGGTTGCCGCCTTGGCACCCTCTGGCTGCATTTTCACCTCTAGGTCGATGTTATACAGCATCGGGCCGGGTTCACGCAGATAAGGCAGCAATTCAAACTCACGCTCAGGGGTGGAACAGCGGAACGGCTCCAACGCCTCTTTCGTTACCACCCAAGGGCTGATTGACGTGGCAAACGCTTTGGCCTGAAACGGGCCAAGTGGCTGATATTCCCATGCCTGAATGTCACGTGCTGACCAATCATTCAGCAGAACATAGCCAAAGATCATCTCGTCAGCTTCGGCAACCGTCACCGGCTGACCCATATTGCTGCTTGAGCCAACAACGGCGCCCATTTCCAGCTCAATATCCAGACGGCGGCACGGGCCAAAAATGTTGCTGTCCGTGCCATGCGGCTTCATCTGACCCAATGGGCGATGAATGTCTGTGCCGCTGACAACAACGGTAGAGGCACGGCCATTGTAACCAATCGGAATATGCAGCCAGTTCGGCGGCAGCGCATTTTCCGCGCCCCGGAACATGGTGCCCACGTTGGTTGCGTGATGGCGACCGGCATAGAAATCTGTGTACTCGCTAACCGCAAATGGCATCAGCATCGTCACATCGCTCATCGCGATCAGATGTGGCTCAACCTCATCACGGCGTTCAGAACCCTCAGCCAGCATTTCGGTCAGTTCCGCGCGAACCGCTTTCCAAATGGCGGATCCCTCGGCCATGAAGTTGTTCAGCGCAGGATACCAGAACAGGTCCAGATCACCGGCGCTTTTCAGCGAACCAGCATCTTCCAACCCACCCAAATCAACGATCTGATCGCCAATGGCGACACAACAACCGGCAAGAACTTCCTCGCCGTGTTTATCAAATACGCCATAAGGCAAGTTGTTCAGCGGAAATGGCGTCTCAGCGCTGTTGGCACTGGCAACCCAGCTACGTTTCAAAGTCATTGGATTTCGACTCACATTATCTGTTGGTGTTGGCGGCACTGTAAGGGCACCCGTCGTTAGGGCAAGCGGGGCTTATTTCAGCCCCGGCGTACCGTCGAATTTCTTCTCTAACCCATCCCAGCAATCGATGTAATCATCTTGAATGGGTGCCTCTTTGGCAGCAAATTCAGTCAACATCTGCGGGAAACGGGTTTCGATCATAAAGGCCATGGTGTTGGCCAGGTATTCCGGCGTTTGCTCTCCGGTCGTCGCTTTTTCAAACGCTTCATGGTCCGGGCCATGGGGCAGCATACAATTGTGCAAGCTAATCCCACCGGGGACAAAGCCCTGTGGTTTGGCATCATACTGGCCATAAACATTGCCCATCAGCTCTGACATAATGTTCTTGTGATACCATGGTGGGCGGAATGTATCGTCCTGCGGCAACCAGCGGTCCTTAAAGATCACGAAATCAATGTTCGCGGTGCCTTCTTCGGCGGTTGGTGCCGTCAGCACGGTAAAGATTGACGGGTCCGGGTGGTCAAAGCTGATTGAACCAATGACCGAGTAATGGCGCAGGTCATATTTATAAGGCGCATAGTTGCCGTGCCACGCCACAACATCCAGCGGCGAATGGCCGATCTCTGTCTCATGGAACTCTCCGCACCATTTGACGATGACCTTACAAGGCGTTTCTTTTTCTTCGTAAGCCGCAACGGGTGTTTTGAAATCACGTGGGTTAGCCAGACAGTTGGCACCAATTGGCCCACGGTTTGGCAGGGTGAACTTGGCACCATAGTTTTCGCAAACAAAGCCGCGTGCCTCGCCATCTGGCAAGCTGACCTTAAACACCATCCCACGCGGTAGCACGCAAATCTCCAGCGGCTCTAGGTCGATTTGGCCAAATTCAGTAAAGATCGCCAACCGGCCATGCTGCGGAATAACCAACAGCTCACTATCCGCAGTATAGAAATAGTCATCCACCATGTCCTGATTTGCCAGATACATATGGGTGGCCATACCCGCCTGCGTATAAACATCACCTGCTGTGGTGACGGTGCGCATACCAGTGATGAAGTTCAGCGGCTCTGCCGGAAACGGCGTGGGGTCCCACCGATACTGGCCCAATGAAATCACATCCGGCACAACATTCGGAGCGGTTTTCCAGTATGGCATGTCCAGTTTTCGGAACCGACTGGTATGCTTCACCGATGGGCGGATGCGATACATCCACGACCGCTCCAACGTCGCGTGGGGCGCTGTAAACGGAGAACCTGATAGCTGCTCAGCATAAAGGCCATAATTCACACGTTGCGGCGAGTTACGGCCAACAGGAATCGCACCGGGCAATGCCTCCGTCTCAAAATCATTACCAAATCCAGGCATATAACCGGGGGTAACGCCATAGCGGCTATCATGAGCTGGCATTAAATCGGAATCAGTTTGTTTGTTCACGGGCGGCCTCCAGATTCTATCGCGAAATAGTATTGTTGCATTTGCAATGAAGTCAAGCTGAGATTGAAATTTGGAGCTGTTTGGGCTAGGTTGTTTTAACTAATTGGTAAGGTTGTTTCCCGATCATGTCCTCAATGCAAAAAGATGAACGTAAGGATGGATTGGCCGAAGAGGCCGCCGCTTATGATGCCGGTCATCAGGGTGAGTCGCAGATGGATGAGGTCGCTGTGTCGACGGAATCAAAAGATGCGATCGCCAGAATTGTGAGCAAGCATCGCGCTGCGCTGATCCGTCTAGCTGACCGTTAAGGTGCACTACAAGGTCACTTTGGCAGAGGCATTAGAGGCGCATGATCAGATTTTGGCCGCTTCTGGTGGTCGAGATGGCATAAGCAATCAAGCCAATCTTGAAAGTGCGCTAGGCAGACCATTTCACGGATACCATGAAACCCTCGCAGAAAAGGCTGCTGCGCTTTTACATGGCATCGCGAAGAGCCATGGGTTTGCCGATGGGAATAAGAGGTAGGCCTTTGTCCTGACCCTGCTGATGATTGAACGCAGCGGTTATGTTCTGACCGACGAAGACGCCTTGGCGTTGGAGGATATTGTTGTAAATGTTGTCACCAACGCAATGTCAGAAATTGAGCTAGTCGACTGGTTCAAGTCCCGTTTAGTACGTTCAACCAATTGACCCCACGCTAAAATCTGCAATGCTCCGCCCCCATGACAGAATTCGACCTTGATCAATTCCTGCCCTATCGCCTTTCGGTCGTCGCCAGTCGCGTCAGCCGGGAATTTGCTGCGCGTTACAGCCGCCGGTCGGGCCTTTCCATCCCGGAATGGCGGGTTATGGCGCATCTTAGCCAAGAGGACGCAGTGTCTGTTCGCGAACTACACCTGCGTGCTGATTTGGAAAAATCCAAAGCCTCTCGTGCAGCGGCAAAACTGGAAACTGCCGGTCTGATCGTCAAGCGCACCAACCCAAGTGACAAAAGATTGGTAGAGCTGTCGCTGACCGAAAAGGGTCGGTCGCTAATGGGCGAATTGATACCGCTTGCGCTCAGTTATGAGACGGAAGTCCTAAAAGGGTTAAGTCGTGATGAACGTGAGATGTTTGACAAGGTCCTGACCGCACTTTTGCGGCGTGACAGTTGTTAGGAATCACACTAGGTGCGCGCAGCTTGCAGTCGTAACCTTTAGACTCGATTCGCCTAATGTTAGGATCATATTATTAGAGTGCATGGTGCCAACACATCGTTGGCTATCTGCCAATGGCGAAGGCCAACAGGGGGCATATTATGAATACCTTCAAAAAGATTCTCGTCGCCAACCGGGGTGAAATCGCCATTCGGGTGATGCGTGCGGCAAATGAATTAGGCAAAAAAACCGTCGCCATTTATGCGGAGGAAGACAAGCTGGGCCTCCATCGGTTTAAAGCTGACGAAGCCTATCTGATTGGCAAGGGCATGGGACCGATTGAGGCTTACCTCTCGATTCCTGAAATTATCCGCGTTGCCAAGGAATGTGGCGCTGACGCCATTCACCCCGGCTATGGCCTGTTGTCAGAAAACCCCGAATTTGTGGACGCCTGCCATAACGCTGGTGTCGCCTTTATCGGCCCCAAGGCTGAAACCATGCGCTTGTTAGGCGACAAGGCAAGCGCCCGTCAGGCCGCCATTGCGGCAGGTGTTCCCGTTGTTCCCGCAACCGATGTATTGCCTAATGATATGGCGCAGGTTCGCGAAATGGCCGACGAAGTTGGCTATCCGCTGATGCTAAAGGCGTCATGGGGCGGCGGCGGTCGTGGTATGCGCCCGATTTTCAACTCCGAAGAGCTGGAGGAAAAAGTGCTGGAGGGGCGCCGCGAAGCTGAGGCCGCCTTTGGCAATGGCGAAGGTTTCCTCGAGCGCCTCGTCCAGCGCGCCCGTCACGTCGAGGTGCAGGTTTTGGGCGACCGTTTTGGCAACCTCGTCCATCTGTTCGAACGTGATTGTTCCGTCCAGCGCCGCAATCAAAAAGTGGTGGAGCGTGCACCCGACCCGTTCCTAACCGACGCCCAGCGTGTTGAGATTTGTGAGCTAGGCCTGAAAATCTGCCGCTTCGCCAACTATCAGTGTGCTGGTACCGTCGAATTCCTAATGGATGCTGACACCCATGAGTTTTTCTTTATCGAAGTGAACCCACGCGTGCAGGTGGAACATACGGTGACTGAGGAAGTCACCGGTATCGACATCGTAAAGGCTCAAATCCGCATTACCGAAGGCGGTCGCGTCGGCAAAGTCGAAGAAACCGGCGTGCCAGAGCAGGAAAACATCGCCCTGCGTGGCCATGCCGTTCAATGCCGGGTTACGACCGAAGACCCGCTGAACAACTTCATCCCCGATTATGGCCGCATCACCGCCTATCGCGGTGCTACCGGCTTTGGCATTCGGCTTGATGGCGGGACTGCCTATTCTGGCGCGGTTATCACCCGGTTCTATGACTCGCTGCTAGAAAAGGTCACCGCCTGGGCACCGACCCCGCAAGAGGCAACAGCCCGGCTTGACCGGGCGCTGCGCGAATTCCGTATTCGCGGTGTCGCCACAAACCTTGCCTTTGTTGAAAACCTGATCGCCCACGAAAAATTCAAAACCGCGACCTATACGACAAAGTTCATCGACGAAACGCCAGAGCTGTTCGACTTCAAAAAACGCCGGGACCGCGCGACCAAGCTGCTGAATTATGTTGGCGATATCACGGTCAATGGCCACCCAGAGGTTGCGGGCCGACCAAAACCCGCCGGCCATGTTAAGGCCCCAAGGCCACCGCAAAACCGCGCCGAAACACCTGCCTCTGGCACGTTGAACATGCTGAATGAAAAGGGTGCTCAGGCAGTTGCTGATTGGATGGTCGCCCAGGAAAAACTGCTGATCACCGACACAACAATGCGTGACGGCCACCAGTCGTTGCTGGCCACCCGCATGCGCAGCCATGACATGCTAAAGGTCGCACCGACATATGCGCATAACTTGCCCGAGCTATTCTCCATGGAATGCTGGGGCGGTGCCACCTTTGATGTCGCCTATCGATTCTTGCAGGAATGCCCATGGCAACGCCTCCGCGATCTTCGTGAACGCATGCCAAACCTGATGACCCAAATGCTGCTACGTTCAGCCAATGGTGTCGGCTACACCAACTACCCTGACAATGTTGTCCAGAAATTCGTCGCTCGTGCGGCTGAATCCGGGATTGATGTATTCCGCGTGTTCGACAGCCTCAACTGGGTTGAAAACATGCGGGTGGCCATGGACTCGGTGATTGAGTCGGGCAAAATCTGCGAGGGCACAATTTGCTATACCGGCGACATCATGAACGCAGATCGGGCGAAATATGACCTGAACTACTACGTCACGATGGCCAAAGACCTTCGCAGCGCTGGCGCTCATATTCTGGGCCTAAAAGACATGGCTGGCCTGCTGAAACCCGCCGCCGCACGGGCGTTGGTCAAAGCCTTGAAAGAGGAAGTTGGCCTGCCAATTCATTTCCACACTCACGACACCTCTGGCATCGCCTCCGCCACGATCATGGCGGCGACTGAGGCTGGCGTCGACGCCGTGGATGTGGCGATGGACGCATTCTCTGGCGGCACATCGCAGCCATGCTTAGGTTCAATCGTCGAGGCACTGCGCGGTTCCGACCGTGACACCGGACTGGACGGCGCAGCGATCAGAGAGATTTCGCAGTATTGGGAAGGCGTGCGCGGCCTTTATGCGGCCTTCGAAGCTGGCACACAGTCAGGCGCGTCAGAGGTTTATCTGCACGAAATGCCCGGTGGCCAGTTCACCAACCTCAAAGAACAGGCCCGTGGGCTGGGCGTGGCAGAACGCTGGGGCGAGGTTGCGCAAACCTATGCTGACGTAAACCAGATGTTCGGCGATATTCCAAAGGTCACGCCGTCTTCCAAAGTCGTTGGCGATATGGCGCTGGCCATGGTTTCAGCGGGCCATACACGTGCTGATGTTGAGGGCGAGGCTGAGATTGCCTTTCCTGATAGCGTCGTAGACTTCTTCAATGGCGGCTTAGGTCAGCCTCCGGGCGGGTTTCCACCTGCATTGCAAGCCAAAGTGCTAAAAGGCGAAGCACCGCTGACCAAACGCCCCGGCGAAGGTTTGCCTCCGGTGGATATGGAGGCATTGCGCGCTGAAATCTCAGAAACTTTGGGCGGCAAGGCCATCGATGACGAAGATCTTTGCGGCTACCTGATGTATCCAAAAGTCTTCACCGACTACATGACAAGGCATGAGGATTACGGCCCAGTTCGCGTGCTACCAACCTCCACCTATTTCTACGGGATGGAATCAGGTGATGAGGTTTATATCGACCTAGAAGCGGGCAAAACCATGGTCCTCCGACTGCAAACTAAGTCGGAGCCGAACGAAGAGGGCATGGTCAAAGTGTTCTTTGAACTGAACGGCCAACCCCGTGTCGTGCGCGTGCCAGACCGTTCGGCAGCAGCCTCTGCCTCGGCAAGGCCAAAAGCAGAGATTGGCAACGACAATCACGTCGCCGCGCCAATGCCGGGCGTCATCGCTTCGGTGGTGGTGAAAGAGGGCCAAACTGTTCAGGCTGGCGAGGTGTTGATGAGCATCGAAGCCATGAAAATGGAAACTGCCATACCCGCAGAAAGGGACGGCGTTATCCTTCGCATTGTCACACCGTCAGGGTCTCAGGTCGATGCCAAGGATCTGTTGATCGAGTTTGAAGGCTGAGGCCAAAGTCGTAAGGGCCATACCGGCCCTTACTTCACCGCTGCATTGGGGAAAAACAGTTGCTGGCCATCAACGCGATAGCCTGCAATCGCCGCTTGGCCTTGCTCACCAACCAACCAGTCAACAAACACAGCGGCACCTTCACCATTAACGTGGGCATGCCGTTCCGGATTTACCGCGATCAGCCCATATTGGTTAAACAACGCAGGGTCATGTTCAACCATGATCTGATGATCGCCCTTATCCTGAAACGCGATCCATGTGCCCCGATCGGTCAGAATATAGGCACCCATTTCGATCGCTACCCGCAGGCTGGCCCCCATCCCTGACCCGGTTTCACGGTACCAAGACCCCTCTGGCATCTCACCAACCGTGGCCCAAAGCGCACGTTCCTTTTTATGAGTACCAGAATCATCCCCACGGGACACAAACACCGCCTGCCGAGCAGCCAACTGGGATAATGCCTTGTTCAACGGCATTCCAGCCACTTCGGCAGGGTCACTTTCCAAACCAACAATAACAAAATCATTGTACATCAAGTCATGCCGCAACAACCCATGCCCGGCGGCGACAAAAGCCTCTTCATCCGCCTTGGAATGAACCAGTAATACATCCGCATCACCCTGCGATGCATTGCGAATGGCCTGTCCTGTTCCAACCGCCACTACATCAACGCGAATCCCGGTTTCGGCCATGAACATCGGCAGGATATGGCGATACAGCCCCGAATTTTCGGTCGAAGTTGTCGATTGCACCAAAACCCGTTGACCCGCCATCGCTGCAGGGCCAAAGAATTGGATAACAACGAACAACGTTGCGATTATTGACCTAATAGTCATGGTGATCTAACCCGTTATGCGTAGTTCAGCATATCGCCCGCGTAGCAGCCAAAAACTGCCCGCGCAACAAAAAAGATGGGCCATCAATGAGCAGGCGCAAAAACCAACCCGAAGATAACAACCGCCGTGCAAAGCCCGGCCTCCGCACGAAAATCTTTGTTCGCGATGATATGATCGGCGCGGGTAAAATAGCACTGCTTGCCCAGCTTGAAGTTTCGGGCTCCATCTCAGCCGCCGCCCGCGATATGGACCTTACCTATCGGAGGGCATGGTTCTTGCTCGACACATTGCAACGGTGCTTCAAAGACCCACTGTTCACTACTGAACGCGGCGGCGCGGACGCAGGTGGCGCAAAACTGACAGAGCTTGGCCGTGAACTTACCAACCGGCACAAAGCGCATGAAGCTAAGATTCAAGCCGGGGCAAAGGAATTCCTCAACTGGCTGCAAACTCACCAGAAAGAGGATTAAATCGAACTGCGTTTATTTAGATACACTCATCATTTTGACCAAGCGAGGCAGAGTTTGCAAAGCACAACCCGTTCGCTTGGTCAAAGTGGTTCAATGTTAACGCAGTTCGCTCTGACCAAGCCCATCTTTGTTCCCAAAATACCGAATCCCGAACGAGCCAGCAGCGAAGGCCCGAAGAGTCACCATCACAAAAGCAAAAGGGCGCGCCAACCGGCACGCCCTTTCAAATCTCTATAGGCTGGATTTACAGCGTGCGCTGAATTTCCTCGGTCTCGAAAATCTCGATGACATCGTTGGCACGAATATCTTCGTAGTTTTCGAACGCCATGCCGCATTCCTGGCTGACATTCACTTCTTTCACTTCGTCTTTGAAGCGTTTCAGCGTTTTCAGCTTGCCCTCGTGGATCACAACGTTGTCGCGCAACAGGCGAACACCGGCCGCACGGCGCGCAACGCCTTCGGTAACCATACAACCAGCAACTTTGCCAACACCGGTGATCTTAAAGACCTCCTGAATTTTGGCGTAGCCGATAAAGGTTTCCTTGATCTCGGCGCTCAACAAGCCAGATGCCGCAGATTTCACATCATCAACCAGATCATAGATGATCGAGTAATAACGGATCTCAACACCCTTCTGCTGGGCTGCATTACGGGCCGGCGTGTTGGCACGAACGTTAAAGCCGATGATCGGCGCACCAGAGGCTTCGGCCAATGTCACATCTGATTCTGTGATGGCACCAACGCCAGAATGCAGAACCCGAACTTTTACCTCTTCGTTGCCCAGCTTTTCCATCGCCTGAACGATGGCTTCGGCTGAACCCTGTACGTCAGATTTAACAAGGATTGGCAGCTCTTTGACATCCGCGCTTGCTTTGGCCTGCGCCAGCAACTGATCCAGCGTAACGCCGGAACCGATATTGGCTGATTTCTCTTTGGCTTTCCGGCCACGATAATCAGCAATCTCGCGTGCTTCATTCTCGTCTTTAACAACGTTCAGAACATCACCAGCCTGCGGCGTGCCGTTCAGACCCAGAACCTCAACCGGCACCGATGGGCCAGCTTCGTTTACCCGGTCGCCCTGATCATTAACCAGCGCACGAACTTTACCCCACTGCTCGCCGACAACAAAAATGTCGCCGCGCTTCAATGTACCCTTCTGAACCAAAACCGTCGCAACCGGGCCGCGGCCTACGTCCAGCTTCGCCTCAATCACCGCGCCTTCGGCAGCACGACCTGGGTTGGCTTTCAGGTCCATCAGTTCGGTTTGCAGAACGATGTTTTCGATCAGCGTATCAAGGCCCTGACCAGTGGCAGCCGAAACTTCCACATCCAGCACTTCACCAGACATCGCCTCAACAATAACGTTGTGCTGCAACAAGTCCGTGCGAACTTTGTGCGGGTCGGCTGCTGGCAAGTCCATTTTGTTGATCGCGATGATCATTGGAACGTTAGCAGCCTGCGCGTGGTTAATCGCCTCGATTGTCTGGGGCATAACCTGATCGTCAGCTGCAACAACCAGAATAACAATATCCGTTACCTGCGCACCACGTGCACGCATGGACGTAAACGCAGCATGGCCTGGTGTATCGAGGAATGTGATCTTCTGCTTATCATCCGTAACCACCTGATAAGCACCGATATGCTGCGTAATTCCGCCAGCCTCGCCAGCAACCACTGTGGTTTTGCGTAATGCGTCCAGAACAGATGTTTTACCATGGTCAACATGGCCCATCACAGTGACAACAGGCGCACGTGGCAACAGATCACCATCATCATCTTCAACTGTGGTGATCGCATCCTCAACATCTGCCTCGGAAACGCGGTTCACTTTGTGGCCGAACTCTTCAACGATCAGTTCGGCTGTATCAGCATCGATTGACTGGTTCTGCGTGGCCATAACACCACTGCTCATCAGCGACTTGATCACATCTGCAACACGCTCAGCCATACGGTTGGCCAACTCTTGCACCGTGATCATGTCAGGGATGATGACATCACGAACAACTTTTTCACGATCGGCACTGCCAACCATTTTACGCTTTTCACGCTCTTGGCGACGACGCATAGCGGCAAGACTGCGATGGCGACCGCCATCCGAATCGCCTGTTGCCTGCGCGATTGTCAGCTTGCCAGACCGGCGACGGTCATTGCCACCACGGCCACCAGTTGGTTTGGCTGGCTGTGCGGGCTGGCGTTTGCTGGCGTCAGGGCGACGCTTTGGTGCTGGGCGATCTTCGGTGCCGGCAGCAGCCTCTGCATCCGCAGGTGTACCGGTGTTGGCTGGTTTCGCGGCGGCCTTAACAGCGCGGGCTTTCGCGGCAGCTTCAGCTTTTGCTTTTGCCTCTGCTTCGGCGCGCTCACGCTCAACACGTTCCGCCTCTTCACGCTCAAGGCGGATTTTCTCTTCTTCTTCGCGGCGCCGCTTTTCTTCGATCTCGGCACGGCGGGATGCCAGCTCTGCCTCACGGCGGGCTGATTCTTCCTGCTCACGCGCGCGGCGGGCACCTTCATCGGCCTTTGCCGCCTGAAGCGCCTTCATCCGGCGGGCATGCTCTTCCTTAGACAGCGATTTCAGCATCGTGCCCTTGCCGCCACGACCACCACCAGCCTTTGCCGGGCCGCGCTGTTCCTGCCGTGGCTTGTTTGCAGCTGGTTTATTCGCCGGTGCAGCCGGGGCAGCAGGTGCCTTCGGCGTCGCAGCAGCGGCGGCTGCCGCAGCAGCAGCAGGTGCTGCCGGTTTCGCAGTGCCGGGCGCTACAAAGCGTTTGCGCTTTTTCTCAACGACAACCGATTTTGAGCGGCCATGGCTAAAGCTCTGACGCACACGGCTGGTTTCATTTCCGCCACCGCGCAGGCTCAGGGTCTTGCCCTTGCCGTTTTCGCCATCATTCTCGCTCATCAGTCATCCAATCCTTAGAACTGCCATGCAGTTCATCATCCATATACGCACGCAACACCCGCTAGGAATCCTGCGTGCGACGCTCCTTACCGCGACTGACGCAAACCGTCCAGTCGCAGGGCCTCTCTTATTACGCGATCTGTGGCCCCACCGCCATTTAAGGCGGCATGTACCACGAATTCGCGCCCAAAGGCCAAACCCAATTCGTCACCTGTCGCCGCAGCCAGTATTGGTGCGGTGCCAGCTAGATACTCTAATTTTGCCCGACCATCCGCTGCGCCGTCACGCGCAGCCAATAATGCAGCCACTGATCCACTCTGTAATCTCGACTTTACCTTGTCGAAACCTGCAACAGCCAAACCAGCCTTCCGGGCGATAAGCACTGCTTCGATCAACCGTTTTGCCAACAAGGCTTCTAATTGATCAGGCAAATCCGCCGATGCTTCGACGGGTTGCTTAAACCCACGACTAAACAGCCGTTTCTTTACCGCTTTGGCAACAACGTCGCGATCGGCGGTTAGCCAAACCCCACGTCCCGGCAGTTTTTCGGCCAAATCAGGCGTTAACTTGCCTTCAGGGTCCAAAACAAAGCGGATCAATCGGTCCGTCGGGCCGTTATCGCCCAAGACGATGCAGCGCCTTTCCGGCGCTGATCTATCTTTTGCTTTGCCGCCCCGGGTCATCGGCCCGACCGCATCAGCGCGCAGGCGTTAGCCGCGCGCCGAATCCTCTGCATCGGTTTCAGTGGCTTCCGCGCCTTCTTCGGCTTCTTCTTCCTCAACCTCAAGGTCGGCAGGGTCGATAATACCCAATGCGATACGCGCGCTTAGGACCAGGAATTGGGCTTCTTCCAGGCTGACGTCGAATTTTTCCAGCAAACCATCATCTTTGATGCGTTTGCCATCAACGACAGTCCAACCGCCAGCAAGCTCCCAATCTGCGCATTTACCAAATTCGGCAAGATCCAGAACGCCGTCCTTAGCCAGCGCAAGAATCATCTGGGGGCTCAGGCCCTCAAATTCAACCAGATCATCCTGCACACCCAACTCGCGTGCTTCGGCCAATGCTTTGGTGTTCAATTCTTCCAGACTTTCGCGGGCACGGGCCTGCAATTCCTCTGCTGTTCCCTCATCAAAGCCTTCGATGGTTGTCAACTCGTCCAATTCGACAAAGGCAACCTCTTCCAGCGTGGTAAACCCTTCGGATACCAACAACTGAGCGACCATTTCGTCGACGTTCAAGCCTGAGGTGAACATCGCGGTGCGTGTTGCAAACTCTGCCTGACGGCGTTCTGATTCGTCCGCCTCGGTCATGATGTCGATGTCCCAGCCGGTTAGCTGGCTAGCCAAGCGAACGTTCTGACCACGGCGACCAATCGCCAGCGAAAGCTGATCATCAGGAACCACAACCTCAACACGACCTGCTTCCTCATCCATCACAACTTTGGCGACTTCAGCAGGCTGCAAGGCGTTAACCAGGAACGTCGGGCCATCATCTGTCCATGGAATGATGTCGATTTTCTCACCGTTCAGCTCGCTCACAACGGCCTGAACGCGGCTACCGCGCATACCGACACAAGCACCAACCGGGTCAATTGAGTTGTCGAACGAGATAACACCGATCTTGGCACGACTGCCCGGATCACGGGCAACGGCTTTGATTTCGATAACACCGTCGTAAATCTCCGGCACTTCCATCTTGAACAACTCGGCCATGAACTCTGGCGCTGTGCGAGACAAGAAGATTTGCGGGCCACGTGCTTCTTCGCGAACTTCGCGGATATAACTGCGAACCCGGTCGCCAACGCGGAATGCTTCGCGGTTGATCAGCTGATCGCGGCGAATAATACCCTCACCACGGCCCAGATCGACGATGACATTGCCGTATTCTACGCGGCGAACAACACCGTTGATGATCTCGCCTGCGCGGTCTTTAAATTCGTTATATGTCCGCTCACGCTCTGCATCGCGTACCTTTTGCACGATAACCTGCTTGGCGGTCTGCGCGGCAACACGGCCAAAATCCATCGGCGGCAGCGGATCAGTGATGATCGCGCCAACTTCGGCTTCTGGGTTTTTCGCCTGCGCTTCGTCCAGGCTGATTTCGATGAAGTGATTCTCAACTTCTTCGACAACTTCCCGCGCACGGAACATGCTCATTTCGCCCGATTTGCGGTCGATGTGGGCGCGGATGTCCAGCTCTGCGCCATAACGGCTGCGGGCAGCTTTCCCCAGGCTATCTTCCATCGCCTCAATGACGAGGTCCGGGTCAATAAGCTTTTCACGGGCGACTGCTTCTGCAATCTGCAAAAGTTCCAGCCTGTTGGCGCTGACGGCGCTATTGCTCATGGGATCAGTCCTCTCGCTCGTCTGTCTCGACGGTTTCGATTTCATCAAATTTGGCTGGGTCCGGTGCACTGGTTTTCCGCGCACGCAGGCTCTCAGCAATTAGTTCGTCGGTCAGCACCAGTTTGGCATCTGACAACATGTCGAAATTCAGGCCAATAACGCCTTCTTCGATTTCGATCAGGATTTCGCCGTCCTGAACACCGCGTAACTCGCCTTTGAACCGCTTGCGCCCATCGACCATATCGACGGTTTCCAGCTTGGCAGTCCAGCCATCCCAACGCTCAAAATCCTGCGGGCGCGTTAGGGGCCGGTCAATGCCGGGCGATGAAACTTCCAGTGTATATTCATCGATGATCGGGTCTTCTACGTCCAGAATAGCTGAAATCGCGTGGGAAAGACTGGCGCAATCGTCAACTTCCATCGTGCCATCAGCGCGTTCTGCCATGATCTGAACGGTTGTTCGCTTGCCGCCCTGTACGCGCACACGAACCAGTTCAAACCCCATACCTTCGACGGTTGGGTTGATAATGTCAGCCAGACGCCGATCCATCGGCGCTTTTGCGAGCATGTCTATCACAGTCAGGGGTCCCTGAAACGAAAAAAGCGAGCCAAGCGGCCCGCTCCGTATCCGGTTCGGCCCCCGACCCTGAAAGCCAAGGACGCCGCTATGTGAGGCGGGATATACGCGGCATTCCCGCCCTTGGCAAGGGGGTGTAAGATATAGAGACGTAAACATCGATGCTCCAGTAGAACCTTGAGATTCTCCTGCACCAAGTGTAGGAATAATTCTTCTGTAGGAGGAAATTAACTTGCCATCTACCACGATTGATTGTTCATATATCAGACAGTCAACTTTGATAAGCTAAGTGAGCTGAAAGTATTAAATTTATGGATTCCATTACTATTGACCGACCATTATTACGATTAATTAAGTTAATACTTTGGTTTTCAGCATGTGCTGCTGGTATCATATTCGCTATAAAGGCAAAGTTTAGCCCAGGTGGATTATGGAAGGAGACTTTGTTATTTGATGTTTCTTCATTCATTATTAATCTATGTTCAAATATAGTTAACTACGACACAAGTAACTTGGATGAATATACTATATTTATATTTCACATAACCATAATAACAACAATTATCGTATTCATGTACAGTGTTTTTTCTTTTTTACTTTTATGGGTATTTAGTAAGATAACATTTAGTTCATGGTTACCTTATTCAAATAGGGATGTTGTTCCTGCTCATGTTAATATGGCTGATAGTGTATATTTCATAGGATTCGTCCTAACTCTGACGGCCCTAATTATTGCTCTATCAAACCATGAGATTTCGGCGGGTGGTCCTGAGGCTATCCAAAAGACCATCAGTCGAAATGCAATTGCTCTCTCAAGCACCGTAGCAGCTTTGGTCATCAGAACACTCTGGATCATGTCTCTGCCGGAGCCGCCGGATAACCTTAAAGATCGTGAGAGAGAACTTGATAACTATCGGCGACAACTGGCCGATGCTTTCAAAGTACTACTCCAAAATGCTGAGTTAACAGCGCTGAGCCTCAAAGACAGCGCTGGGAGTATAAGGGACGGCGCAGATGCAATAAAAGAAAGCTTCGACTCTATACCAGCCGCAACTAAAGACACAGAAAACGCATTGCGGAAAATGGCAAATGAGGTCTCAGAATTAGCCATTGATCCGAATGCCATCACCGAAGCAGTTGGGAATGTATTTCGTGAAGCAGTAAGGGGAATAGGGGCGGCCATTTCAGGACTGAGCTCTGAGGTTAATTCCGGCAGCGAAAATATCCGCAGCGGGATTTCATCCATGCGGGTGGGGTTCGACGAAGCGGGGCAAAGCGCGGCCAATTCTGTCGGTAAATTCTCTGATCGATTGAACGCCGTAAACATTGGCGAAGTTTTTAAGGATAAAGCTCAGGAGGCGCTCACACCACTTCGCGCAGAGATTGAACGCGAAAGTGGAAAACTCAGTATACCACTCCAAAACATAAATCAGCACCTCACTACTTTTTCTAAATCATCGCTTGAACTTATTCAGGCGTTGGAAGCACAAGTTGCCGTATCCAGTACCGCAACCCAGGAGACCGAAAAAGTCGGTGCAGCGTTGGCTAACATATCAATGGAACTGAGTTCATTGTCGCAGGATCTTCGAGAGATTTCCCGGACTTCTACAGAAAGTGGTATGCAAGAGGTCGTCGTTGGTCTTCTACCGCAAATCGAAGCAGTCAAAACCATTCTTGAGGTAACGGTAGAAAGATTGCCTGGAGGGACCACTTTCCGTAATTGGGTGGACGAAACAGCCAAACCAAGTACATGGCGACGTATTCTTGATTGGTTCTTGCGGCGTAAGAAATGAGCAAGAAAGTCAGGGCATCGTCGGATGACATCATTCGCTCAACATTGGCAGAAGTTCTGCTATTTCTCTTGTTCATCTTCCTTATCTGGCTCGGCGCAGATGCCACACAACGGATAGGTTCTGAGTCCCAAGAAGGTGAAAAGGAAGACAATTTAGCCCTAGTTCAACAGGAAAACGCTAACTTACGAGAGATTGTAGCGGAGTTACGCTTGAGCGTTGCGGAGTTTGCCGAACAATCTGAAAAAACAGAAGAGCTAGAGAAAAAAGCTGCGTTAGCCAGTCAATTACTTTTCCAAGCAAAAGAGGCAGAGATCGCGATTGCAAAAGACCTTAACATTGCGACAACCAAGCTTCATGAATTAAAACGACAGCTAAAAGAGAAAGAAAATATTTTCGATAACCTATATAAAGTAACGACGGAACTAAATGAAAAAACCCAAGAAATATCAGACTTAAAAGGTAAAATTGGAAACCTAAATAGTACCATAAAAGGTCTCAATAAAATTCTGCAAGAACTTAAAGGACTCAAAGACTTTGAAGTAATATCAGCGAAAGATTTTAAGAACTTTGGGTCCGGAGAAGCAATACTATCTGAAGAGATGGAAGCTGTTCTCAGAGGCAGGGTTACAAACTGGATTCGAGAAAAGCGGAAAGCAGGGTTGGATAAAGCCGGTATCGGGGGTTTAGACATTTCAGTAGTTGAGGTTATCGGCCATACAGATGGAGAACCTCTACCAGGTGGCCGCACCAGTACTCTAGATAAAACTCTACCAGAGTTCTTGAGTGGAACCTCAGATGCTCCTGCAACCTTGATTGCCTCAGATAACGCCGGCCTTGGATTAATGCGTGCGGTAGCTGCAGCCGTTGTTCTTAGAGAGACCCTGGATGGCGAAGGTTTAGTTATTCTGCCGTATTCTGCTGGTAATCTAATCAGTGCCAACGACAACAGCCTATCAGTCCCCTATAATGTAGAAGGGGCAGTCCACCGTAGAATTGAAATCAGAGTGCGATAGACTGATCGTACAAGCAATTTCATCTGCTTATCCATGGCCGACACAAGCTGTTCAGCTATTCGCCGCCTTCCACGCATCGGTCGCTTCAATCGCTGCCAACCAGCGGGCAACATTATCAAACCCCTCCATCGGGAAATGACAGGCATGGCGCAGGCAAAAGATTGCAGAAACCGAAACATCGGCCGTTGTCATATTGTCACCGGACAACCAGTTGCGCCCTTCCAAATGACCATCCAGCACACTCAGGTACTTTCGAAACTCTGGCGTTGCAGCATCTGTATCAATGCCTTCAGTCTTGAAAATATGCTTTGCCGCAAAGGGCCGACAGCCTGGATTCAGGTGCGCTGCCTCCCAAAATTGCCAACGGCCAATATCGTAACGCTGGTTGGTTTTCGGCCACAGCGGCGTGTCCACCATACCTGCTAGGCAATTCACAATCGCATTCGATTCCCACAGGGTTTCACCGTCATCCATCTCCAGCACTGGGATTTTCTGATTGGGATTCAAAGCGGTAAAGGCTTCGGATTTATTCGCGCCGCCAGGCAGGTCAACAACAACAATCTCTGCCCCTAAATTCAAATGGGCGTTCACAAACAGGCACTTACGGGCATTCGGTGAAAACGGGAAAAGATGCAGTTTCATTCTTACTCTCCATTACTAAACTAATCGGTTGACTATCAGTGTGCTTTCGAATAGTCAACCAACATGTTGACCTTTGAACAGACCACCCCGACCCAGCTAGATGCGATCTTCGCAGCGCTGGCCGACAGTACGCGACGTGACATCGTTGCCCGCCTCGCAGGCCACGAAATGCCTTTGTCAAAATTGGCTGAGCCTTTGCCCATGTCCCAAACCGCCGTCAGCAAACATGTCGGCGTATTGGCAGAGGCTGGCCTGGTCCGTGTTGAAAAACGCGGCCGCACACGATTTTGCGCTCTGCAACCCAGTCCCATGGGGCAGGCGGCTGACTGGCTGAAATTCTATCAACGCTTTTGGGAAAATCAGCTCGAATCGCTCGCGCGGTCACTGGCTGAGGAAGAAGGAGAATCCTCATGAACATCGCACACTCCCCCAACAATCAAATCGAGCTGGAAACTTTATTGCCCGCCAATATGGAGCGGATTTTCAACCATTGGACCGACCCCGAAAAGGTCATCAAATGGTTTGGCAGCGCCAATACCCAACTGGTCAGTACCGAAGTTGACCTGCGCCCCGGCGGCACATGGCGATTCGTGACCAGCAAAAACGAAACCGGCCAATCCTATCTGACGGGCGAATACATACAGATTACACCCCACAGCCACCTGTCATTCACATGGCGGCATGTGGTTGAGACAGATGGAAAGACAGAAGCAACACCAGATTCGCGTGTAACGATTGAGCTTAGCACCGAAGGTGCCGCCACCCGCCTGCGTCTGGTTCATGACGGCGTTCAAACCGACGGTGCACGGCAGAACATTGGTTCCGGCTGGGGCGATAGTTTTGAAAAGCTCGCTGCCCTCATTCAGTCTGCATAGAGCGCCCGGCCTAAACATGAATCGCCAATACCCTGCCACGCCTTCAGCGTTCTCGGGCTATTGGCGATACGATATATCAGGTTAAAGGCCGGACGTCATAAACCGCTGTCCCTTTGCCGGGGGCGTCTCTGGCGGCCCGGCAAAACACTGCGCATTTGCCATCCAATCGCCCGCAACAGGGCCATTAATACGCAGGCTCGTATCCTTGATATTGCGGGTTTGCGTAACAACCGCAGCAAAATCCACTGCTGGCCCTTCGATCAGATCAGCACCATCGCCAAATTCCCACACCTCGCCTGACGGTGCCGTCAATCGCAGCCGAGGCATCGCACCGGGTGCCTCCATGCCGCGCACTTTGTACCCCCATGCAAAAGTATTAACGCCAAGAACCACAATATTCTTTACCCGGTCGCTCTCAACTCGCTCCACACCCAACAGATCAAAAACCTCCATCCCATGGGCCCAGGTTTCCATCTGCCGTGCAGTGATGGAGGATCGGACAGACATATCCGGCCCTGCCCATTTCACCCGCATTCTTGGGTCCAATTCAGCCCATCGCGTACCTATATCGCGGGCAAGCGCAATCCATGCCATGCGTAGGTCGTCACCACGTTCCGCGATAATTTCATTTTCCACGGGGCGCAGACCGGTTGTCTGCATCCCTTTTATGACCCCACCAATCATCCCCATAAATTGGTCAGGATCAGTCACCGACATATCGGCGGCGCGATTCCAGAAATGCAGATGCACCAGCACATCATTGATCGTCCACCCCTTAAACTGCGTCGGGCGGTTCCAGTCCGTAACATGGGCCAGCGCCGCGTTCAGCGCTTCGGATTCTTCCAGAAAATGTGCCGCTTGCTCCATGGGTTATTCCTCTGCCTCAATCTCAAACATCACATCACCAGACCGCAATTGCGCCCCGGCCTCTACCGCGACCTCTTTCACAACACCACAAATAGGCGCTGCAATCTGATGCTGCATTTTCATCGCTTCCAGCACAGCTAGAACATCGCCCTTGGCAACGGCTTGACCAACCGTGGCACCGACCGAAATCACGACGCCGGGCATGGGGGCCGTTATCCGCCCTCCTGCGGCAGCGTCATCGCCAACACCCGGCACAACCCGCGCGAAATCATGCACTATGCCATCTAATGCGGTGGAAACGCCGGCGCTGGTTAGCGCATGAACAGGCCGAAGGCTCACCCCATTGACCGATGAAAGCCCACCAGCAGTAAAGCCAACATCAAAGCGATTCTCACCAACCACCACAGACCAATCCAAGCCCATCGCCGTGGACGTCATATCAAATCGGTCATCACCGCAGACCAGCTCAACCGGATGAGCCATAGGCGCAGCGCTGGACCAGCCAACCTGATCAGCCGCAACCATGCCCGCACGGGCCAGCGCGACATCTCTGTCAGCCGACAACATGATTGCGGCAGCGACAGCCGCATCCTGATCTGTTGCCACAGGCGCGCTAACGCCACCGGGAAATACCTCTGCAATAAACGCAGTTGTTGCCTGACCATCGGCAAAAGACTGCGCAGACAGAATATCAATCAAAAAACTTGCATTGGTCTTTGGCCCAATCAGAACTGTTGCTCGTAACGCGCGGATCAATCGTCGCCGCGCAACGTCGCGCGTCGGACCATGGGCGATGATCTTGGCCAGCATCGGGTCATAAAACGGCGTGACTTCGCCACCTGTGGCAATACCCGCATCAACCCGCACACCTTCGCTATTGGCAGGCGACCACATCTCAATCGCGCCAATTGCGGGCAAAAAGTTATTAGCTGGGTCTTCGGCATATAGCCGGACTTCGATCGCATGACCGGTCAAAACGACATCATCTTGCGTAAGCGGTAATTCCCCGCCCTGCGCCACAGCAATCTGCATCGCAACCAGATCCAGCCCCGTGACCATCTCTGTCACCGGGTGTTCAACCTGCAACCGGGTGTTCATCTCCAGGAAATAGAATGCGCCGCCGTCATCCAGCAAAAACTCAACCGTACCGGCACCACGGTAATCTACCGCTTTGGCGGCAGCCACCGCCGCCGCGCCCATTGCATCGCGCAATTCAGGCGTCATGGCAGGGCAGGGCGCTTCCTCCACTACCTTTTGATGACGCCGCTGGACGGAACAATCCCGCTCGCCCAAATGAATGCAATTGCCATGCGCATCAGCAAACACCTGCAGCTCAACATGGCGGGGGCGAACAACTGCCCGCTCTAAGATCAGGTGATCGGCACCAAATGCAGACTTTGCCTCCGCCCGCGCCAGTGACAAAGCCTCTGGCAACATCGTTAGATCATCGACCAAACGCATGCCGCGCCCACCGCCACCAGCGGCGGCTTTGACCATCACCGGCGCGCCAATTTTTGCTGCCTCTGCGATCAACGTCGCATCAGATTGATCATCACCCTGATAGCCAGGCACGCATGGCACACCGGCTGCCAGCATCATCTGTTTGGCGGCGGCCTTATCGCCCATCGCGCGGATCGCAGCAGCAGGCGGACCAATAAACACCAACCCAGCCGCCGCAACAGCGTCCGCGAAGTCAGCATTTTCTGATAAAAACCCATAACCGGGGTGGATCATCGTCGCCCCGGTTGCCTCCGCCGCCGCAATGATCGCATCGCCACGCAGGTAACTCGCACCAACCGGCGCGGCACCAATACAAACCGCAACATCCGCCATGGCGACATGAGGGGCCTCTGCATCAGCCTCCGAATACACCGCCACTGCCCGCAACCCGGCTGCATGGGCACCGCGTATAACCCGACAGGCGATTTCTCCCCGGTTGGCAACCAGTACCGTATCCATCAGATCGCCCATTTTGGTTTGCGCTTTTCGATAAAACTTGAAACGCCCTCAAGCCCCTCATCGGACAACATCCTGTCCGCAAATACCTCAGCAGCCAGATCAACCTGCCCCGGCCGGTCTAAACCTGGTAGAGCCAAAATTAGTCGCTTAGTATCCGCAACCGCCCCCGGCGCACAGGCCAACACGCTTTTCTTTACCGAGGCGATATGGGCCGCCATTTCTTCGTCGCCAGAGGTTACAAAGTCAGCAATGCCATAAGCTTCTGCATCAATCCCCTTAAACGAGGCGCCGGTCAGCAACAGCATTCGCGCCACGCGTCGCCCTAAGCGGTTCACGACAAACGGGGCGATCTGTGCCGGGCTCAACCCAATGCGCGCTTCGGTAAAGGCGAATTGCGCACCCTCATCAACGATCACCACATCACCACAACAGGCCAACCCGAACCCACCGGCGACAGCAGCACCCTCAATCGCCATGATCGTGACCTGAGGCAGGTTGTTCACCGCATCAAACATATCCGCCGCGCCCTTTGACAGGGCCTTCACGTCATCTCGTGACCCACCTTGCAGGGCACTCTGAAACTGTTTGTGGAACGATTTCAGGTCGCCACCAGCGCAAAAATGCCCGCCGCGACCCCGAAATGTCACGCCACGCACATCACTTCGCCGCGCCAATGCTGTGCACAAAGCCGTAATTTCCGATGCCCGCGCGTCCGTCAGCGGATTGCGAGCTTCCGGGTTATTAAACCAAACCGTCAGCCACCCGCCGGTAAGTTCAAGTTCCAATGATTTTGGTTCAGGTAAATCCATCACATCCTCGCCACGCCAAAGCTAGAGGGGCTCAGCTCTCGCCGCCGCGCCTCCATACAAGTTTCAAGACAAAACCCCAGAACCCGGCGGGTATCACGGGGGTCAATCACCCCATGATCCAACACCCGGCCAGAGGTATAGAAAGCATCCGATTGCTTATCGAAATGCGCGGCGATCATCGCGTGCTGCATCTGAAGCTGCTTTTCATCGACCTCAATGCCCTTACGTTTCGCGCCAGCCCGCGCAACCATGGACATGGTGCCCGCCGCTTGCTCTCCGCCCATCACACCAGTCATCGCATTTGGCCACGCCAGCAGGAAATCAGGCTCATACCCATGCCCGGCCATACCATAATTCCCGGCCCCAAAACTCGCGCCGATATACAGCGTGATTTTCGGAACCGTTGTATTCGCGACCGCCTGAATCATCTTTGATCCATGCTTGATCATCCCTGCATGCTCATAGGCTTTGCCAACCATGTACCCGGTGGTGTTGTTCAGGAATATCAACGGCGTATCAGCCTGTTGGCAGGCTTGAATAAACTGAGCCGCCTTTGTCGCCCCCGCCGGGTCAATCGGGCCATTGTTACCGATTATCCCACATGCAATCCCGTTGATCGCCGCCTGCAAACAAACGGTGGAAACGCCATAGTCGGGCTTAAACTGGCTCATGTCAGACCCATCGACGACACGAGCAACAACCTCTTTCACATCATAGGGCGTGCGATAGTCCAGCGGCGTGACGCCAGCCAGCTCATCAGGGCTGTGCAATGGCTCTTCGTAGTCACGTTTAGGCGCTGCGGGCAGACGTTTGTTCCAATCGAGCCGCCCGACAACCTCCCGCGCCAATGACAGACCATGAACGTCATCTTCGGCCAAATACTCAACCAACCCTGAGGTATCGGCGTGCATCTCCGACCCGCCTAGTTCGCGGTCAGACGAACGTTCACCCGTAGCTGCGGCCACCAAAGCTGCCCCAGCCAATGCGGCCATACCGTTCTTTTTCACACCGATCACATAATCAGACAGCCCCGGCATATAGGCACCACCAGCCGTCGAGGGGCCGTGCAAGACCGAAATCACCGGAATGCCCGCCGCTGAAAGACGCGCAAGATTATAGAATATCCCCCCGCCCTTGGCCCAACCTTCAACCTGATATTCCACCAAATTGGCACCGGCGCTTTCCACCAGATGGATCAGCGGCAGCTTATGGCGCAGCGCCAATTCTTGCAGGCTTTGCGCCACGGGCAGGCTCATCGCGCCCATCGCACCAGCCTTGATCCCACTGTCATCCACCCAGACCATGCACCGCGCCCCTGCGACATAGCCCACGCCACCAATCAGCGACGATCCGGGAATGGATTTTTCAGGGTCTTTTGCATCAACCAAATATCCTGCCAGCGAATGCAGCCGCAGAAACGGCATGCCGGGGTCCAGCAGCCGTGCCAACCGTTCCCGTGGCGTAATCTGACCACGCTCAATGAACCGAGGGCGGCGCTTTTCTGACAGATCAGCCGCGCGTTGCTCCAGCCCGCGCAGCTTCTCAATCAGCGCCAGCATTCCCTCGCGATTCTCCGCGAAGCTGGCCGATTTCGGGTTTATCTGGCTTTGAAAGCCCATGCAGCCCCCCAATTCAAACGTCAAAACCGGCGGGAATTTCCACCGGCAGGTTTAACAATATCTGACCGTAGGCTTTGCCCTGCGGGTCATTCAACAGGCTGGCAACACCGCCACCGCCCAAAACTTTACTCATCAGAATGTTCATGGCAGCAGTTCCGGGTAAGTAAAACCGGCTAATCTCACCTTTGGAAAAGGCAGCAAAAGCCGCTGCAATCGCGGCTTCATCAATGCTTTGCCAGATCCAAGGCAGATATTCCGCCCGACGAGCGATCACCCCGATATTGGCGCTGTCGCCTTTATCGCCCGACCGTGCGCAGGCCAATTCCTCCAACCGAACCACGCGCATCTGCTGGTCAGTGGCAGCCACCGGCACTGCATGAGCCTCTGGCAAGACTTCGCCAATCTGGCCTGCTGGCGTATATTTAACCGCAACACCATCAACCGTAACAATCACCGGCACCTGCCCAGCATCAATCAGAAACGAGAACAGCCGTAAAACCGGCGAGGGCTTTGGCCGCCCGCCAGCGGTGAAGAAATGCAGCCCCGGCGGCGTTGCCAAAGCTGCCCCGATTGTTTCCTTCAAAAACAATCCAACCGCCCGCGCATCTGTGTGCTTTACCGCTGCTTTCGCCGTAATTTCCTCAAACGGCCCATCGCCCGGTCGTCCGCCATGGGTTTCCACCACAACTTCATCAAAATCAGGCGCATTCATTGCCCGCAGCTTTTTACGGGCGCGCGCAATTCCGGTCTCCATAAAGGATTGAGCCTTCTCTCGCGCGCCTGCACCTGAAAACTGGAAAACATGACCCGCGCGAAAACCATCCATATAGGTGACAGAAACTTTTAACTTTCCACTCGGCGCGCGCCCTTTTGTTCCCGATACATGCACGCGATCCACACCAATTTCCGTGATTTCCACTTCAGAAAAATCGCAGGCAACGTCAGGCAATAAATACGATTGAGGGTTGCCGATTTCATACAGCATCTGCTCAGCCACAGTCGCACGGGAAACAATGCCGCCCGTGCCGTCGGGTTTACTGATCACAAACGAACCATCGGCGGATACTTCTGCAATCGGATAACCAATGTCGGAAATATCACCAACATCGCGCCAATCGGTGAAATTGCCACCGGTCGACTGTGGGCCACATTCCAACAAATGCCCAACCAAAGACCCTGCGGCCAGCAAGTCATAATCACCATCACCCCAACCAAAATGATGCGCGGCAGCGGCCAATGCCAAGGCGCTGTCCGTCACTCGGCCCGTCACAACAATATCTGCACCGGCATCCAGCGCTGCAATAATCGGCCCGGCACCCAAATAGGCATTAACTGAGGCTACTTTGTCGGGGTTAGGAAAGACCTCTCCGCTGAACATCTCTTTATGCTCTGCAAACTCGGCTTTCCGCGCAATCAGGTCGTCACCCTCAACAACCGCCACTTTCAACGACAATCCTTGCCGTGAAATCTCTGCTTGCAAAGCCGCCGCACAGGCCGTCGGGTTAACACCCCCGGCATTGCTCAGCACCTGAACACCTTTGTCGGCAATGGTTGCCAGATTTGGTGCCATGACGGCAGAAATGAAATCGACAGCATAGCCCATGTCGGCATTCTTGGCCCGAGCGCGCGCCATAATCGACATCGTGACTTCGGCCAAATAGTCATAGACCAGATAATTCAGCCCCGGATGCGCCAACAATTGGGCGCTGGCATAATCAGCCTCACCCCAAAATCCACTCGCGCCACCAATAATGACAGGTTGCTTCATCTCATCGCCTCTTAGAACACACAGACCGGACGTTCTGTTTGCTTTTTAAGCCAACCTCTGCAAAAAGAACAGGGTGAATATGCGCAGGACAAATCAATCATGGTCGCCACGCAGAAAAAACCCGCCATCAAACCGGCTGACCGGGCAGAGACGACGCAAGCCCGAATCTGTGCTGCCGTGGTCGATTGCATTGATCAGCGCGGCTATGCCGAAACCTCCATCAGCCACATTCAGGCCCGGGCAGGGGTTTCGCGCGGCGCGCTGACCCATCATTTTCCCTCAAAACAGGCACTGGTGGCAGAGGCCGCATTGCGAATGCTTAGCGCCGCCGCCGCACCAATGCAGGCGTGGCAATCAGCGCCTGACCCCTATGATATGTTTGTCAGTGGCTGGAATCGCACCCTGAACACCAGCGAAGGTCGCGCCTTTGCCGAAATCCTGACCGCCTGCCGCACAGACGATGCCCTGCGCCACGCCCTAAGCGATGGGCTGTTAAAATGGGAATCTGAGAACGCCAACGTCATCACCACATTTTTCACTGGTTCCTCACCAGAGGATGACGACGCCGTCCTGATTTGGAGCATCTATCGGTCATTCATTCGCGGGCTGTTATCCCATGAACGTTTCGTAACGGACCCTGACTATTTGGACCGCATGGTCCGCCGTTTTGCAGAAATAGTGAAACCACATCTAAGCCCACGGCTGAAAGATCACGATCAATGAAAAACCCCTTTGATACGCCAGAACGAGCTGCATTTCGTGACAGTTTCACCCGTTTTGTGGCCGAAGAAGTCACGCCTTTTGTCGATGAATGGGATGAGGCCGGGTCAGTTCCTCAGGAGCTTCACGAAAAAATCGGCGCATTCGGCCCTTGGGGCCTTGGAATTTCAGAGGAATATGGCGGCACAGGTTTTGATGACGTTTTCATCCGGGCAGAGTTTTCACGCATTCTGAACAGTTGCGGAGCATCGGGTATCGCAGCAGCGGTTGGTGGGCGGTCTATCTCGATCGGGCCACTCTCACGTTTTGCGTCCGATGAATTTCGCAAAACTGTGTTGCCAGAGATTATCGCAGGCCGCGCCCATTCATCGCTCGCTATCACAGAACCTGGTGGCGGTTCTGACGTGGCGAACATGCAAACTTCTGCCAAGCGCGATGGCAACGGATGGTGCCTGAATGGCGCAAAGGCGTTCATCACAGGTGGGATGGAGGCTGAATGGTACGTCGTTGGCGCCCGCACCGCCCCCGGCGGGCTGCGCGGCATTTCACTGTTTTTGGTTCCAGCAGACGCCCCCGGCTTTTCGCGCACTGCATTGGAAAGAAAACAGGGGTGGTGGGCATCCAGCCAAGCCAGCCTGTTCTTTGACGATTGCAAATTACCGGCAGAGTCTCTGATTGGACCTGAAAATGCTGGCTTTCTCGCGATTATGGAGAATTTTAACTACGAACGTCTCGGCATGATCGCGGGCGTATTGGGTATGATGGAGACTTGCTACGCCGCCGCCTTGGATTGGGCGCGGGAACGCAAGACGTTCGGCAAACGCCTGATCGAACATCAGGTGATCAGCCATAAGTTCGTGGAAATGTCCTCCCGCATCGACATGACCCGCGCCTATCTGAACCATATCTGTTGGTCCATCGAGCAAGGCGATATGCCGGTGGCAGAATTGTCAAAGGCCAAAGCATCCAGCACCAAAGCGTTGGAATATGTCGTTTCTGAATGCATGCAGGTCATCGGCGGCGCATCCTACATTCGTGGCAACGTGGTTGAACGCGCATGGCGCGAGGTCAAAGTCATGGCTATTGGCGGCGGGTCCGAAGAAATCATGTGTGACCTCGCCGCCCGCCAGATGAAGCTAGCCGATGAAAGCTAGATTTTGAGGCCCGCAGGCGGGCCACCATTTTTGTTTGGGCCGCCTCGCCGGCTGGGCAAGTATTTTCAGCGTTTCGACTTTTATCTGAAACATCACACATCACTTAACGCGTTGAAATCTTTGATTTTAGGCAGCGTTAAGTGATTCATGTTAAAGTCGAAACGCTTTTGGAACAAAGATGATCAGGCTGCTTGCGCTGAACTACGAAGTTTTTCATAGGCAGCCGAGTCAACACTGAACCGCTCACCATATGCATCAGCCAGCTCTGCCGCCCGCGCAGCAAAGGCATCAATTCCGACACCACGGATATACTGCAATGCACCGCCCGTATGGGCAGGCATGCCGATGGCAAAAATACCACCCAGATTGGCCTCAACCTCGGTCCGCAGCACGCCTTCGTGGTAACAGCGCAGCGTTTCGATGACCTGCCGATACATCAGCCGGTCCTCAACATCTTTTGACGGCGCACCATCACCTTTCGCAAACTGACTCAGGCCCGGCCACAAGGTTTTGGTGCGATCTGCGTTATACTCATAAAACCCACCGCCATAATGGCGGCCACCACGGCCCAGCTCGACCATTCGGTCGGTAATCTCTGCACTGGCGGTATTATGCGCGCCAAATCCACTGTTCGCACCCAACCGCCGATCCAGCTTTTTGTGCGTGTCGCGGATTTTCTTGGACAGAACCAACGACACTTCGTCATGAATTGCCAATGCGCCAACCGGCATCCCAATGGCCCAGCAGCCACGCTCCACCGCAACCGGGCTAACCCCGTCACGCAGCAGCGCATGCGCCTCATCAATAAACGTACCTATCACGCGGCTGGTAAAGAACCCGCGCGCATCATTCACGACAATCGGCATGTACCCGATTTGCTGCACATAATCATAAGCTTTGCGCAGCGTGTCCTCGCTAGTTTTTTCACCCATGATAATCTCGACAATCTTCATCTTGTCGACAGGGGAAAAGAAGTGCAGGCCAATAAACCGCGTCGGGTCAGGGCAGCTTTCCGCCAGCAATGAAATCGGCAGGGTGGAGGTGTTGGAACCATAAATACCATCCGGCCCCAGCATTTTAAACGTCTCTGGAATGACCTTTTCTTTCAGATCAATATCCTCAAACACCGCTTCGATGATTATATCGACGCCCTCATAATCAGCGTCATCTGTCGTTGGCGTAATCAGGCCCAACATCGCATCCATTTGCTCGGCTGACATGCGGCCTCGCTTGACGCGTTTTTCAGCAACACCAGCAGAATAGGCTTTACCTTTCTCTGCATTCTCAATGCTCAGATCTTTCAAATGAGATGGCAGACCACGCGCCGCATGGGCCCAGGCGATACCACCACCCATCATGCCAGCGCCAAGAATGGCGGCTTTACCAGCCTTCCAACGTTCACCCTCTGGGCGGATTTTGCCGGATTTCACCGATTGCATGCCGAAAAAGAAGGTGTTGATCGCCGCTTTACATTCCGGCGTAACCATCAGCGCGCAAATGCCCCGGCTTTCCATCCGCAATGCCGCATCATAGTCAATGCGCATGGAGTTTACGGCAATATCGAGGATTTTTTCCGGTGCGGGCATCAGGCCACGCGTTTTCTGCACCAACATTGCAGGGGCAACCTGCATGATCTGACGGATTTTTGGCGACAGGGCATCACCGCCGGGATAGCGGAACCCCTTGCGATCCCATGGCTGTTCCCATGATTTAGGGTTCGCAGCGATCCATGCCTTGGCTGCTGGGATCAAGTCATTAACACTGTCAACGACCTCATCAACAAGGCCCATCGCCAGCGCTTTATCTGGCTTGGTTGGCTTGCCTTCCAACAACAGCGGCAGCGCCTTTTCCAACCCGATCAACTTTGGCAACCTCACCACACCGCCGGCACCGGGCAGCAAGCCCAGCGTAACCTCTGGCAGGCCAACAATTGCCTTTGGGTCATTCACAACAATGCGGTGATTACAGGCGAGACACAATTCATATCCGCCACCCAGCGCCGCGCCATTGATCGCGGCCACGACAGGCACCTGCAGCCGTTCCAGCGCGCGATAGGGCGCTTTATTGGCCTCAATGAACGCCAGCAATTCTTCGTTCGCTTCCTCTGCGGCCAAAATATCGTTCAGGTCACCACCAGCAAAGAATGTTTTCTTGGCAGAGGCAAAAACAACCCCGGTTAGCCCGTCTTCGGCATTCAGCTTTTCCAACACGTCTTTCATACCGGGTATAAACCGGCTGTTCATCGTGTTGGCGGACTGGCCCTGCATGTCCATAGTGATGGTAACAATGCCATCTGCGTCGCGGTCATAGATAAAATCAGTCATGGCTCACACCCGCTCAATAATGCTGGCAATACCCATGCCGCCGCCGACACACATGCAGATCAGCGCTCGCTTCTGGTCACGCCGTTCCAGCTCATCCAACATCGTCGACACAAGGCAACCACCCGTTGCCCCCAGTGGATGACCCATCGCGATGGCACCGCCAACAACATTCAGCTTTTCATCCGGCACATCCAAATCGCGCTGCAAACGCAATGCGACAGAGGCGAAAGCCTCGTTAATCTCCACCAGATCAATATCGTCAATCGTCAGGCCAGCCTTACGCAAGGCCTTCTCTGATGCTGGCCCCGGCCCGGTCAACATGATGGTTGGGTCAGTCGCGGTCAGCGCGATGGAAACCACCCGCCCACGGGGATTCAGGTTCAGGTCTTTACCCGCCTGCTCATTCCCCAACATGATCAACGAGGCACCATCGACGATCCCCGATGAATTTCCGGGCGTATGCACATGGTTGATTGCTTCGACTTCGGTATATTTGGCCAGCGCAACCGCATCAAACCCCATCTGGCCCGGCATTGCGAAACTCGGCTTTAGCGACCCGAGCCGCTGCATATTCGTCTCTGGTTTGATAAAATCATCGCGCTGTAAAATGGTGATCCCATTTTCATCGCGCACCGGCACAACCGAACGATCAAACCAGCCACTGTCACGGGCATGGGCGGCACGTTTTTGGCTTTCGACCGCAAATGCGTCGACGTCATCACGGCTCCAACCCTCAATGGTCGCGATCAGGTCGGCCCCAATGCCTTGCGGCACAAACCCGGTCTGGATGGAGGTTTCCGGGTCCTCAGCAAATGGCCCGCCATCAGCGCCCATTGGCACCCGGCTCATGCTTTCGTAACCACCGGCACAGACCAAATCTTCCCAACCGCTGGCTACTTTCGCGGCGGCGGTGTTGAACGTGTCGAGGCCCGATGCACAGAACCGGTTGACCTGAGCGCCCGGCACGCTTTCGTCCCAGCCTGCCTTTTGCAACGCCACCTTGGGCAGAACTGACCCTTGCTCCATCACCGGCGCAACACAGCCCAACATCACATCATCAACACGGGCAGTATCCAGATCATGGCGCTGCTGCATTTCATCCAACAGGGTTGTGACCAGATTGATCGGCTTTACTTCATGCAACGTGCCATCGGCCTTGCCCTTGGAACGCGGCGTGCGGATTGCGTCGTAAATATATGCAGCTTCGGTCATCGGGGGCCTCCTGCCATTCTGAATCGCTAATAGCGTTTCGCGTTTTAATTAAGCCATCATGAATCACCTAACGTGTTGAAACCTTAGATTTCAGGCAGCGTTAGGTGATTCATTATTAACGCGAAACGCTTTGGTTACGAGACAGAATGAGGAAGGGGGGCAATAAACGCAAGTGTCTTTACCTATGCGTCAATGCCCAATGACCTCTTTCATTTGCCCTCACAGGAAATCAAACACCTGTTCGCTCAATGCTCCCACATCAACACCAGCCAGATAAATCGCATCTCCATCAGCCATGCTGACCATGGTGCCATTCCCCATACCGGTCATTTCCAAATCGGAAAGGTTATAGCCGCTGATCTGAATCACATCCTCTGCGACTTCAAAATCATCAACCAAATCAAAACCTTGCCCAACAGAGAATATGATCAGGTCAGCGTCCGAACCTGTAAACAACAGGTCACTACCCGCCCCGCCCTCAAGCTGATTGTCACCAGCCTCACCACGCAGGCGATCTGCCCCTTCACCACCGAGCAGATCATCCGCGCCGGCTCCGCCATCAACAAAATCATCACCCGCGCCACCATCCAACTGATCATCGCCATGTGCACCAACCAGCCGATCATTGCCGCCGAGGCCAAAGATACTGTTGTCACCGTTGTTCCCATCAAAACGGTTATCTTTTTCATTGCCGGTACCAGAGATGTCGCCACCATCGCGCAGCAAGACACCGTCCTCAATATGCTCACCCAGCACCACGTCAATAAAGGCTTCGACAACATCATAGCCTGCATTGGCGTTTTCATTGATTATATCATTAACGCTGTCAACCACATAGACATCATCGCCTAATCCACCGGTCATTTCGTCAGCACCAGTGCCGCCATTTAGTCGATCAGCACCGTCGCCACCGTCCAGAATATCATCATCGGCACCACCATTCAGCACATCAGCACCCTGACCACCGTTCAGAATATCTTCGCCTTCATCACCATCAAGTCGATCGTCACCATCATCGCCGGAAAGCGCATCATTACCTGCTTGCCCAGACAATCGGTCTGTACCAGCACCGCCAGTAATCAGGTTGGCCCCGTCTGACCCGAAAATGAAATTATCAGCCGCACCGCCGAAGCCGTTGATATCACCAAGGGACAGAACCAATGTCTCTATATGATCGCCCATATTAAATGCTGCGGCTGACGAAGTAACCTTGTCGCGGCCATTACCCGCAACCTCAACGACAATATCATTAACATCGTCAACGAAATAATTATCGTCACCAGCACCGCCGATCATTTCATCAACGCCAGCCCCACCATCCAGCAGGTCATTCCCATCGCCGCCATTTAGAATGTCGTCGCCATCGTCGCCGCTTAGCAGGTCATTCCCTGCATCGCCCGACAGCACATCGACCTCGGCACCACCAGTCAGTTTGTCATCACCAGCACCGCCAAACAAAGTGTCCAGACCCGTGCCACCGTCCAAAACATCACGATCATCACCACCGGACAGCTCATCATTGCCATCTCGGCCAATCAGCCTGTCATCTCCTGCACCGCCCCGAATGACATTACTGCCTTCGTTCCCGACCAGCATATTGTCCAGATCGTTCCCAACGGAATCGATATCACCGGCACCTAAGGCCAGCCACAGTTCCTCAAAATTATCAGCAAGCTCTAGTGAAATGAGGGTTTTGATCTTGTCTTGACCGCTGTCCGCTTCCTCAAAAACCAAGTCGTCCAGACTGTCGACAAAATAAATGTCATCGCCTGCGCCACCCGCCATCTGATCGCCGCCGGTACCACCATCCAGAACATCATCACCTGAACCACCAGTAACCGCATCTGAGCCAGCCCCGGCCCGAATAAAATCATTGCCCGACCCGCCATCAACCCGGTCATCACCCTGGCCAGCGGTGATTTTGTCGGCACCGCCAAAGCCAAAAATGATGTCATCTACACCATCATCTGCGTCAATCCGATTGCCTTGGCTATCCGCATGGCCGGCATGCATTTGATCATCACTATCCGTACCTTCAACGGATCCATCCACGCTGCCTCCAGCATTCCCACCGGCACGCAAGGCACCCTCTGGCCCCAGCAGGCTAATATCAAAGAACCCCGGTGGCAGAGATTGAACGTCGCTCTGTCCATCCGCATCTTCTTCAACCAGTGGTTCTTCACCACCAGCCTCGTCCTCAAACAGCAGATCATCCAAAGAAAAATCGATATCCGCGCCGAACAGCGCGTCGTCGCTTACGACATCACTCATCACATCACCCATTACACAAAACACAATGACAAGACCGCCCCACGGCCTCATCAGCTCCGCCGCCGATAAAGACGCGATGCTCTTAACGTGGGGTGAACAGGCGGAAAGTCGGGCTGGGCGCACAGTATCGCCGCGCAGTCAGCGAAAATGGCAACTTTTCAATGCGTTAGTGCAACCGCAGTGCGGGGAACTCCAAAGATTACCTAAAACTGACAACATTTTCAGAGATGGAAATCGGCGCGATTCTAACACCCAAGGGGGTAATCCACCCCGGCCCAATAACAGCAATATGGCGCTTTACACTTGCTGTTACCCCCTCACTCGGTTTCATGATGGGGCAGGAGGGGCCATGAAAAACAAAGAATATTGGGCGGAACGCGCGTCAGAAGTGCAATCATCCGAGGGTATCTCGGTCGAATATACGACCCGCCACCGCATTTCCTTTCTTTTGGGTCAAAGCGGAACAATGGTCACTCAAACCCAATTTGCGGATGCAAAGGCTGGTGCCTTACTGGCCTTTATCGGCCTTTTGGCGACGCGCGGGCCAACTGCAATGCCCGATATGGCGCAACTGTCGGCATGGACATTGGCACCCGCTGCGCTTCATGCTGTTGTCCTCATCTCTTGCCTGATCGTGATATTTCCGCGCTATGCCAGCCGCCGGGCAAGGGCGCTTGCTGTCCAACACGACAAATATTCTTGGCCTGCACTGAATGCGGATAATCTGTCAGACAAAGATTTTTTAGAATTTGCCCGCACGGCAGAATTTTCTGACCTTGCCACGTCTTTGGCCAAATCCAACCGAACCATGGCGCGGATATTACTGCAAAAATACGCTTGGCTCCGCATCGCATTTGTCTTGGCAGTGGTGGATATTTTTATCGTCGGCGCTCAGGTTATGCTGGGCACCTAACGTAAGATTATTTAATTAGCTCACGCCTAATCAATGTTGTGAAAAACACTCCTTTGCCCTAATCAAGTCATGCACCATGTTGCGCCACCTTTGGGTGAGCGCCAATATGGCCAGAATCAGCTTGGTCGCCTTGCCCATGCGCGCCGAATAAAGCAGCAATTTCCGCTGTATCTGACATGAACGAATGGCCACCTACCGATACCAGGTGATCAAGCGAAGGCTACGGAGAAGAACATGACGAAACACGATCCGATCATCGATGCGGTTTCTGAACTAAAGGCCAACGTTGCACAGCCCTTTGAAAACGCACGGGCGATGCCAAAATCGGTCTATACATCCGAGGCTTTTTTACAGCGCGAACTGGATGATGTGTTCAAATCTGATTGGTTCTGCGTCGGCCGTGCCGATGCGCTGGCCAATCCGGGTGATTACACCACGCTAAAACTTGCTGGTCAGCCAATCATGGTTATCCGTGATCGCGAAGGCACCCTGCGCGCCCAGTCAAATGTCTGCCTTCACCGCATGTCGACATTGCTGGAAGGGTCAGGAAACACCCGCTCTGTCGTCTGCCCCTATCATGCGTGGACATATAATCTGGATGGCAAGCTGCGCGGCGCGCCAGCGATGACCAAAAACAACGATTTCTGCAAAGATAACTACCGCCTGCCGCAGGTTCGCTGCGAAGAATGGCTCGGCTGGGTCATGGTCACGCTGAACCCAGATGCAGCGCCGGTGTCCGAGGCATTAGCCGAGGTTGAAAACCTCGTTGGTGATTTCGGCATGGAAAACTACACTCAAACCTTTTTCGAAACCCACACATGGGACACGAATTGGAAGGTGCTGGCCGAAAACTTCATGGAAAGCTACCACCTGCCGGTCTGTCACGCAGGCACGATTGGCGGCCTCAGCAAATTGGAAGAAATGGTCTGCCCACCGGGGTTAGAGGCGTTCAACTACCACTGGATCCTTAAGGAAGCCGACTTTAAACTCGCCTGTGCCCACCCAACCAATACGCGCATCGAGGGTGAGGATCGCCGTCGTACAACATATCTGCTGGCAATCTACCCCAGCCTGCTGATTACCCTGACGCCCGGCTATTTCTGGTATCTCAGCCTGCATCCAAACGGCGTGGGCAGTGTGGACATCCGCTTTGGCGGTGGCATGTCCCCGGAATTCGCCAATGATCCAGAGGCTCAGGTCCATTTTCAGGCCGTCAAAGATTTGCTGGATGAAGTGAATGTTGAGGATCGCGGTTGTACGGAAAAAGTATATAATGGGCTGTGTTCTGACGTAGCGGAGCCCGGTCACCTCAGCCATCTGGAGCGGCCAAACTATGACTTCGCTACCTACCTTGCGAGGAAAATGGCCTAATGACTGAAACACCGATGCGCGATCTTTTCCTTCAGGGGATGAGCAACGCCGCCGCCACAGTTAATGTGGTGACAACAGACGGTAAGGCGGGTCGCGCCGGTGTTACGGTATCAGCAATGTCATCGGTTTCAGCCGATGGCGATGCACCAACCATGTTGGTCTGCGTTCACCATAAGTCGCCATCAGCGGCGGCAATCATCGAAAACGGCTGTTTCTGCGCCAATATCCTGCGCGACGATCAAAGCTATATCTCAGACAGCTTTGCCGGGCGTCTGCCTGTTGAGGGTGGCGACAAATTCTCCTGTGCCGACTGGCAGGTTATGGCCACGGGCGCACCCCGCGTGATCGACCCGCTAACAGCCTTTGATTGCAAAGTCGTCTCCTCAGAACGGGTTGGCACCCACCACGTCTTTATCGGTCAGGTGCAGGAAATTTTCGTGGTCGAAACCGGCAACCCCCTGATCTTTGCCAACCGATCCTATG
>JBMYPG010000009.1:0-49270 GCA_049600095.1 Pikeienuella sp. | reverse complement strand
TGGTGAACCGTGAAATCAGCCGCCAATGCCTGTCTCATTTGATCTGTCATCGGGGCAATTGTGAATAGATCGTTCATGTCGGTTCCAGTTGACTTGGGTTCTGCGCCGCTAGGGCCGTAATTTTGCTAGGACGTCGGCGTCGCCTTTTCAGGCAGTGGCCGTGCGAGGTTTCGTGATAGATGCGAGGCGATCCGTTTTCTGATCAGGTCTTCGTCGTGGGCAAGGGCAGCGTCGAGAATGCCTTGATGTTGCTCGATATTCTCTGGGATGAACACAAATTCTTTGTCCGTATTGATAAGTTGCTGTCGAAAACGCTGATAAACAACCGAATGAGTTTGTTTTAGGACATCGGAGTTGCAAGCATCTATTAAAGTTTGGTGAAACTTCAATTCCGCTCTGGTCCATAATACCAGTAACTCACTATTCATCGGCCCATCGCGCACCTTGGATTCTATGTGTGATAACATGTGGTGGGCTGCTGACAGTCGGGCCTCCCACGCCACGCCGCCGTATCGAATGGACATACAGGTACCCTCAGATTCCAGCATGATCCTGAATTGTGTTAGATCATGCTGAAGTTCTGCCGATATGGCTGGCAATCGAAACCCGCGCTGTTCCTGAAAGTCGACCAAGCCGACTGTGGACAGACGAAAAAGCGCTTCTCTTAATGTCGATGCTGAACAGCCGTAGTCATTGCGCAGTGTTTCGGCCCTGAGCCTTTGGCCCGGGGCAAATTCCCCGCCGACCAGTCGGTCGCGCAGCTTGTCGTGGATGGTTTCATTGCTCTGCATTTACAGTCCGGCTTCGGTGGGCGCCAACAAAACTCGATATTTATCATTAATCTCGAAATAAATGGAAATTCAATAAATTATTTGCTCATCACCTTCCTCACGACTAGTTTAGTCAGACCAAAACAGGAGCCTCAAGCTGGTGTCTTGACGCCACCTGCTAAACCCAAAGCTAGCATTTGATCGGTTGTAAGATATGAAAATCACAAAGATCACCAGCCATGTCTTGCAATATGATCTGCCTGAACTGCTTGGGTATTCGCAGCAGTATTACGCGAAGCGCAGTGCCCATTTGGTAGAGATTGAAACTGACGAAGGCATAACAGGTTGGGGTGAATGTTTTGGCCCCGGGAACATCGCGCTCGCGAACAAAGCGATTGTGGAGCAAGTGATCCAGCCAATGGTTTTGGGCGATGATCCAATGGACCGGGATGTAATCTGGCACAAAGTTTACAACCTTATGCGCGACCACGGCCAAAAGGGCATGCCTATGCAGTCCCTTTCAGGGGTTGATATTGCGCTTTGGGATATTGCTGGCAAGGTCGCTGGCCTGCCGATTCACAAGCTGATCGGTGGCGCGCATCGCGATCATGTTTCTGTGTATGGTTATGGTATGATGTTGCGACCTGAGCCCGCTGATGAATTGGCCGCGCGGTTTGTTGATGAGGCTGCTGCGATACGTGACATGGGGTTTGCCGCGACCAAGATGAAGGTTGGATTGGGGCCGAAACCGGATGTGAAACTGGCTGAGGCTGTACGCCGTGGCGTGGGTGACGATTTCCCATTTATGGTTGATGCCAACCATTGTTACACAACGTCAGACGCATTTTATGTTGGTCATGCCTTGGGTGAGTTGGATGCATATTGGTTCGAAGAACCGGTCGCGCCGGAGGACCACGATGGTTACCGGGAATTGAGGGCAGGCCTGAAGGTTAACATTTCTGGCGGTGAAGCTGAGTTCAATCGCTGGGGTTGGCGACAAATTCTGGAAAATCGAGGGTTGGACATAGCGCAGCCAGAAGTTTGCGCACTGGGTGGCATATCTGAATATCTGCGTGTGCTGGCCCTGTGCCACGCCCACTTCACCCCTGTAATCAACCATGTCTGGGGCTCTGCCATTGCCGTGGCGACCAACCTGCAACTATTAGCAGCAATGCCACCAATGCCTGGCGGGTTGCACCCGTGGGAGCCGATGTTGGAATTTGACACGACCGACAACAAATTTCGCGACAACCTTTTGATTGAGCCTTTGAACATTCAGGGCCAAGTCAAAGACAATGGTGGTCGCGTTGCCATTCCAAATGGACCGGGATTGAGTGTCGAGCCGGATCGCGAATTCATCAATCGCTATAAAATAGCTTAAGGCGTGGAAGGGTCTGGCGTGAAACGCATATTGGTCATCGGGGCAGGTTTGATTGGCAGTCGCCATATTAAAACTGTTCAGGCCCATGTGGGGTGTTCGCTGGCTGGAGTCGTTGACCCCGACCCGGCCTATCAGCCTGAACCGGGCGTTGTTCGTTTTACTGATTTGGCCGATGTTGATGTGCCCGTAGACGGAGCGATTATCGCGACGCCAACTGGCCTCCACCGTTCTCATGGAGAGGCTGCCGCGAGGCGCGGGTGGCACTTGTTGATCGAAAAGCCAGTTGCGGGGACTGTGGAGGATGCGCTGGCGCTGGACGCTGTTGTTAAGCGGTGTGGTGTGCATTGCCTGGTCGGTCATCACCGGCGCTATCATGACTCTATTCAGAAGCTGAGGGATGTCATTGCGTCCGGGAAGATTGGTGAGCCGGTAACATCCACAATGATCTGGGCCGTGCGGAAACCCGATGAATATTTCAACACCGACTGGCGGCGTACTGGTGGTAGCCCGGTGATGATCAACTTGATCCATGATGTAGACTTGCTGCGGTTTGTGTTGGGGGAAATCGCAGATGCCACCGGGTTTTCATCGCAAACACAACGCGCTGCCGGTCGTGTGGAAAGCGGTGCTGTCGCGTTGCGTTTTGCTTCGGGTGTCTGCGGCACGATCAGTTTTACCGACACGGCACCCAGCCCATGGGGGTTTGAGGCAGCGACGGCGGAGAACCCCAATATTGCAGCAACGGGGCAGGATATGTGGTGGATTACAGGGACGGAGGGTGGGGTTTCGTTCCCTTCCCTTACCCTATGGACCGGTGCAGATAGTTGGGCTGAGGCACCGGTATCCGAGGTGGTGCACGCCTCAAGAACCACCCCGTTGATGGCCCAGCTTGATCACTTTGTTGATGTCATTGGCGGGAAAGCGGCCCCGCTGAATCCAATATCGGATGCGGGTGAAAGCCTACGCGTTACCCAAGAGTTAGAAGAGCTTTTGTCTATGCAAGGAGCGAAAACAACTTAGCTTAACGCGGTAACGCCGCCAACAACACAAGGATAAAGAACATGGAAAATTCAAAGATTGGGTTTATTGGTCTGGGTCTTATGGGTGCCGCGATGGTCGGTCGCTTGCAGGACAAAGGTTATGAGCTGACCATTATGGCCAATCGGTCACGCCCAAATGTCGATGCGGCGGTGGCGCGGGGCGCAACAGAAGTGACGACGGCACGGGAAGTTGCCGCAGCCAGTGACATTGTCATGTTGTGCATGGACACCTCGGCAAGTGTGGAATCGCGGATGCGCGGTGATGATGGTGTTCTTGCAGGACTTAGCTCCGGCGCGGTTGTGGTTGATTTTGGTACATCTCTGCCAGCCAGCACCATTGCCTTGGGCGGAGAGGTTACAGCAGCGGGTGGCACATATCTTGATGCGCCTTTGGGGCGGACCCCTGCACATGCGGTCGATGGTTTGCTCAATATTATGGCCGCTGGTGATAAGGCGGCATTTGATAAGATTGAGCCTGTTTTACAGGACTTAGGCGAGAACGTGTTTCATTTGGGTGCGCTTGGGTCTGGCCATACGATCAAATTGATAAACAATTTCTTTGGAATGACAGTGGCCAATGCGATGGCCGAAGCTTTTGCCATGGCTGATGTGGCCGGAGTAGACCGGCAGGGCCTGTATAATGTCATTTCAGCCGGGCCGCTTCATTCTGGGATGATGGATTTTGTTAAGGCCTATGGCGTTGATAACGACCCGACTATGCTGGCCTTTGCCATCAAAAACGCCGCAAAGGATGTTGGCTATTATTCCCAGATGGCGGCGGATGCTGGGGTTACATCTCAGATCGCGCCTGCGCCATTGAACGCACTACAGGCCGCGACGGCTGAGGGGCGTGGCGATGATATGGTTAGTCAGATGGTTGACTATTACGCCGCTAAGTTTGCCAAGGGTACGGCCTGAGTTTGAGTTTAGGTGCTTGTTTACCGCCCGGCCTTTGTGAGGTTTCGCTTCACTAGGGCCGGGCAGCGAATGCTTTATGCTGAATGCACGCCTTTGCTATCTGCCGGTGCTTGCTCACGGTCGGACATGCCGTAATCGCGTATGACGCTGGCGATCCTGATGCGGTAGGCATCAAAGATGCCCTCCCGGCCTTTGGACTGAGCGCTGCGGTGATCTTGCAGGTTCCTCCACCGTTCAATCGCTGCTTCGTCTTCGAAGAAGGATAGCGATAGCACTTTTTGCGGATTGGTGAGGCTTTGGAAACGTTCGACCGATATGAACCCCTCCACCTGCTCCAATAGCGGGCGCAAGCCTGCGGCAATCTCTAGGTATTCAGGCTTTCGCCCCTCTGCTGGTTCAACTTCAAAGATGACGGCGATCATATGGATGCTCCGGGGCCATGGGGCGTTGAGGCCAGTTTCAAAAAGGTTCTGTCTTCACGCAATAGAAACTTTTCCTTCTGCGCAAACTCATAATTCTGCTGCCCAAGCGGATCGGCCATCAAACGGGCGCGGTAAGCCTCATATTCCGCAAGGCTGGAAACATTGTAGATTCCATAAGCAAGCGTGCTGGACCCTTCGTGAGGGGCGTAATATCCGATCAGATCAGCCCCGCAGCGCGGGATCGCCTGCCCCCAGTTGCGGGCGTACTCCTGAAATTGGGCCTTTTTGTTTGGATCGATTTGATAGCGGATGATGCAGGTGAGCATGGTCATGTCCTTGTTGTGTTGAATTTCGCCAACAATAGCCGGTTGCGCAGCGCGAATGCTTCGCCTACGGTCGAACTATGAAAGAAGGTCCTGATATAGCCCACATCGCGTCGTTGATCGGCGACCCTGCCCGCGCAAATATGCTGACCGCATTGATGAGTGGGAAAGCATTGACGGTAAGTGAGTTGGCCCATGAGGCTGGCATCACGATCCAGACCGCAAGCTCTCATCTATCGAAGCTAAACGACGGCGGATTGCTGGCCCCGCGCAAACAGGGCCGGCACAAATATTTCTCGCTGGCAAATGGCGAAGTCGCTCATGTGCTGGAGGGGTTGATGGGGTTGGCCGCTGGAGCCGGGCATCTGCGCAAACGCACGGGGCCAAAGGATGCGGCGCTGCGTCGAGCGCGGGTATGCTATAACCATCTGGCGGGAGATATGGGAACGCAACTGTTCGATAGTATGATGGCGCAGGGATGTTTGACCCATGAGGGGGACGATTTGATCATCACCGACAAAGGCGCTGATTTCGCAAATGACCTGGGTGTTGATGTTGATGAACTGCGCGAGATGCGGTCTCCGCTATGTCGGGAATGTCTGGACTGGAGCGAGCGACGGTCTCATCTGGCAGGTAGCCTCGGCCGGGCTTTTCTAACTTGGTTTGAAGATTTGAAATGGGCGAAGCGGGACAAGGAAACCCGAGTTGTGACGTTTTCAAAGGCGGGCGAAACCGCGTTTCAACGCCTGTTCTTTGTTGCTTAACAGGGTCTTTGCCACTAGGGGGTGAAAACGTGACATCACGCCCGAAAACGGAATGCTAAAATGACCACGAATAATCGGATCGTTCTATCTAGCGACCACGCTGCCATCGAGCTTAGGCAGGCGATTGCCAAACATATCGAAGCACAGGGTTGGGTGGCAGTCGATATTGGGCCAACAACGGCGGAAAGCACTCATTATCCGAAGCATGGAGAGGCAGCAGCTAGACATGTTGCGTCAGGCGATTGTCGGTTTGGGATTATCCTGTGCGGGACGGGCCAAGGCATTATGATGGCGGCAAATAAGGTAAAGGGCATACGTTGTGGCGTTTGTGGCGATACATTTTCAGCTAGCATGATCCGCCAACATAACGACGCCAATATGCTGTCGATTGGTGCGCGGTTAGTTGATCATAAACTGGCCTTGGAAATCGTGGATGCCTTTATGAGCGCTGACTTTGAAGGTGGGCGGCATGCAACGCGGGTGGAAATGATTGAGGCACTGGAAGCTTAGGGCCGTCATTTTACCACCGAAAAGATGCTGCCACAGATGAACATTCGGTCACAGCGGTCGCTAATCCTGGGATTCCGTAACGTTAAGAAGGGGCTTACGGCAAAATTGAGTTTGCATTTCCGCCAATAAAGTGGACTATGCGAACTCATGGTCTCGCGTAGATGTCGAATCATCGTCAGAGGCCAACTATCTTGCAGAAGTCGTATCGATCGTTGCCGGATTACCCACTTGAGGGACAAATTAAGGCCGCTGATCTACGCAAGCTTCCTTCTGAATAGAAATAGAAACCTTTCCTTTAAGCCGTATGGCGAGGGGGAGAGGCGGAAACACTGAGACGAATTGGACCAAACTGGCAATAACGGCCTATCCGAACCCTCATTCGCACAAAGTTGGCGGGGGGCATACCAACCCCACCCTCATCAATGTGTTAGTGATGCCGGTTGCCCGCATAGCAGTCGGTCCAGAACACCTAATCATGTCGCATTTAGGCGGCTAACGAATAGCGTCTATGTTAGGCGCAACTGATCAAACTAAAGGACGATCAAATGGCTAACGGCACCGTAAAATGGTTCAACTCCACCAAAGGCTACGGCTTTATTCAGCCTGACGAAGGCGGCGATGACGTATTCGTACACATCAGCGCTGTTGAGCGTGCAGGCATGAACAGCCTGAACGACGGCCAGAAAATTGGTTACGACATCGAAGTAGACTCACGTCGTGGCAAATCTTCTGCGGTTAACCTGCGCGAATCTTAATTCGTTGTAGGATGACCGGGAGGGTGCCTTTGGCATCTTCGCAGGATTCTAAGTTAAGGCCGTGTTCCGAAAGGGATGCGGTCTTTTCTTTTGGGCCATGCTTACGCATTGCCAGAAATTACTCAAGAATCACGGCAGGCTACATAGTTGTACCCTCGGGTTAAAAAATATTAACTTCTTTGGTTAACGATAAAGCCTTTGAGAAAACTTGGTGAAAAAGCGATGCTTCAGTTATTTGAAACTGGTCCGAATAGATACCAACCAGACTCAAACTACATCTATGCGACCGACCCGAACGTGCGTGTCGATCAACGGTTATTGGCGCGATTTGTGGGATTGGTCGCCCTTGGGCTGCCCGTTGTTATGTTAACTGCATCCGCTCTAGGCAATTGTTTCTATATCTCCATTAGCCACTTTTATTATGCTCAGTTCTGGGGCGATGTCTTTGTTGGTGCGCTCGTGTTTATCGGTGCATTCTTGATCTCTTATCGAGGTGCCAGCCGGTCTGAAAGCAGACTTGCGACGATTGCCGGGTTGGCTGCTTTTGCGGTTGCGGCACTTCCCACTAGTGAAAGAGGATGTTCGTTAGAAAGTTTTTCGGGGCGGGCATTGGCGGATTTCAATTTGGCAGAGGGTGCAAAATACGTAACCATCACACCAGCATCTGATAACAATACATTCTTTTTGCTATTTAAAAATGCAGACACTTTGCATTTCTCTGCGGCAGCCGTCTTGTTTGCATTTCTTGCTTACTATTCTCTGTTTGTATTCACCCGCAAGGCACCCGAACACACGGAAAAGAGAGGCGGGAGTAATCCGGCCAAACGCAACAGGAACTGGGTTTATTATGTTTCTGGTGGGCTAATTGTTTTCAGCATGTTGGTGTTGGCGGCAAAAACCATATTGGGGTTTGAATGGTGGAACACCTACAGGCTGACTTTTTGGTTCGAGGCGCTTGCCTTATGGGCCTTCGGCACAGCTTGGATGGTTAAGGGGCGTTGGTTCTTTGGCTTAAATATCCTGGATGAGGCAGATCGAGAGGATCTCGCGTTACGGCGAGCATCCTAAGGCTGGCATAAGTCAGTCAATGCGACCGCCGCGATTTCGAATGATCGTATCCGCGAAGCCGGATCGTGGATCATGCCTGTCACCATCAATTCATCAGGCTGATATTTATCAACAATCGCGCCAAGCTCTGCTCTGATCGTTTCGGCGGAGCCGGAGGCTGAACAAGATAAAGCGTGTTTGACTTGCACCATCACTGCGGGCGGAATTTCCAGCGAGAGGTCATGCGTCGGCAATGGCAGTTTTCCGGGCCTTCCGGTTCGCAAGCGAGCAAAAGCGAGGATTTGTGAGGAACGCAGATAGGTTGCTTCTTCATCCGTCTCTGCCGCGCAAACGCCTGCCGCGACCATCAAATGAGGCTGCTTTAGCCATTTCGACGGCTGGAAACCACTGCGGTAAACGCCAATCGCTTCCTCCAACATCGCAGGAGCAAAATGCGAGGCGAAAGCATAAGGCAGCCCAAAATGTGCAGCGAGCTGAGCGCCATAGAGGCTGGAGCCCAAAATCCATATCGGCACATTTGTGCCTGCGCCGGGAACGGCATGCACGCCTGACTTGCTGGGCTCATCGCTGAGATAATCGAGCAGTTCTAACACATCCTGCGGAAAATTGTCCTCCGAAGTCATGTGCCGACGGAGGGCACGAGCGGTTGCCATATCTGTGCCGGGTGCGCGGCCAAGGCCGAGATCAATACGGCCGGGGAATAGCGTTTCTAAGGTTCCAAACTGCTCTGCCACCATCAGTGGTGCATGATTGGGCAACATGATGCCCCCTGCCCCGATGCGCATGGTTTTGGTTGCCCCAACAACGTGGCCTATTACGACTGCCGTCGCTGCACTGGCGATACCGGGCATATTGTGATGTTCGGCCAACCAATAGCGATGATAGCCAAACCCCTCTGCCGCGCGGGCAAGATTGACTGTGTTTACCAATGCATCTGCCGCTGTTTTTCCCTCTGGGATCGGTGAAAGGTCGAGAAGTGAGAAATGCTGCATGATGACCTTTTTTGTTAAGAACCGTAGCGGGATGGCTGCAAAGCCCCAGTAGGGTCACAGTGGCGCGGGATTGATTATGCGAGTTGTTCAATTTGGCGCAAGCGGCGTTGTTGCATTGTCTGTGGCTGGGTCAGATAACAGAAGGGAGCAGTTGGTTAATGCTGGAGAAGGTTGATGACCGAGGCAACTGAATGGATTGAACGGTTTCCCGGACTGTCGCGCCTTAAACCCGCAACAAAGGAAATGCTGCTGACACGCAGTGCAATCATCACCGCACCCAAAGGTACGACGATTTTTGGACCGGCAAAATCACCCGAGAACATGCTGTTTTTGTTGGACGGCACAGTTCGGGTTCAGCAGGTGTCTGACACAGGACATGAGATTGTGCTGTATCGCATTCATGCCGGGCAAAGCTGTGTTCTAACAACGGCCTGCCTGTTGGCATATGAGGATTATTCCGCCGACGGGATAGCTGAAACAGCTGTCAGAGCCGCTGCTGTGCCGCGTGATGTGTTTGATGATTTGGTCGCCCAATCCAAGTCCTTTCGCGATTTTGTATTTGCTGCCTTTTCCAAACGTATCACTGACCTGTTTTTGATGATCGATGAGGTTGCCTTTCAGCGGCTTGATGTGCGGCTGGCGGAAAAGTTGATCCAGCTATCGGGTGGAAGCGACGTTGTTTCGACGACCCATCAAATGCTGTCGGTCGAATTGGGTACGGCACGAGAGGTGATTTCGCGGCAGTTACAGGAATTCCATCGTAGAGAATGGATTGAACAAGCGCGCGGGCGTATTTGCATTACTGATCGTGAACAGCTTCAAAGGCTCGCGAACCACAACACATAAAGAATTTTGAATGTTTGGTGACAAGATCACCAAACTTCGCAGCCCTGTTCGCTAGTAAAGCCCTAGCTTTAAACAGGAGACTGCAAAATGACCGCGAATCTGGGCACCATCGACCGTGTAATCCGTATTATCTTGGGCTTGGCCTTGCCGGCCGCTCCGTTCGTCAGCGGCTTGGGCATTTTTAGTGGCAGCGTTGCTACAATCATTTCAGTGGTTGCTGGCCTGATCATGCTCGGCACATCGGCGGTGAAGTTCTGCCCGCTTTACCGCATCTTTGGTATTCGGACGTGCAAACTATGATGATTGAGACGGCTTTTACCCCGCTGCAATCACTTGGCGGCGGTGTTTTGATCGGCCTTTCAGCGGTTTTGCTGATGGCCACGATGGGACGCATTATGGGTGCCACTGGCATTCTCGCCGGATTGTTGCAGCCGCTTAGCCTGTCTGATTGGTCTTGGAGGGCGGCTGTCCTGCTCGGCATGATCACTGGGCCGGTCGCAGTGATGCTATTCACTGGTCAGTACCCGGCTGTGCAGGTTCCTATTTCCATGCCCATGCTTCTGGTTGGCGGCTTTGTCGTTGGCATCGGCGTGACCTTTGGTGCCGGTTGCACTTCTGGCCATGGTGTTTGCGGCATGGCACGTCTTTCCGGTCGGTCAATTGCTGCCACGCTTACCTTTATGGTTGTCACTGCGATTACAGTTTTTGTGATCCGCCACATGACCGGAGCATGATCAGATGCGTTTGATTTCAACTTACCTCATCGGCCTGATCTTTGGGATTGGCATTTCCATCTCTGGCATGGCCAACCCGGCAAAAGTGCTGAACTTTTTTGACATTGCAGGTACTTGGGACCCCAGCCTCGCGTTTGTTATGGGTGGAGCGCTGTTGACGACATTCTTTGGCTATCGCGCTGTTTTAAAACATGTTTCGCCGTTGATGTCACACAGCTTTCAGCTGCCTACGCGCCGCGACATTGACCTGCCTTTGATCGGTGGCTCCGCTGTATTTGGCATTGGTTGGGGCATTGCAGGTTTCTGCCCCGGCGGGGCGCTACCTGCGCTTGGCACTGGCCGCATCGAAGTGATTGCCTTTGTTATCGCAGTGATTGCCGGCATCTTTGCCGCGAAATCCATACAGGCTGTTTTGGCTAACCGCGCCCAAGCGCCAGCCTGACCTGAACATCATAATTTGAAGGAAACACCCGAATGTCTTACCCCGTAAATATGTCGGTCAAACCTGAGGTTTCTGCTCATTTTGATGAGGCGACCAATACCATCACATATATCGTCAAAGACCCCAGCAGCAACCATTGCGCCATTATCGATAGCGTTATGGACATCGATTATGCCGCCGGTCGGATCACTTATGATCACGCCGATACTTTGATTGCTGAAATTCGGGAACGTGGCCTGACGCTCGACTGGATCATAGAAACCCATGTGCACGCGGATCACCTGAGCGCGGCCCCTTACCTGCAACAGGAATTGGGCGGCAAAATCGGCGTTGGCGAAAAAATCATGGTGGTGCAGGAGACATTTGGAAAGGTGTTTAATGAAGGCACCGAATTCCAGCGTGATGGGTCTCAGTTCGATGCGCTGTTTAAGGATGGTGACACTTATATGGTCGGAAATATGCAGGGTTTTGCCATGTACACACCGGGCCACACGCCTGCCTGTATGGTGCATGTGATGGGCAATGCGGCCTTTGCTGGCGATACGTTGTTCATGCCTGATGGCGGCTCTGCCCGCGCGGATTTCCCCGGTGGGGATGCTGGAGAGCTTTACGACAGTATCCAGAAGGTTCTGGCATTGCCTGACGATATGCGCCTGTTCATGTGCCACGACTATGGCCCAAATGGGCGCGCCATTTTATGGGAGACGTCAGTCGCTGCGCAGAAAGCCGAAAATATCCATGTCGGCGGTGGTAAAACCCGCGACGAGTTCATCAAGTTCCGGACCGAGCGGGATGCCCAGTTGGCAATGCCAAAGCTGATTATTCCGTCATTACAGGTGAACATGCGGGCAGGCGAAGTGCCAACGGATAGCGATGGCAACCCGATGCTAAAAGTGCCTGTCAACGTGCTCTGATCCGGCCAAGATCCAACAAAGAGATACTGTCATGAACATCAAAACACTTACATCAGGTGTATCGGTTAGCGAGCAAATCTTGCCCACTGACCTGCAAGCCATCAAAGACGCTGGATTTCGCAGCATCATTTGCAATCGCCCGGACGGCGAAGGCGCGGATCAACCGACGTTTAAGGAGCTTGCGAAAGCGGCTAAGGCGGTTGGGTTAGAGGCACATTATCTGCCCATCGTGGCGGGGAAGGTTACGGACGAAGATGCAGCGGAGTTTGGTGCATTTCTAACTGCCTTGCCTGGGCCTGTTCTGGCTTATTGCCGCACAGGTACACGCTCAGCCACCCTTTGGTCGTTGTCGCAAGCTCAGCAAGAAGATGCGTCAGACATCCTAGCCACCGCGAAATCAGCTGGATATGACATGGGCGGAGTTGTGCGCCGGATCGTCAACAAAGGCAAAACCCCAACCAACATTGGTGATGCCAGTTATGAAGTTGTGATTGTCGGCGCCGGCGCTGGCGGCATTGCCGCTGCTGCGAGTTTGAAAAAGCGTAAGCCAGACCTTGAGATCGCAATTATCGACCCGGCAGATGTTCATTATTATCAGCCCGGTTGGACCATGGTTGGTGGCGGTATATTCGAGCCAAAACAAACTTCTCGGACAATGGGATCATTGATCCCCGCCGGTGTGCACTGGATCAAAGCTGGCGTTGCCGCGTTTGAACCTGCGAATAATGCAATCATTCTGGATGGCTGCCGGGTTGTGAAATATGACCGTTTGGTTGTTTGCCCCGGCCTGAAGCTAGACTGGAACAAGGTCGAAGGGTTGGTCAATACGCTGGGTCAGAATGGGGTAACATCTAACTACCGCTATGATCTGGCCCCCTATACGTGGCAGTTGGTAGAAAACATGCGCGAGGGCCGCGCGATTTTCACGCAGCCGCCAATGCCGATCAAATGCGCGGGTGCCCCGCAAAAGGCGATGTATCTTTCCGGTGATGCATGGCACCGCCGTGGCGTTCTCAAGAACATCGACATCCAGTTTAACAATGCTGGCGGGGTGCTGTTTGGGGTTAAGGATTATGTTCCTGCCCTGATGGATTATGTCGAAAAATACGACGCCAGCCTGAATTTCTTTCACAATCTAGTCGCGGTTGATGGCCCCGCCAAAAAGGCATGGTTTGACGTTTCCAAACCTGACGCACCGATTGAACAGGTTGAGATGGAATTTGACATGATGCATGTCTGCCCACCGCAAACTGCACCTGATTTTGTGCGTGTATCACCTTTGGCCGACGCTGCAGGTTGGGTTGATGTTGACCAAGCTACGCTGCGGCACAAAACCTATGACAATGTGTGGTCTTTGGGTGATGTGATGAATGCGCCAAACGCCAAAACAGCGGCTGCGGCGCGTATTCAGGCCCCTATAGTTGCTGAGAATATGCTGGCAGATATGCGCGGCGGTGCCCCAGTTGCCCAATACAACGGCTATGGTTCATGCCCATTGACCGTCGAGCGCGGTAAAATTGTTCTGGCCGAATTTGGATATGGCGGCACGATGTTGCCTAGCTTTCCAAAAGCGCTGCTCGATGGCACCAAGCCCAGCCGAGCGGCATGGTTTCTAAAGGAAAAAATGCTACCTCCTGTATATTGGAAAGCGATGCTGAAGGGCCATGAGTGGATGGCGAAACCTGAAAAAGTCACCGTTAAGTAGCACCGTTTTCTGCCGCCCCTTCCCAAATAAGGCAGGGGCGGCGTGGCCCAGACAAGACTGGGCGCATTAAGATTGTATTGTGAAAGCAGCGATGAAAAGCTTCCTGCCTATCCTTACTTGGGGTCGTCAATATGACCGCCCTGCCCTGTCCAATGACCTGATGGCAGCGTTGATCGTAACGATTATGTTGATCCCTCAGTCATTGGCTTATGCCATTTTGGCGGGGCTTCCCCCAGAGGCCGGGCTGTATGCTTCGATTGCCCCCATTCTGCTTTATACGATGTTTGGCACTAGCCGAGCATTAGCTGTTGGGCCGGTGGCGGTGGTGTCTTTGATGACGGCGGCCGCACTTAGCAATATCGTAGAGCAAGGGACGATGGGCTTCGCTGTGGCGGCGCTGTCACTGGCTGGGCTGTCGGGCGTGATGTTGGTTGGAATGGGCCTGTTTCGGTTGGGATTTATTGCCAACTTCCTGTCACACCCAGTGATCGCCGGATTTATCACAGCCTCTGGCATTATTATCGCGGCCAGTCAGCTAAAGCACATTTTTGGCATTGATGCGCATGGCCACAACCTACTGGACCTTGTCCTATCGCTTGCGGCGCATCTTTCTGAGATCAACTGGATCACCGCCGTAATTGGCATTTTGGCAACCACGTTCCTGTTTTGGGTACGATCTGGTCTGAAACCCTTATTGCAAGGGTTCGGGATTGGCAGTGGGTTAACGGGCGTTCTGGTTAAGACCGGGCCCGTCGCGGTTGTTGTTATAACGACTCTTGCTGTATGGGCCTTTGGGTTGTCCGAATTGGGCGTGAAAATTGTTGGTGAAGTGCCGCAAAGCCTGCCTCCATTTACATTGCCATCATTCTCGCTCGATTTACTCGGTCAGTTATTAGTGCCTGCGCTTCTGATCTCGATTATCGGGTTTGTTGAATCTGTTTCTGTGGCCCAAACATTGGCTGCAAAAAAACGTCAGCGTATCGACCCGAACCAAGAGCTGATTGGGCTTGGTGCGGCCAATATTGGTGCCTCGTTAACAGGTGGTTTCCCGGTGACAGGCGGTTTTTCCCGGTCCGTAGTCAATTTCGATGCTGGCGCAGAAACGCCAGCCGCAGGGGCGTTTACCGCTGTTGGTCTTGCCATCGCGGCGATGGCGCTGACACCGTTGATTTACTTTCTACCCAAAGCGACGCTTGCCGCGACCATTATTGTTGCTGTGCTCAGCTTGGTTGATTTTTCGATCATGAAACGGAGCTGGGGTTATTCAAAAACGGATTTTGCAGCAGTTCTTGCCACGATTGTTATCACGCTATCCTCGGGCGTTGAGGCGGGTGTTTCGGCAGGTGTCGGCATATCAATCCTTTTGCACCTGTATAAATCTTCCAAGCCGCATATTGCAGAAGTTGGTCAGGTGCCGGGGACCGAGCATTTTCGTAACATCCTTCGTCATGAGGTAATCACAACGCCGGATGTTGTGACGCTGCGGGTTGATGAAAGCCTGTTCTTTGCCAATGCCCGTTTTTTGGAGGACAATGTTCAGAACCGTGTTTCAGGTGATAAGGCGATCAGGCATGTCATCCTGCAATGCTCTGCCATCAACGAAATTGACCTAAGTGCGCTGGAGTCGCTTGAAACGATCAATGAACGGCTGAATGAAATGGACGTGCAGCTGCACCTTTCCGAAGTGAAAGGCCCGGTTATGGACCGGTTGCAGGAGCAACATTTTTTGCAGGAAATGACGGGGAACGTGTTTCTTTCGCAGTTTGAGGCTGTGCAAAGCGTATCGAAGGGCCTTGAAACGAAGGGCCGTTGAGACTGACTTAATTGCCCTTTCGTTACACCATACACCCGCATGACATGTGCCGTTTACGGCCATAGCCGGGGGTGCGGCTGACCTCAAACCCAGCAGCCTTGAGCCCACGCCTGACAAAACCAGCGGCGGTATAGGTTGCGACGGTGCCATTGGGTGCCGTATGTGCGCCAACTTCGGCCATTAGCGATGCCTCCCATAATTCGGGGTTTTTGGCCGGTGAAAAGCCGTCCAGAAACCATGCATCTGCTTTTCCATACCATTTGGGTAGAGTTTCGCGCGCATCCCCCAAAACCAGAGAAAACCGCAGGTCTGGTAGTGAAATTTCAGTTTTTCCCGCGTTCCAGTGGCCTGCCAGTTCAGTAGCGATTGTTTGCAACTCAGGGAATGCTGTTTGTGCCCGTATCATCTCCTTTGCTTGCATTGGGTAGGCTTCGAAGGATGTGAAGTTCAAGACACCAGGCGCACCTGATTCCCTCCACGCTTTCAATGCGGCCAACAGGTTCAGTCCTGTACCGAAACCAAGTTCTGCGATTTGAAACCCATCCAAAAATCGCTCTGGCAAGTTATTGCCAGCGAGAAACACGTGGTTCGTTTCTGCCAGCCCATTTTCTATACTGAAATATGGATCATCGAACCGAGTAGACACTGGCACTTCACCGGTCTGCCATTCCACTTCGTTCTGTTGCTGTTTCGCAGGATATTTCGCTGGGTATTCCATCGTTTCGTTCAAATCGTCATGCTACAAGCTGACCCGACAGTGCAGTGGGCCTGAGGGATTGGCAATGGCGGACGTTACGATATTGGGCGCGGGAATTTTCGGCCTTTCCATCGCGTGGTCGTGCCAAAAAAAAGGGGCCCGTGTTCAGGTCATTGATCCGGGCGGGCCGGGTGCCGGGGCATCTGGTGGGATTGTGGGCGCATTGGCGCCACACACGCCTGACAATTGGAATGACAAAAAGGCGTTTCAGCTTGAAAGCCTGTTGATGGCCCAATCTTTCTGGGCGGAGGTTGCGGAGGTTTCTGGAAAGTTCACCGGGTATGGGCGATTGGGGCGCTTGCAATCCATCCTGGATGAACGGTTGCTGGCGCTTAGCCTAGCCCGCGTTGAAAGCGCCCGCGCCATCTGGCGAGGAGAAGCGGTTTGGGAAGTGATTGAGGCCGATGAAGCCACTTTCGGACCTATCTCGCCAACAGGCTATTTGGCCTATGATACATTGTCCGCCCGTATTCACCCCCGCCGAGCCTGTGATGCTTTAGCTAAGGCAATTGTCGCTGGGGGTGGGCAAGTCGTTACTGAGGGTATGCACTCTGGCAAGGTAATCCACGCCACTGGCGTTGCAGGACTGGAGGAAATGAGTGCTGTTCTGGGGAAAACTGCCGGATTTGGTGTCAAAGGTCAAAGCGCCCTTTTGGACTTCTCTGCCCCTGACATCCCTCAGATTTTTTCAGATGGAATTCATATCATCCCACATGAGGATGGCACTACGGCCATCGGCTCAACCTCCGAACGCGAATATGCAGACCCTCATTCAACAGATACTCAGTTAGATGAGGTGATTGACCGAGCGGTACAGGCTTTTCCCGCTCTACACGGTGCAGCAGTGATTAAGCGATGGTCCGGTTTGCGCCCATGTGCACGAGCAAGAACACCTATGCTTGGTACGCATCCCATTTATGATGATCAGTTTATTGCCAACGGCGGCTTTAAAATCGGTTTGGGATTGGCTCCTAAAGTAGGGCAAGTCATGGCGGATTTGGTGTTGGATGGCGTGGACGGAATTCCGACAAAGTTCCGGCCGGAAATCCTTATTTAGTCACCAAAACCGACCCCACTCAAGCTACCAGACGACAATTAGATCAAATCTGCTTGTGGCCTCACCCCCTAAGATTACTGGTGAAGTCGTTTTCTGCACGCATCGTACATTAATACACTTATCGGTTGACTGGATCATGACTACGATCCAACTCGAGATTGGATCCACATACGCTCGTACAAGCAAAATTGGCTGTTATGAACTCAGTGTGTCCTGAGCAAAAAATCAGGGGGGTGCCATGAAGAGCCTGTTTGAAAGTATTGATGAAAAACTGACCGAAACCTGCGACTGTGCAGACCCAATAAAATGCCTTCAACATATGTTTGTCGACATGACGGGAAAAAGGCGTGTGGAAACGCTGGGTCAGTGCCCTGCCCGGCGTCCGGTTTTCTTGCGCACTCATGGGATTATTCGGGGTGAAATTACGTATCGGAAAGATATACCTAAGGATCTTCAGCACGGCATCTTCGCCAACCCTGAGGCGAAGCACCCGGTCTATGTCCGCTATTCTTCTGATCTCAACGATGGCCGGCCAGATTGGAAAAGCACGATTGGCATTGGCATTAAAATCTTTGATACGCCGGGCAAAAAAATCGTTTCTGACGACGGTGCTAACACCGCTGATCTATTGCTACAGAATGTTCCTTTTTTCTTTGTCGATAACGCCAAACAGATGTGTGAATTCACGAAGGCGAGTTTTGAGGGATGGTCAGACGAGTGGATACAGCGCGACTCACCTGCAACGGCTGGATTATTGAAACGTTTGGAAAGACCGATCCGCTCAGTGCTCGCCACCGATTTGTGGAGCGTTGTACCGTTTCGTCTGGGCCCATCCTATTGCAAATATATGATCGTTCCCGGTTCTTCGACCTTTGTCGGTGACCCTGATATCAACGACCCCGATTTTCTGGGTAAAGAACTGGCGGGTCGCATGGGCAAAGGGCAGGCGACGCTCGACATTTACATCCAGAAACGTCCAGATGCGAAAGAGCTGGGTCAAGCATATATTGATGAACATTTCCCCCTAGACCGCGCAACTGTCATCTGGGATCAAGACGAAGCCGTACCCGTTCATGTCGCAACGATAGAACTGCCTAAACAGGACATCACCAAAGCAGAACAGGAGACTTACGGCGACTGGCTTGCATTCAACATTGGGCGGGTACCCAAAGAAAACGCCCCGGTCGGCAGTATCGCCGAAGCGCGAATGGTCGTTTATAAGGCTAGCGCAGATTACCGCCGCATGCAGAACGGCCAACCCATCTGCGAGCCCGAAAAACCGGGGAAGCCAAAGATTGAAAACCCGCAGTGCCCATTCCCGCATCAGAAACCGGAGGCTAAGCCCATTCCGCTAACTAAAGAGCAAATCGAGAGGATTTGTGCGGTTCGCATTCACCCGGGCATTGGTGTCGCGCGCGTAGGCAACAGTCAGATGAGTGGCAAGGACGGGTATTATATCGGCCCGGAAATCACCCATCCCGAGCTCACTAAATTTGGTACGAGCCGGGACCCTAGCGGTGCCCTCAAGCGCCAGGCGGCACGCTTCCGCATCTATGGCTATGACAAGAATGGGGATGTGGTGGCCGAGATCCAGCAGTCTTCGAACTCTGAAATTTCTTGGTCTGTTCATGTCGCCAACAAAAAAGCCCAATGGTTTGAGTTTGATGCAGCCATGGATTTACCAGCGACCGAGAATTTGTCGGTTCCATTGCGGAACCCCGGTGTAAAAGGCGGCAGTCGTAATCCGCTTTGCATTGATGGCGGGAAAACCCAGATATCGGGCATCAACATGCAGGATTCGACATATTCCATGACCGGCGATTTCCGGGGCACGCCGGTTTATCTTGGTGAGCTTAGAACAGACGATGTTGGTCGGCTGCTCGTATTCCCAGGCCATGGTGTTTCCGCCAGCCCAACCAATCAACCCGTGTATGACCCGGCCAACCCGTCCAGCTTTAACAACGCAGCAGGATGGTACGATGATATTGCCGATGGCCCCGTCCATGCGCAGGTACGTGTCGGCGACAAAAACTATAGCGCTGATCCGGCATGGGTGACCTCTGCACCGCCTAACTACGCTCCAGATCTGACCAGCTGGCGCACAATGGATGACCTTATCCGCAGTGTATACATATCTGCCGGGATGATGGAGCTTCCAAAACGCGTGTCTTTTCGTCGGCATATCCAGCCCATCCTAGAGCGCATGACCGCGTTGCAGTGGGTCAACAAAGGTATTTCGGCCATGTTCGGCGCAGATGGGCCGATGAATTTTGAAGATCTAACGCTCATGGGTAAGCTCGGGTTCGCCCCGGAAAGCAGTCTTTATCCAGACCCCTATGGGGAGTTGCGGCGAACCGTTTACAATAGCTTTCGTACTACCACCGGCAAAGACATGGACCCAAGTAGTTGGCCTTGGGAATATGGCGACACATATGGTTACACCAATGCATCGGATGATCAGGCGGAAATCAACGCGCAAGCTTATCTACGTCTTCCGCAATATTATGAACACATCATGACGCAATGGGTACGTGGAGATTTTATCAGCGATTATGACGGCCCTACCCAACATTACACCAAGTTTGAAGACGTAGACCTGCAAGAACAACCGGAAATGCTGGATCGTGCCAATATGCATTTTTGTTTGGCCGACGCATTCCATCCCGGTTGTGAACTAACTTGGCCCATGCGACATGCATCCATGTATCGTGCGCCTTATCGCATTAGAGAGCGGCAGATAGGTACGGCAGAACCAAACTATGGTCAGAAACTGACGCAAACTGAAGTCTTGAGTATGGGCGGCCCCCTTTATGATCAGGGGCCTGGCGACCTGACCCGCTGGATGGCCCTGCCGTGGCAGGGAGATACTGCAGCCTGCCGGTCCGGTTATGCGATGGAGTATGACCCCTATGTTCCGACATATTGGCCAGCACGCGTGCCCAATCAGGTGTTGACCTATATCGATTATCAAACCCTTTGCGATACAACACGTCCGATGGATGAGCGCATCGCAGCTTTCCACAATCGACCATCGTGGCTGCGACAACTGCCCGCCCAAGAACCGGGGGCTGTCCAGATGATGTACATGATACAACACTTTGGTGAAATGGGTGTTATCGAAGCGCGACCAAGGCCAGAAGACTTGGATTGGTTACCTGAACAAATTTACGTCGAAAATCTGACCCCGGTTAAAGAAGCTGAGTTAGAACAGGCACATAAGGAGTTTACGGAACGTTATGCCAAGCTGGGCTTCCACAACAGGCTGCTACAGGAAGCTGGCTGGTTTAGCGAGGAACACAGACAAGAGTTCACAACTATAAAACGTCGTGGCCGATAACATCATTCAAGTGGACATCGCCGTTTTGGGTGCCGGATTAGCGGGTATTGCCGCCGCTCTGGCGCTCAAACAGCATGGCTTGCAGGTCGCCTTGATCGGCGAAATCATTGGCAAGGGCCCCAAAGTTGGTGAATTTTTGCCAGCTTCCGTGCGCCGCCTGTTTCAGGCCCTTCAGCTTGATGAACCCACAGACATTTTGGGCAAAGAAAACTACCTGCAGTGCAACACGAAAATGTCCGCCTGGGGCAGTGCGACATGGACGTATCAGGATAGTTTGCGAGACCCCGAAGGCGGTGGATGGCATATTTTAAGGCACCGCTTTGAACAAAACCTTTTGAAGATTGCCGGAGATCGCGAAGTTAATCACTTTCAAGCTAAGCTTTTGGAGCTTTCCGACAATGGCGTTCAATACCGTGTGCGTGTAGACGGGGAGGATGGCGAGATCACGTTTCAAAGCCCTCGATTGATCGACGCAACCGGACGTAAATCATGGCTGGTTCGTCGAATGGACTCGCCATCCAAGCGTCAAAACAGGCAGATGGCAGTGATTGGGTGGGTCAACGATACAGCGAATGAAACTGAAAGAGCCACCAAGGTAAAATCGGTCGAAAACGGTTGGTGGTACACTGCGCCCCTGCCAAACCGACAACGAGTAATCGCATTTCACGGACTAGCCGAAGATGTCGGTATTTTGTGCAAAAAACCCGACCGTTTCTTGGCGCAGGCGCAACGCTGTGAATTGGATGTCGGTTTGGGGGCGGCTACAGTTCTGTCAGCACCATTGCAAAGCTGCGATGCCAGCCTGCGCCTTAGCTCAAAAGTCGCGGGCAAAAGGTGGCTGGCAATAGGTGATGCTGCATTGGCGCTCGATCCATTATCATCACAAGGAATGCATTTCGCATTGTACAGCGCTATTATGGCAAGCGACGCTATTTGCAAGGCTAGGCAGAATGAGGCTACTGCATTTGAAGCGATGCAAACATATTGCAATCAAGTCTCAGATGTCTTTGTAGCAAACCAGAGAACGCGGCACATGTTTTACAATGAGGAACGTCGATATCGCAGCCACCATTATTGGCTGGATCAATGCGCAAGCTTTTAACGTCAGCCAAGTCCACCATCTTACTATCCTTTCAGGATACCGAGGGATCGGATCATCCTAAGTAGGTTTTGAGAGTCCGAGTACTCAGAATTAATCAACGCAGCCCATTGGGCTTGGACACCGCCTAAAACTAACCCAGGCCCCGTCAGTTTTTCATGAGGCTGTGGACATAGGCCCGGAATATGCTGCCATAGGGTGGGCAGAGGAATTTTGGCATGTCGAAACGCATTTGGCGGAACACGGCCTTTTGGTGGCTGAATTCGCGAAAACCATCGCACCCGTGATATGCCTCATGCCAGAGAGGCCTATCCTGCCGAAGAGTAGGTCATCCTGCGCGATATGCATGATGGTGTCATTCACCGAGACACCGCCGAACACAGTGTTTTGCAGAACATGCTGTTCCTCTATCTTTGATTTACCAAAGAAGTATAGCGCAAGTGGGTGGGCGTGATCATTAACATAGCTAATCGCACTTTCGGTGCTGCTAGTCGTGCGCACCAGCAGGATCGGGCCGAAAATCTCTTCCTGCATCACCGCCGTCTCCTCGGTTGGGTTCAGGACCGGTGTAGGCGGCAGTTTATGGTGGGGCTGTTGGGTGAAATCTTCATTTCTGGGGTTCAACTCAACTACATCCGCGCCCTTGTCCCGCGCATCTTGAAGGTCGCCTTTCGGACGGTCAAAATGGCGTTGACCCAAGGCAGACGTATAATCCTCATTATCTTTCAACCCGGTTGGGAACTTTGTTTCCACCGCCTTATGGATTACATTCACAAGTGTATCTTTCGCCGCTTCAGGTAACATAAAATAATCGGGGGTGATGCATATCTGACCGGTGTTAAAGATTTTGCCATTCATGATGCCGGTCGCGGCCTTGGCAGCATCAGCAGTTTCAACAAAAATGACAGGTGACTTGCCACCCGGTTCCAACGTGACGGGCGCTAGGTTGTCTGCGGCTGCACGCATCACATGACGGCCAACCGCAGTAGAGCCAGTAAAGACCAGATGATCAAAGGATAGAGCAGAGAATGCGGCACCAACTTCCGGCCCACCAGTCACGACTTGTACCTCATCAACATCGAAGGATTGCGCAAATAGCCATGCGATCAGGGCCGATGTTTCCGGAGTGATTTCCGACGTTTTGATCATCGAACAGTTCCCTGCCGTCAGGGCACTCGCCAAAGGCGCAAAGGTCAGGTCGATAAGGAAATTCCACGGCACCATGATCTCAATTACGCCCTTGGGCTGATACTGAATCCTGCTCGACGCACCAAGCAATCCCAACGGCAGCTTCAGCGGGCGGCTAGGGCGCATCCATGATTTCAAATGTTTGTACGCATGGCGCAATGCTTTAACCGATGTGGCGTTGTCGGTGAAATCGCTGAGTTCACCAGACCGATGACCAAAACCGGCATTCAGCCGGCTTTTATTTCGGCCTTATTGCCCAGCAACAGGTTCGCCGCGCGGCGCAACCAGTCAGTACGAAGCGCGACCAAAGGCGCACCTTCACGAATCTGCGCTGCCTTTTGGTTCTTCAGAGTAGTAACGAAGCCCTATCCAAGTACGTAAGATTGATTCGTAAGAAAGCGATTGGACATATGCGTATAAACTAGGTTGAGAGCACTAAACCTTTTCTGGCTGGGAGTTTTTGCGCTGGCTTGTGTAGACACAAACGCAATCAGGACTCGTTAATCGTCACAATAATCAAGTTTCCTTTATCATCACCGTTTTTTATCGATGACCCGGAAGTTTAACCCTTCCTCATAGAACTCCGAATTGGCCACATCTCGGAACAATCAGCCGGTTTGTCTCAACAACCCACCAGCAGTTCTATTGATTGGTTGCCAGCACACGACTTTAGCGCAATGTGGTCCAAAGCGTCTGTTCTGGCGGCAAGAATCTTTGCCGTGGTAAATTGGACGTCCAGCCCATTCACCATTTAGTCGCCGATACGCAGAATGCGGCCTTCCTGATAACTGATCGGCTGCATATTTGTCCCAATGGCAGAACCAACCACCATCTCCACAGTGATTTCATCTGTGATTTGGCGTAGGGTTTTCTTTCACCCGTCCCTCTGCGCATCGCGTACCAAAGCAGCCATGCGATAGAAACTATGGGCCATTTTGCTAAACGGCATGAGGAGGAAGAAACTGAGCACTGAACCAAGGTGCAGCGCCAGCAAAACAGACATCAGTGCCGTTCCGCCCAAAGCGTATAGGGCTAAGCCACTGAACGCGACAAACCCTAGCAGAATTGTAAAGGCATTCTCGCCGCTCCAAGCGCGTTTTGCGCCTAGATCGGGGTCTGATTGTTGTTTGAGGATTACCATCCAAACCACGCCAACAGACAGCAAGATTCCGCCGGGTATGCCCAGCAGTTTTGGCACGGAGAAAAGCCCATAAGGTGCCTGCATATCGAATGCATAATGCATGATCGTTCCGGCACCCGTACTGGCAAAACACAGCAGAAAACCAAAGAGGATCATTTGATGGGCGATCCGGCGTTTATGTGAGAATGCGTCAGTATCTTCAAAATTGCAGCCATCACCATGGCCGCCGGCCAGATTGCGCATCTTCGCTATCGCTTTGACCGCATCGATAAGGTGGCGAGGCCTGACCAGCTCACCCGCCGTTTCAAGCCAATATCTCCGCAAGCTGAACGCTATGCTAAGCAGTGGAAACACAAAGGCCGGGATGAATATCGCGATCATAGCTGAGTGAGGAAGCACGGCATAAAAACCCTCTCCGCCCCCGCCGCCAACCAATCCAGCGACCATGAACAGCGTCGCAAAACCTAAAACTGTCGCGATGGTAACGGCCAACCCATTTGTCTGGAACAGCCGCGCGGCCCGTCTTGGATAGGCCAGTTCCTCCCAACTATCCAACCGCACCTCTGCAAGGGCCTTAGGCAGGTTTAGGTCAAACTCATGCGGTGCCGTATATTGGCAAGCATAGTAACAGCCTCGGCAGTTGTGGCACAGGTTGGCCAGTTGGGTGATATCGCCGATAGAGAATATACGATTTTCATGAAGTGCAGGAAAGACCGCGCAATAGTTTTCGCAATACCGGCAGGCATTACAGACTTCTATCTGGCGGCGGGCCTCATCAATCAGATCATTTTGCATGGTTCGCGGCCTCCTGCCCTGCGATGCGGCCAAAAACAGTGCCAATTGCCATTCCAAACCCGGCCAAATACCCCTGACCCAATATCGACCCGGCCATGGTTTCGCCCGCTGCCCACAGGTTTTTGACAGGCTGGCCGTCGATGCTGCATTGCGCCTTTTCGCTCACTTTCAGCCCCAAATAAGTAAAGGTCACTCCCGTGCGCAGCGAATACCCATAGAACGGCACCTTTGTAATTGGGCGCGCCCAGTTGGTTTTTGGGGGCGATATGCCGTTCGTCGCGACGCCATCCAGTTCAGTTGGGTGGAAATTGGTACCGTCACCGCAGCTTGCGTTGAACTGCTCAATGGTGGCCCGCAGCTTATCAGGTGACAGGCCCATTTTCTTGGCCAGCTCTTCTATCGTGTCCGCTTTGATCGGGGGAAAGACCGAAGGCATGAACAGGTCCAGCGATTTTGCATCGATGATCGCATACCCAACTTGGTCAGGTTGCGCCGCGACCAGCCGCCCCCAAATCGCATAGCGTTTTGGCCAGACATCTTCGCCCTCATCATAAAAGCGCGCACAATCCTTGTTTACGACGACAGAGAATGGAACGCAGTCCAATCGGGTGACAATGCCGCCGTCAAACTTTGGTGCCCGGCCATCAATCGCGACGGCATGGCATTGTTTCGGGTCGCCCACTTGATCAAGGCCCTGATCCAGCAGATCAGCCAATACAACCCCTCGGTTATAGGGCGTGCCACGGATCAGAAAGTTCTTGGCAGCGGGGCCCCACGCTCTGGCCAGCCAATCTAGGTCAGCCTGAAAACCACCGGATGCAACGATGACAGCTTTGGGAGAGATACGATGAGACTGGCCCATATAAGTGTAATCGATGTGGGCGACTTCGTTGCCTTCAATCTCTAGGTGGCTAACATTCGCCTCGTATAGAACATCAACACCCAGCTTCTCCGCCGTGCGGTAATAGGCATTCACAAGGCCCTTGCCCCCGCCCAGAAAGAACGCATTCGTTCGCGCCAATGACAGCGTGCCCGATAACGAGGGCTGAAACCGCACGCCGTGTTCTTCCATCCACGGCTGGCATTCCTCTGATGTTCTGATGGTAAGCCGGGCCAACGCCTCATCAGTCTTGCCGCCGGTCACTTTCAAAAGGTCGGCGAAGTATTCGTCCTCCCCATAACTTTCAACCAAGGGGCCAAGAGGGCCGCGATGCATGCACCGAAAATTCCTCGTATGTCGTGAGTTTCCACCCCGATAGGGGCGCGGTGCAGTTTCTAGGATCAGAACCTTTGCACCATTCTCCGCCGCAGTAATCGCTGCACAAAGGGCAGCATTGCCGCCCCCGATGATCGCAATGTCATAAACTTTGGTCATGGCTCGCCTCTCGATTTAGCGGGTGTAAGGCAATCTGATTTATTTTGACCAATGATGAATTATGGTGAATTATTGCGTAATGCGCATAAATTATGAATTTGGTGATCTCGAAGCCTTCCTTGCGGTTAAGGAAACCGGTTCTTTCGGCCTTGCTGCTCAGAAATTGAACCTGTCGCAATCAGCCATCACGCGACGTATCAAAAAGCTGGAAACCGCGCTTGATACCACGCTTTTTGAACGAAGCACGCGGGCGGTAAAACCAACCCTGGCAGCCAAAAGATTACAGGCCCGCGCCGAGTCGATCATCGATAACGCGCAGGAAACAGCGATGGCGATGCGTGATGAAAGCGTGGCATTCGGTTATCAGAAAAATGCCATCATCACGATTGCCATCTTACCCAGTATAGCCGCCCGCCTGCTCCCCAATGCGCTGCGATTGTTCAAAGAAGCGGGCCACCATGCCAGAGTGCGGATAATCGATAAAACAGTAAACGAAGTGGCAGAGGCTGTGGCCCAAGGCGATGCTGATTTTGGCATCTGCTCGGTCCCAATGCTTGAACCGTCTACTGTGTTTGAGCTGTTGTTCGTGGATCAAATTGTTGTTGCGTTGCACCGAGAAAATGCATTGGCAAAAAAGGACCAAATCTCAATCGAGGATTTGATTAGCCAAAACCTCATCGTTCCAACGCGGGGCACGGGTAACCGGTTGCTGATTGACGAAGCAATGGCACATCATCGCCAACCAATCTTTTGGACCTATGAGGTTGGGCGCTCAACAACCGCACTGGATCTTGTCGCCGCAGGTGCCGGTGTGGCTTTGGTCCCGCAGTTTTCGGCATCATCCGAAATGTGGGAGCCAATCGTGTTTAGGCCCATTCAAAACCTAAAGATTGACCGCCCATTGGGGCTTATCTCAAAGGCTGGCCATTCTGCTAATCCAGCAATCACGGCATTAAAGCAGATTCTGCGCAATCAGGCACAGGATTGGGGGAGCCTCCAAAGCAATTAGCTTTTACTGGCCCAATTGTCGGTTCCGCCAGTTCCTGAATTTGAACCGCTGCACACCAATGACGTTGCGGATTAACCCAACAGAGCAAGGTATTGCCGGAAGCTTTAGAACACTTCGCTGCCCAGCAGCGCTTGCTCGGACGGTTGCAAAAGGATGGTTTCGCCAGCTTCGTTCGGTACACCCATGATCAATACTTCAGATTTGAAGCCAGCGATGTTGCGCGGCGGCATGTTAACGACGCATATGACGCGGCGGCCCATCAGTTCTTGTTCTGAATAGTTTGTGACCTGAGCACTAGACCAGCGTTGACCAAGTTCACCGAAATTTACACAGATTTTATACGAAGGATTGCGTGCACGGGGGAAATCTTTGACCTCGACGATCTCACCAAGGCGCATTTCGATTTTGGCGAAGTCATCGTAGACGATTTCATCTTTTTTCATTTAGTCACTCCTTACTTCAGGGCTGCCAGAATGGCGGCTTCGGATCCGGCGGTGTTGGCAGTACCACCCAAGTCTCGTGTTCTGGTATCCATGTCTTCCAGCGAAGTTTCAATGGCGTGCTCAATTTCTGCTGCTGCCTCTGCTTCGCTCAAATGATCCAGCATCATTGCCGCTGTCCATGCCGCCGCGACGGGGTTGGCAATGCCTTTGCCAGCAATATCAGGGGCTGAGCCATGGACCGGTTCGAACATCGAAGGAAATTTGCCTTCCGGGTTGATATTGGCCGAGGGCGCGATCCCGATGGAACCAGCCACCGCTGGGCCGAGGTCAGACAGAATGTCGCCGAACAGGTTAGAGGCCACCACGACATCGAACCAATCCGGGTGCAGCACAAAATGTGCGGTCATGATGTCGATGTGGAATTGAGCTGTATCAACGTCCGGATACCGTTTCGCAGCGGCGGCAAAACGTTCATCCCAGAACGGCATGGTGTGAATAATACCATTCGATTTCGTGGCTGAGGTGACATGTTTGCGCTTGCGGTTTTGGGCCAGCTTGAACGCATATTCCATGACCCGGTCAGTACCTCTCCGGGTGAGGATGCTTTCCTGTATGGCGGCCTCATGTTCAGTGCCCTGATAAACACGCCCGCCAATCTCAGAATATTCGCCTTCGACGTTCTCACGCACGACGATCATGTCGATATCCTCTGGACCACGGCCCAAGAGGGGTGAGGTAATTCCCTTCAAGAGCCGCACGGGGCGGATATTGGCGTATTGGTCCAGCTCTCGGCGCAAAGGGATCAACAATCCCCAGAGCGAGATATGATCGGGAACACCGGGATCCCCTACGGCACCGAGGTAAATGCTATCGAAACTTTTGACCTGCTCAATGCCATCCTCTGGCATCATGCTGCCGGTTTGATGATAGCGTTCACAGGACCAGCCAAATTCGGTCCACTCGACATTAAAGCCATACTTATCTGCAACAAGGTCGATTACGCGTTGACCGACGGGTAGCACTTCTTTGCCAATTCCATCGCCGGGAATGGCTGCGATACAGTAGGTTTTTGTCATGATGCAGCCTCTCTAAGCTATGCCGCCGATGTGCAGGGTTTTAACCTCGAGGTATTCGTCGATTCCGTGATGGGCACCCTCTCGGCCCAGCCCGCTTTCTTTGACGCCGCCAAACGGTGCGACCTCGGTGGCGAAACCGCCAACGTTGATGCCGATCATGCCGGTTTCCAGCTCTTCACTAACGCGGAATGTACGGGTCAGGTCGTTGGTATAGAAATAGGCGGCAAGGCCGTAAGGCGTGGCATTGGCCGCGGCCAATACTTCCTCTTCGCTCTCAAATTTGAACAATGGGGCAACCGGGCCAAAAGTTTCTTCCTTTGCCACGATCATGTCTGAAGTTACATGAGTGACGACAGCTGGGCTGATGAAACGCGAATTTGCGTCGGTCTGCTTTCCCCCCACGATGACAGTCCCGCCCTTGGCTGTGGCATCATCCAGGTGCGTTTTGATTTTTGTAATGGCGGTTGCATTGATCATCGGGCCAATTTCAACACCATCATCGAACCCATCGCCCTGCTTCATGCCACCAACAACAGCCGCCAATTTCTGGGCGAATGCATCATAGATGCCGGACTGCACGTAGATACGGTTCGCGCAGACACAGGTTTGCCCGCCGTTGCGGAATTTGGAGGCCATGACGCCCTCAATCGCCAAATCGAGGTCTGCATCGTCAAAGACGATAAAGGGGGCATTGCCGCCCAGTTCCAGGCTGAGGCGTTTCATGGTGCCTGCGCATTGCGCCATCAGCAGTTTGCCCACCCGCGTCGATCCGGTGAAGGACAGTTTGCGCACAATCGGGCTTTGGGTCAGGGCATTCCCAATACCTGCCGGATCGCCCGTGACAATATTGACCGCCCCTTTGGGGAACCCGGCACGTTCGGCCAAAACACCCAAAGCCAATGCCGTGAAAGGTGTGAATTCAGAAGGTTTGATTACCACCGGGCAACCAGCGGCCAACGCTGGCGCGATTTTACGTGTGATCATAGCCGCCGGAAAATTCCACGGTGTGATGATGGCGCAAACGCCCACCGGCTGTTTCTGTACGATGATGCGGCGATCTTGAACCGGGCTTGGGATCGTTTCGCCATAGACCCGCTTACCCTCCTCAGCGAACCACTTAACGAAAGAGGCTGCATAAGCAATCTCTCCCTTCGCTTCGGCCAGCGGTTTACCCTGCTCCATCGTCATAATCGCGGCCAGATCGTCCTGCGCCGCCATGATCAGATCGAACCATTTTTCTAACAGCGCGCCGCGATATGCTGCAGTAGTCTTTTTGAACGTCGCAAAACAGGCCTTAGCAGCAGCGATTGCACGAAGGGCCTCTGCCTCTCCACAATTCGGGACGGTTCCGACAACAGAAAGTGTTGAGGGATTATCGACGTCGATCAAAGCACCGTTGTCGGCACCAACCCATTCGCCCGCAACCAAGTTTTGCTGTTGAAACAGCGAGATGTCTTGAAGGTTCATTTATTCCAACTCCTGAAGTTGGATTAAAACCTACTGAATTTAGTTGACTGGAAATCTTGAATTCATCCCTTCGGCAGCAGGTTCTGCCGAAGATATAAGCATGGCAACATCTTATGCTGACGCTCAGTCCCGGTTGAATAATTCCTGAATCGGAACGCTGTGCTTTTCAACCACAGGCTTGATCACGATATAGGAAAAATACTTATCGATTCCGAGATTGCGGTCGAGCAGGTTTTCCATGATTTCCTGATATTGCGATACGCCGCGCGCCACGAATTTCAGCAGGTAGTCATAACCACCGCTTAGCAGATGGCATTCAATAACATTGTCATGTTTGTGGATAGCGTTCTCAAACTTGATGAAATCTTTGCGGCGATGATCCGCAAGCGTGATTTCAGTAAAGACAATGACGTGTTCGGCCAGTTTCTTGAGGTTCAGAACGGCCCGGTAATTCTGAATATATCCAGCCTTTTCAAGGCGTTTTACCCGCTGAAGGCAGGGGCTGGGGGATAGACCCACAGCCTCTGCCAAGTTCACATTGGTGATGTTGCCCTGTTCTTGCAGGGTGGAAAGAATATTGATGTCGATCCGGTCGAGCTTTGGCGATCCTGCCATATTCTTTCCTTTAGTCTGCTTAGGCTTGTTCGGCCAATTCTGCCTGATGGGCCTTGGCCATGTCTATCATGCTGTTGAACCTAAAGTCATATTTTGGCATTTCACCGGGATTCATGGTCGCGCCAAAACCTTCTTTGTCGTGGCGACGGTAAATCCAGCAATTCGCCAAGCCAAATTTATTGGCCGAGGCATGGTCGTGGAACATGCTTTCGGCTGTATGCAGAATATCCTGCTTTTGAATGCCCTGACGCGCCAGCATCTCTAACATATATTCAAAGTTTCGATCGGCGGGTTTATAGCTGCCTACATCTTCTGCCGTATAAACCCCATCGAAATGAACGCCCAAACGCGTGTTGGCACCCGAGAATGTCAGGTTGTCGGTATTGGTCAACACCACGAGTTTGTAGTGTTTTTTGAGGTAAGTCAGAGCCTCGATTGTATCATGAAAAGCATGCCAATGACGTGCAGACATGCCATAAGCCTCGCATTCTCCCCAGGTAACCTCCACATTCCATTCCTCGGCCAATCGACGATAAACAACTGGCAATAGCTCATAGTATTTTTTGGCCGGAGAATAGTGTTGTGCTGTGCTTTCATAGAACGCGTGCGCTTCGAGGATATCATCACGTGTCAGGTTGCGGCTTACCCGGTCAGTCAACGGCTTCAAGCCAGTGATCATGCCACCTTCCCAGTCGATAAGCGTGCCATAAACATCGAATGTGAGGGCTTTAAAATCAGTCAGTTTCATGGGGGTTATCCTTCTACGTCCAGAGCGATGTCCAGAATGGTGTTCAAAGTAGCGCGGAGGCGACTGATCAACAGGTCTACCTCAGCTTCGGTGATACAGATAGGTGGGGTAGAGCGGATAATGTCATTTCCGAATGTTCAGAAATTCATGCTGTTTGAACTCGCCCCGTGTTAGCCTTGGTCCAATGCGACGAAGTGCATTTTTTTGGGGGGGGGCGCAGGCGTTAAAATAAAAACACAGGATGCGGATGACTGTGCACTCCGCGCCTGTGCCGCCAAGCGTAAAGAGTACCTTCATGACCATCCCCTGCGTCGATACATTCGGTTGGAAGCGTGTGGGCAGGAGATGGGCTGGCGGCACGTCACATGACAGACCTGTTCAGTCGCTCAGTTTTGTATTCGCAAATGCGATGTCGGCGGCTTTGTCCACATCATGTGCGGCATTTGGATGGTTTAACGTTACGATTCGGGCAGAGCACCCTGCCCTTGCGCCGATCATGCGAGCTGCGCGTTCGCGGCTCATCATTCTCATTGCGAATAGCGCCAGAGCGCCCAGCCCCACCTTACGGGCCATTGTTAACGGGCTTTTGCGGTGTGCCTCTAAATCTTTCCAGAATTCCACCGCATTCGCCGCTTGCGGTGTGGTTAATGCAAACAGATTGCAACCGCTTGCCCAGCCGTCGCTGAACTTCAGGTAGGTACGGCGCGCATTGTTTCCGGCTTGCTCAACAACGGGTTTGAGGCTGACTGCAGCGGCTACATCTGCATCACCGACGCCTGCAAGGAAGTCGCGGACCATGTCAGGTGTCAGTAGAGGGTTATCGGCAGTAGTGACCAATAATGGAGCACCCATTTGCTGCAATCCCGCCGCCAGGCTGGTTGCAGGTGTCGGGCCGGCATCCAGCCGGATCAGGTCGTCGGGCAAAGCTGGGGCGTCAGGAGCAATCGACATGGCAATATCGCCTAGGCCATCGACTTCGCGCAGCGCTTCAATCACCCATTCGTACATCGGACGACCCGCAATATCGGCGAATGCCTTTGTGCGAACACCAGCAGCCTGCGCCACCGGGTCAGTTGGGCCCCGGTCGCCTGCCAGCACCAATACGTTCCATTTCATAAGATCAATCGCTCCAACGGGTGCGCAAGCTGGCAGCTAATTTGGAAACCTGATCCTCGGACAGCGATACAGCCTGACCCAGCGCAGGTGGGCCGGGCCAACCTGCATCGGCGATTTCCAGACCTTCGAAACTGCGTGGTGCTTCGTATCGGGGAATGACGTGAAAATGCACGAATGGGTCAACCATCATCAGCATCAGATAGTTGATTTTATCGTAATTGAAGGCAGCCGACAGCATGGTTTCAATGTGCTTTACCGCCTTGCCAAGCTCTGCATGGCCTTCGGGGCTGACATCGCCAAATGCCTCAACCGGTTCTTTGCAAGCCAGTACCAGAGAGCCGAGCGTAGGTTGCGCTGGGCGGAGCATGATGCACCAATGATCCAGCTCCGCCACCTTGGTTGCGGGCCATCCGAATACTGAGAATTTATCGGTCATTCTGCCTGTCCTCACGAGTTTTCGCCAGCATAAGGCAGGTGAACAGGAAAGGCCATTTCTCACCCGATCATTCGGCTGGCAAACCTTCAAACCAGTTCAAGACCATGTTGGCCCATTCAGGAGGTACATTGTGGCCACCGGGGTGCAGGGCGAATTCCAGCGCTCCGGTATCGCAATGGGTCCATTTACGCCGCCAGAACGGGCCGTCGGTTACAAATTCATCAGCGCGATATTTGGCGCAGCCGTTCTTTTCTCGCCACATCGCGATGGTTTCATAAATATCGCCCTGTTCTACGCCAATAGCGCCTAATGGGCGCCCTTCTAGCGGTACTGTTTGATCACGCCAGCCATGGGTGTGAAGCAGCCGAACCGAGCCAGTGCAGGTTTCGGGATGGGGTTTCCAGAACCCACCGGCCAATGGCGCGAATGCCACGCCAACGGACGGGTCGCGGCAGGCTAAATAGGATGTGAGCGAGCCGCCGATGGAATAGCCAGTGATGACCACGCGGCTTGCATCAATACTGAACTTGTCAGCGGCATCTGCGATGATTTCCCGCGTGAATGCCACCTCATCCCGAATTGGTGGAAATTGCGGAATGAATGACCATCCCGGGCCGAATTTTGAGCCGGGGCGTTTTTTACCATTAGGTGCGATGACAACGTACCCTCGTTTTGTAAAAGCATCTGCCATCTCTTTACGCATGGTGAAAATCCGGCTGCCCCAGCCACCGCCACCATGGAAGAAGATTACAGCGGGGCGGTGGCCTTCCGTGGCCTCAGGTTTAACCGCAAAATAGGAACCGAGAGGGGTTTCGCAGGCATCATCTGGCCCGCCGCAGGCTTTGGCTGCGCCGGCAGCCAATGAAAGCGCGCTAAGTAAAAACAGTAGTCGGTAAAACATAAAAGGCCCCATCGAATAGAACGATGGGGCCAATCAATCATGCTTCGCGCCAAAATGGCGTCACAGGGTCGTGATGTTAGGCAGTTTCTGCCGCCTGATCATCGGATAATGGGTGCGGAATGCGGGAGAGCATCTCTTTTGGGCACACCTGCCAGAATTTGCCAGCGGTCTGATCCCAGTTGCGCAGGATATCCATCGCCAATGGGCTGCCGGTTTCGGCGGCGTGAACCTCGATCAACGATTCCAGAACGCCTGACCAGTGGGCCGAGGCAAGACGCTGCCACGTGATGTTTTCAGCGTTCGCTCGCGTCTCAAAGCAGCCAGCTGCATCATAGATGAACGCCATGCCACCGGTCATACCTGCACCAAAGTTGTCGCCAACCGTGCCAAGGATGACCGCTGTACCGCCGGTCATATACTCACAACCGTTTGAGCCGCACCCTTCGACCACCACAGTGGCCCCTGAGTTACGGACGCAGAACCGTTCGCCTGCCCGGCCATTGGCCAGCAAAGTGCCGCCGGTTGCACCATACAGAACAGTGTTACCGATGATGGTGTTTTCGTGTGGGATCAGCGGGCTGCCCAATGGTGGGCGTACCGTTACCATGCCGCCGGAGAGGCCCTTGGCAACATAGTCGTTGGCATCACCATAGACTTCCAGCTTCAGGCCCGGCGCTGCGAATGCGCCCAATGACTGACCAGCAGAACCATTCAGTTTGACGGTCAGATGGTCTGCCTGCAATTCGTTCCGCATACCAAAGCGGCGGACGATATGAGAGGATACGCGGGTACCGATTGTCCGATGTGTGTTCTGCACCGTGTAGGACAATTGCATTTTCTCACCATCCTTAAAGAATGGCTGTGCATCCGCCACAATCTGAGCATCCAAGGTATCAGGCACCGCATTACGGGGTTTGTTCATTGGGTAGCTAAGGTTTGCACCTTCATCTACGCTGACCAGCATTGGGTTGAGGTCGAGGTCATCAAGATGCGCGGCACCACGGCTGACCTGCGCCAGCAAATCGGCACGGCCGATGATCTCGTCCATGCTGCGGGCACCGATTTCAGCCATGATTTCTCGGATTTCAGTGGCCACGAAGGTGAACAAGTTGACCACTTTGTCTGCTGTGCCGGTGAATTTCTCACGCAGGGCCGGGTCCTGAACACAGACGCCTACCGGGCAGGTGTTTGACTGACACTGGCGAACCATGATGCAGCCCATCGCAACCAGCGCGGCGGTGCCGATGCCGTATTCCTCGGCCCCCATCATCGCGGCCATGACGATGTCGCGGCCATTGCGCAGGCCACCATCGGTACGCAGAACTACGCGATCACGCAGTTTGTTTAGCGCCAGAACCTGATGACCTTCGGTTAGGCCCATTTCCCATGGCAGACCGGCGTATTTGATAGAGGTTTGCGGCGAGGCACCCGTGCCGCCGTTGTGTCCAGAAATCAGGATCACATCGGCCTTTGCCTTTGCCACACCGGCGGCAATCGTGCCGACGCCGGATGAGGCCACCAGTTTCACGCATACTTTAGCATCCGGGTTGATCTGTTTCAGGTCATAGATGAGCTGAGCCAAATCCTCGATTGAGTAGATGTCGTGGTGTGGTGGCGGGCTGATCAGCGTGACGCCCGGTGTTGAATGGCGCAGTTTTGCGATCATCTCGGTCACTTTAAAGCCGGGCAACTGCCCGCCTTCACCGGGTTTAGCGCCCTGCGCGACCTTAATTTCCAACTCCTGACAGTGGTTCAGGTATTCGGCTGTTACACCAAACCGGCCAGAGGCGACCTGTTTGATTTTTGCAGACGGGTTGTCGCCATTTGGTTCTGGGTGGAAATGTTCTGGGTTTTCACCGCCCTCACCTGAGTCAGATTTGGCACCGATCCGATTCATCGCCACATTGAGCGCCTTATGTGCCTCTGGGCTAAGCGCGCCCAGTGACATGCCCGGAGTGACGAAGCGTTTGCGGATGGAGGTGATGCTCTCCACCTCTTCTATCGGCACGGATTCGCGGAGCGGTTTAAAGTCCAGCAAATCACGCAGATGGATTGGCTGTTGTGACTGCAAACCTTCGGAATAGCTGCGGAAGGTGTCATAGCTGCCGGTATCAACGGCGCGCTGCAACTGGTGCAGCAGATCCGCGCTCCACGCATGCGCCTCGCCCTTGCGGCGGAATTTGTACAGCCCACCGATTGGCAGGGTTTCGACGCCTGACCGGAAGGCACGGCTGTGGATCGCGGTTGCTTTTTTCTGAATACCCGCAATACCGATACCTGAAATGCGGCTAGGCATGCCGGGGAAGAATTCCGCGACCATCGCGCGGGACAGGCCGACAGCCTCAAAGTTCAGGCCACCACGATATGACGAGATAACCGAAATGCCCATTTTGGACATGATTTTCAGCAGGCCCTGATCTACTGCCTCGCGGAAGCGATCGACGGCGGTTTCGACGCTCATTTCCAGCAGGCCTTTGTCGACCCGAGCTGCCAAGCTATCCTGAGCCAGATAGGCGTTTACGGTTGTGGCACCAGAACCGATCAAGACCGCGAAATAATGCGGGTCCATACATTCAGCGGACCGGACGTTGATGGAGCAGAATGTGCGCAAACCTTTGCTGACCAACCAAGAGTGAACAGCAGAGGTGGCGAGGATCATCGGCATGCCGACATTCTGCGCATCCAAGCGCTCATCCGTCAGAATGATGTGGGCGGCACCAGCACGCACAGCCTCTTCTGCCTGCTGACGCAGGGTGTCGAGTGCGGAACGCAGGGCACTGGATTGCGGCTCTGCTGCGCCATCGGCTGGGAACAGACAGTCAATCTCTGTCACCTGATCACCAAAGGCACCGCGCAGGGCCGCAAACTGACCGTTAGAAACGACCGGGCTTTCCAGCGTTACAATCTCTGTCTGGCTGGATGATTGGTCGAGAACGTTCTTTAGATTGCCGAACCGGGTTTTGAGGCTCATCACCCGGTGTTCACGCAAGCTGTCGATTGGCGGGTTGGTCACCTGACTAAAGTTCTGGCGGAAGAAATGGCTCAGCGGGCGGTATTTGTCAGACAGGACAGCCGCTGGCGTATCATCGCCCATAGACCCAATCGCCTCTTTAGCGTCATCGGCCATTGGGTGCAAAATGGTCTCAAGGTCTTCGATTGAAAAGCCTGCCGCAATCTGACGGCGGCGAAGGTCCGCGCCTTCAAACATGCGTGGCTCGGCTGCACCTGCGACGGTGGCGGCGAGGTCGGTGACTTTTTCCGTCCATTCAGCGAATGGCTGCGCAGAGGCCAACTCGTCCTTGATCTCCACATCATGCAGCATACGGCCATCGGCCATATCCACTGCAATCATCTGACCGGGGCCGAGCGCGCCTTTTTCAACAACTGTCGTTTCATCAACCGGCACCATCCCGGTTTCTGAGCCAGCAATGACCAGCCCATCGCCGGTAACAACATAACGGATTGGGCGCAGACCATTGCGGTCAGCACCAGCAATCACCCAGCGGCCATCAGTAGCGGCAATGGCAGCGGGGCCATCCCATGGCTCCATCACTGAGTTCGAGTAGGCGTACATCGCACGCCATGCATCAGGCATGTCGGTAGCGGCCTTGGACCAAGCCTCTGGAATTAGCATGGTTTTGGCCATTGGCGCATTACGCCCGGCGCGAACCATCACCTCAAACACAGAATCCAGCGCAGCGGAGTCAGATGAGCCGCCCGCAACAACCGGCTTAATATCCTCTGCCAGATCACCAAATGAGTTCGACGTCATGCGAATCTCGTGGCTTTTCATCCAGTTGAGATTGCCCTTCAGTGTGTTGATCTCTCCGTTATGGGCCAACATGCGGAACGGCTGTGCCAACCACCATTGCGGGAAGGTATTGGTGGAATAGCGCTGGTGATAAATCGCAAAGGCGCTGATGAATCGTTCGTTCATCAGGTCGGGATAGAAAACCGCGACCTGTTCGGCCAGCATCATGCCTTTGTAAATCACCGAACGGCAGCTAAGCGAGCATACATAGAAACCGTTGATCTGCGCTTCGGCGGCGGCTTTTTCAGCGCGACGGCGGATGACATAAAGTTCCCGCTCAAACACCTCGGGGTCTACACCCTTACGGTTGGCGATAATGATCTGCTCAATTTCTGGCCGCGTGGCGTTGGCTTTATCACCCAGACAGCTCACATCCACGGGCACCTGACGCCAGCCATAGATGTAATAGCCCATGCGCAGAATTTCGGATTCCATGATGGTACGGCAAGCCTCTTGCGCGCCGAAATCCGTGCGGGGCAGGAACACCATGCCAACAGCAATATATTCATCTTTTACTGGCTCATGACCCGTGCGGCGGATCTGATCCTGAAAGAAGCCAACCGGGATTTGGACATGGATACCTGCGCCATCACCGGTTTTCCCGTCTGCATCAACCGCACCGCGATGCCAAACCGCTTTCAGTGCATCAATGCCGTTTGCCACAACCTGACGACGTGGTTTACCGTCGACAGCAACAACAAGACCAACACCGCAAGACGCATGTTCATCTTCTTCGCGATACATGCCCCGCGCGGCGAGGTCTTTGCGTTCGGCGTCATGGGCGTCTGCCCAGCTATTGTCGAATTCGGTCATCATCGGTCTCCATTTTACTGCCTGCGCCACCCTGCATCGCAGCGCATACATCAGGCGGTCGTATTCCGCGGCGCTTGATCAGCACCAAATTTTTCCATCACCCGACCAACCCGGTCGTCATCATTTTCATAGGCCGCCGTGACAATATCAGTTACCGGGCCAGCCTTTTTTTTGTTTTCCCGACACAATGTGCGAACATCGTGCTTTTGCCTATGCCAGTACACCAGTTGCCTGCGCAAAATGCGCTGCATGCCAGCGGTTGCTCTGGCCGTGGATGGCATAAATTCTTGAAAAGCCAGTTAGGTCATCTCCTGTCGCGCTTAAGCGAAACTTATCAATTGCCGTGCTTTCACCCGCCATTTTCGCAGGGACACGATTGAACTTCGCCAACGCCTCGTCGCCACGGCCCGGCGCAACCGTGATGGCCAGGTCGTCATCATTGATTACGGACTGCAAGCGCACAGCACCCCTAACCTCAGCCACTCCACGGCGAAACAAATAGGTAACCTTTTCGCTGAGGGTTACTGGCAAGCGACTAGACATTTCCTGCCTCATCACTGTTTTGCCCTTCGCGCGCAGCATAAACTGCTTCAATCTCTGCCTCGGTCCACTGCGCAGCATTCACGGAATGCGGCAGCCAAGACGGGCGGCGGTCTATGTATATCTCTTTGGTTAGGGACAATCCGGCCTGACCAGCGAAAAGTCCAACTGCCAACTCTCCGCCTTTTTCGCCTGCTTTGCGCCAAAACAGAGTGGAGCCGCAGTTATTGCAAAACCCACGCTCACCCCATTCAGACGCCCGATACAGGTTAATATTATCTTCGCCTTGAAAGCTGACTTCATCGCTAGAGCGCAATTCAGCCTTCACCGTCACGGCCCCGCAAAGGCATTGCCCCTTTGTTAAGGTCATACTTCACCTGCCGAGCCGAAGCCAAAGTGCGCCATTGTCTCTCCTTCGGTCCATTGTTCAGGTGCATCGCTGATTGGCACCCAAGCGGGGCGAATGTCGGTGAAGATTTCACGCTTCATTGTCAGGGCAGCATCGGTTGCGCCCGGCTCGCCTTTATTACCAGCAAACAAGCCGGCGGCCAGACCACCCAGCGGCTGATCAGTCATCTGCCAGAACAACGTGGTTCCACATTTGCCACAAAACGCCCGCTCAGCCCATTCGGACGACCGATAACGTTTAATATTTTCTTCGCCTTTGATCTGAAAACCTTCACCACGCGCGACGTAATATGGTCCACCTCCGGTCCACGTCTGGCATTGTTGGCAATGACATGCCTGTACAGCGCCGTTCAGCTTTGCCGAGACTGTTACCGCGCCGCAAAGGCAGGCACCCGATTTCATTTTGGAATCGGTCATAACTCAGCCCTAGGCACAAAACCGGTCTTTTGCATGATCAGGCCGGCCCGACGGCGGCGGCCAGCGAAGACGCTCTGCACTAAATCATGCAACTTGTTTTCACGCTTTAACTGCTCTGCCACGCCATGAGCAACAGCAGGATGCACGAAATGGGTGATTGAAGGATGCCGCGGAAATTCATCCAGTTGCACTGCTTCTCGGGGCGAACCACCGTGGACAACACATTGGACAACACAATAGCTGGTGTGATCAACGAATTGGCCCGCCAGCGTTGGGTACAAAAAAGCGCCAATTCGTTCTATGCGTCGCTTCCATCGCCATTCTTTCGGGTTGATCGAAGGGTCAACAGAGTATTGAGCGCTGAAACCAATCGCCCGTTGAACCGGCGTAAAATACGGAATCAACAATGACATGAATCCGCCCATTGAATTACCAATAGTGCATACTTCGTTGGCAGAGCCGTTGCGTTTTTCCTGTTCGATCAGCTCAACAATTTTTTCCAGCAGACCCGGCGCGTTCATCCAACTACGCTTTTTATCCATGATGAATAGCGTCGGATGGCGGCCATAATCACTGGCAGAATTAACGAATTCTTCTGGCTGGCATGGCTCGTTGTTTTTGCCGATACCGGCAAAGCTTACCACCAATTGGTCGCTATCGCCGTCACGCAAAGTTGCGCGCAGCGTATCGTCCTCATGGACTTGCCGAAGGATCGCCCGATCAGCCATTTTTACTCGGCGGCTACTGCAGCGGCAGAAAGATCAGCAAGGATTGCGTCCGCAGCTTCGCGACCATCGCGAATTGCCCAAACAACCAGTGATGCACCGCGTACGATATCGCCAACAGCGTAAACACCTGGCAGCGCCGTGCGATGGGTTTCGAAGGTCGCCTTGATGGTGCCCCAACGGGTCGTTTCCAGCCCGTCTACACCCCAGAGTTTTGGCAGATCTTCAGGCTCAAAACCCAATGCTTTGATCACTAGGCCGGCATTTAAGGTTTCTTCTGATCCGGGCACTTCTTCAGGAGATTGACGCCCGGTTGCATCTGCCGCGCCAAGGCGCATGCGTACCGCCCGCACGCCGGTGACAGTATCATCGCCAACGAACCCTTTTGGTGCGGTCAGCCATTCAAATTGTACGCCTTCTTCCTCGGCATTCTGCACTTCACGCTGAGAGCCCGGCATGTTGGCTCGGTCGCGGCGATACAGACATTTCACTGAGTTCGCGCCCTGCCGAATGGCGGTGCGCACGCAATCCATCGCGGTGTCACCACCACCGATGACAACAATATCTTTGCCTTCGGCATTCATTGCGCCGCTATCAAACTCAGCAACTGAATCGCCAAAGCTTTTGCGATTGGAAACCGTCAGATAATCGAGTGCCTGAACGATGCCCTCCAAACCTGCGCCCGGCCCGCCAATATCGCGGGTATTATAGACGCCAGTGGCGATAATAACCGCGTTATGTTTGGCGCGGATGTCATCGAAACTGATGTCCTCACCTACATTGCAGTTCAAAACGAACTCAACGCCACCTTCGGCCAATTGGGTATTTCGTTTTTCAACGATGTCTTTTTCCAGCTTAAAGCCGGGAATGCCGTAGGTTAACAGGCCGCCTGAACGATCATAGCGATCATAGATGGTCACCTGAATACCCATGCGGCGCAACCGGTCAGCGGCAGCAAGCCCACCCGGTCCTGCGCCGATAATCCCGACGCTTTCCGTGCGCTCTACAGCTGGTGAGATTGCATCAACCCAACCTTGATCAAAAGCCATGTCAGTCAGGTACTTTTCAACCGACCCGATGGTAACGGTGCCATGGCCAGACTGCTCAATGACACAATTGCCTTCGCACAGACGGTCTTGCGGGCAGATACGGCCACATATTTCGGGGAAAGTATTGGTTGCCTGGCTCATCTCGTAAGCCTCTTGCAACCGGCCCTCAGCAGTCAGCTTTAGCCAATCGGGGATGTTATTGTGCAATGGGCAATGGGATTGGCAAAACGGTACACCGCATTGGCTGCACCGCGATGCCTGCTCTGCCGCTTTGGTTTCAGCATACTGCTGATAAATCTCATCAAAATCTTCGCGCCGCTTTTCCGCGTCGCGTTTCTCTGGCATCTCACGATTAACTGAGACGAACTTGAGCATTTTCTGAGCCATAGGGCCCCCCGTTGACTAACCTGCCACATAAGCTGCGCTGCGCGATCAATATGGCGCGCGCGGAGGTGGAGCCGACCTAAATACAGAATAGCAACGGATATGAAAAGTCATAATTACTTACCTTATTTCTATCAAATTGCCGCATCTGTCGGGGGATGCGCGTATTGATTGCCGCATTTAGGTATCAATATGTTACCTATAATAGTCTGGAGATTATTTACACTTGCCCCATATTATGCCGATGAAAGGGTGTACCAACCGCCGGTCGCCAAAGTCTGAGGACACGCTGAATGCCATTGTTCCATTTGATTATTCTATCAATAATCCAAGGTGTTACCGAGTTTTTGCCGATTTCATCCTCTGGCCATCTCGTATTATACCCGCAACTAACAGGGGCCCCGGATCAAGGCTTGGCGATTGATGTTGCTGTGCATGTTGGCACCCTTGGGGCGGTATTGCTGTATTTTCGGCGAGATGTCGCGTTAGCCGTTGTTGGCGGCCTAAAACTCCTGACCGGCGATTTCAAATCGCCCGGCGCACGTTTGGCGTTACTACTGATTCTGTCTGCAATTCCTGTGATGATCGTTGGCGTGGTGCTGAAACTAACCGGCGCGACGGATCAATTGCGGTCAGTTGCGGTTATTGGCTGGGCGACGATCGTTTGGGGTGTCGTCCTTTATGTTGCCGACAAAACAGGTGCCGAAATTAAGACCGGAGAGCAGTGGACTTTGCGGGATGCGTTGGCGATGGGCGTGGCACAATGTTTCGCGCTGATCCCCGGCACCAGTCGGTCGGGCGTGACAATGACCGCCGCGCGGTCGATGGGTTATACGCGGGTGGAGGCCGCGCGGCTGAGCATGCTCATGTCCATCCCAGCAATCGTTGCCGCCGGTGGGTTGTTGTCGCTGGAGCTGCTGGGCGATGAAAGTACGACGCTAGGGGCCGATGCGTTAATGGCCGCCGGGTTTTCGTTCATTGCAGCGCTTTTGGCTTTGGTCGGCATGATGCGTATGCTGCAAACGTGGTCCATGACACCATTTGTTATCTATCGGATGGCATTGGGTGTAGGACTGCTGATTTTCGCTTATGGCTAAAATCACCTTTCCGTAAATTCAATCAACACACCTGTCCCAGATGATTGGATGACGGCGGGATCATCTAGCAACGCGACCGCGCCTGTCGGTACAACAACATCACCAACGTCGAAATGACCTGAACAACAATACAACGCTGCCGGTTTTTCCAGCAGGTTGAGCGCTCCAACCCTCAGAACCTGCGCTTGTGCGTTAAGAATGTTTGGGTCGTAGATCAGGTTGAAGTTTTGAACATCACCACCGGTGCGCTGGCCTTCTATTTCCAAATCTCCGCTGAACTTTATTGGTTTCAACGGCGCAGCCACCAACTCGACCCCATCATGTGACAGGCGCATGCCCTTGCCTTCTACGACTGTCAGGATGCGGGCCATGCTGGGATAGCTCGAAAATGGGCCATCTGCCGTTACATCAGCCAGACTTAGCCGCCAAACCAGCCCGGTTGAGCTATCTCGTCGGGCAATCTCATGCGTTACGCCACCACCGTTTTTCCAATTGCTGGTTTTAAACTCAGGCCGCTTAACAATCCGCATCGCTTACCCTTTCTTCAAAATCCTGTCTTGCTGCCGCGTTGTCAGGAAACGGCGTATGATGTTTCCGAGGTAAGTAGGGGTCGTCACGAAATAGCGCTCGCTCGGCCTTGGGGCCTCTAAGGCGTGGATCAGCTTTGCTGTAACCGCTGAGGGTGGCAATTCAAATCGGTCCTTCGTTTTCCCTTCCTTGTATAGCCGCCGGATAATCTGATCCCATATTTCCTGTGGGTGCGAAGAACCCTCTCGGTTCATCCACCTTTCAAAACCTTTCCGGGCATTGTTGCGTATTGCGGTTTTTACTGGCCCAGGTTCGATCAGAATCACATGGATTGGTGTGTCGTAAATCTCGCGGCGAAGCGTATCAGTGAGACCCTCCATCGCGAATTTCGTCGCATTGTATGGTCCGCGATAGGGACTAGCCACCAAGCCAAGAACGCTGGAACAATTGACAATGCGCCCTGCCCCGGCTGCACGCATTGCGGGCAAGACCTTGCAGGTGAGCTGATGGGGTCCGAACAGGTTAGCCTCAAAAATGTGACGCAATCCGCCGCGCGGCACATCCTCGGTCGGGCCGGGTAAAGCCCAAGCGCCGTTGTTGTAAAGCGCATCCAGTTTGCCGTCACAACGGCGCAACGCCTCTTCGGCGCCGGCATCAACACTGGCTTCATCCTCATAATCTAACGCCCAGCTTTCCAGCCCTTCGCCGCGCAAGCGTTCGGCGTCAGCCTCTGCCCGACAGGTCGCGAAAACCCGCCAGCCGCGTTTGGCCAATGTATGTGCTGCATCATAACCGATGCCTGACGAGCACCCGGTTATGAGAATGCTGCGTTGCTTGCCCTTTGTTCCGTCTGTCATTTCACAATTTCCCAAAAACCAATTGTGACGAATTCGCCAAGTCGCATCTGATCACGCTTTCCCCATATGGACCCGCCAATTCAAGCGGCCTATACGACTGTATGGCCGATTTGAATGACAATGACGAGATGGACGTGATCACGTCTGAACCGATGCGCCGCGCTTTGGGTGATCGGTACCTGCAATATGCGCTGAGCACGATTACCAATCGTGCTTTGCCGGATGCGCGTGACGGGTTGAAACCTGTACACCGCCGCATTCTGTACGCCATGCGCGGGCTAAAGCTTGACCCCGGCACAGCGTTCCGCAAATGCGCGAAAATCGTTGGTGAGGTGATGGGTAACTATCACCCCCATGGCGATCAGGCGATTTATGATGCGCTGGTGCGTTTGGCGCAAGATTTCTCGGTCCGTTATCCGCTGGTCGATGGCCAGGGAAACTTTGGCAATGTTGACGGCGATAACGCCGCTGCCCAGCGGTATACTGAGGCGCGGCTGACCCAAGCGGCCAAGGCGTTGATGGAGGGTCTCAGCGAAAACGCTGTTGATTTCCGCGATAACTATGATGGGTCAGAGCGGGAGCCGGTGGTCTTACCTGCCGCCTTTCCAAACCTTTTAGCAAATGGGTCCAGTGGGATTGCCGTGGGCATGGCCACGTCTATTCCGCCGCACAACGTGCATGAGCTTTGCGATGGTTTGCTGCATCTGATCAAAACGCCGAATGCGCGCCACGATACGCTGGCCGACATGATTCCCGGCCCGGATTTTCCGACCGGAGGCGTGCTGGTTGAACCACGCGAGGCGATTCTAAAAGCATATGAAACCGGGCGGGGTTCTTTCCGACTGCGGGCCAAATGGGGGACAGAGGATCTGGGCCGTGGCCAATGGCAGATCATTGTCACAGAAATTCCCTATCAAGTTCAAAAATCCAAACTGATTGAGAAAATTGCCGAGCTGATCAACGCGCGCAAAATTCCAATTCTGGCGGATGTGCGTGATGAAAGCGCCGAAGACATTCGGCTGGTGCTGGAACCGCGCAGCCGTTCGGTCGACCCATTCATGTTGATGGAAACCCTGTTCAAACAGTCTGATCTGGAAATCCGGTTCAGCCTGAATATGAACGTGTTGATTGATGGGCGCACCCCGCAGGTGTGCAGCTTGCGCGATGTGCTGTTGGCCTTTCTCGGTCATCGTCGCGATGTGCTGGTTCGTAGGTCACAACACCGGCTGGATCAGATCGCCAAACGGTTGGAAGTGCTGGAAGGCTATATCATCGCCTTCCTTAACCTCGACCGCGTGATTGAGATCATCCGGTATGAGGATGAACCCAAAAAACTGATGATGGCTGAGTTTGAGCTGACCGACGCTCAGGCCGAAGCAATTCTGAATATGCGTTTGCGCAGCCTGCGTAAGCTGGAAGAAATGGAGCTGCGCAAAGAGCGTGATGCGCTGCTGCTGGAACAAACTGACCTTAACGCGCTGATGGCTGACACTGGTTTGCAGTGGGGTCGCGTAGCCTCTGAAATCCGCGATGTTCGCACCAAATTTGGCCGCAAGTCTGAGGGCGGTGAGCGCCGCACGGTGATTGAGGATGCTCCGGATATCGAAGAAGTCAGTATTGAGGCAATGATTGAGCGCGAGCCGGTGACGGTTGTTTGCTCTGCCAATGGTTGGATCAGGGCCATGAAGGGGCATATCGCCCTCGATTCTGAGTTGAAGTTCAAGGATGGCGACGAAGGCCGGTTCATCCTACATGCTGAAACGACCGATAAGCTGTTGATGGCCGCCACAAATGGCCGGGTCTATACGCTGGACGTTCATAAACTGCCCGGCGGGCGTGGCATGGGTGAGCCTGTGCGGTTGATCGTCGATCTGCCCAATGATGAGGACATGATCGCGCTGATCCTACACCAGAAAGGGGCCAAGCTGTTGTTGGCATCCTCGGCTGGTGATGGGTTTATCGCGGTTGAGGATGAGCTGATTGCTCAGACCCGAACGGGCAAGCAATCGCTGAATGTCAAAGCCCCTGTTAGGGCATTGGTATGTCGCCGCGTTGAGGGCGACATGGTTGGTGTCGTTGGAGATAATCGCAAAGTGCTGGTGTTCCCTATCGGTGAGTTACCTGAAATGACACGGGGCAAGGGCGTGCGGCTGCAAAAATACAAAGCAGTCAAAGGTGGATTGCCGGGGCTAAGCGCCGAAATGAGCGATGCCACCACGTTTAATCGCGCGGATGGTCTGCAATGGAAAGAATCTGGCGGACGGACCCGCACTGTAACGGACCTTACCGATTGGGAAGGCAAACGCGCCAGCGCTGGCCGCATGGCCCCACGTGGTTTCCCGAGGGATCAGAAGTTCTAAGTAAGGCTAATCAGCCTAGTCGCGAAGCATAGGAAACTCTGCGCCCTCCAATGCGTCGCCGTGCTGTAACGCGACCTGCGCAAAGGGTGGAGAAGTCACGATGCCTTCGCGGCGGGCAAAGCGGATGCCATCGCCTACGAGGCGGAGTGAGAATGCGCGGCGCTGTGTGCTTTTGCTGGTGTTCGCTGGCGCGCCGTGAATTGTGCGATAGTCAAAAGCAATGGCATCGCCCGGTTTCACGCCCCAGCCTACGATGTTGTAGTCATCGCGTCTTCCGTTGATATCAGGAATATCCTCCAGCCCATCATTCTCATTCAATGCGGAGCCATCAAACCGCTGTGGGCGATAGGATTTCCCCCATTTATGCGAACCTGCAATGAATTCCAGAGTGGTTTCGCGCGGCACATCATCCAGCGGAATCCACAGGCTCAACGTCTTTGGCCCGTCCACGCAATAATAAGGCATATCCTGATGCCATGGTGTCGGCACACCCGTCGCAGCTTCCTTCACCAATACATGTTCATGGAACAATTGCACTGACTTGCTATCCATAAGTTCCGCGCCAACCTCGGCAGCGGCTGAGTTAAAGATGAAGTCCCTATATTCGGGAATGCGCGCCCAATTGCAGTAGTCGACAAAGAATCGGCCGCCCCCGTTTTCACCGCGATAAATTCTGGCATTCGGGTCTGGGTCGTCCATATTTGCAGCAATACCTGCGCGCAGCGTTTCAACCCAATCAGCGAAAACACCACGCAAGACTGTCACGCCATCGCGTTCAAACATATGCAAAGTCTCTTGGTCAAGAATTGCGGACATGGTTGTTCCTTATTTTAAAACGCATCCCACGATGCATTCAAAGCTATATGCTGGGTGATCATTCCACCAAGGAAAATGTTTTCCAACTTTGCTGAAAGTGGCCAGATTGGCATGCACACAATATTACATGATATTGCATATGATTGCAGAATCCCGAAAATTTCCCTCCAAGAAATCGAGTGACAAACGTGGAAACCCTTCCTAGGCTTCAACCGGAGGGCGGACATATATCGCCCCTAAAATGAAACACGGGAGGTTTACGCATATGTTCCATTTCGGAAAATTCCTAAAAGGTGCGGCATTTGCCGCTGCTGCTACGGCCATTCCAATGGCTGCAATGGCAGGCAGCCACGCAAAAGAGCTGGTACTTGGGTCGGCGATTTCGTTGACTGGCAAGTATTCCACCAACGGTCTGCACGCCAAAAAAGGCTATGATTTCGCGATTGATAAGATCAACGCTGCTGGCGGCGTCATGATTGATGGTGTGCCGCATATGTTAAAAGTCATCTACTATGATGACGAAAGCACACCAGCACGCGGTGCGCAGTTAGCCGAGCGGCTGATCGCGCAGGATGGTGTGCAATATATGCTCGGGCCATACTCATCAGGTCTGACCAAAGCCATCGCACCTGTTACAGAAAAATACAAAATCCCAATGGTTGAAGCGGAAGGCGCATCGCGTTCACTCTTCAACAAAGGATACAAATACCTGTTCGCAGTACTTTCAACATCTGAGCAGTATTTGGCATCTGCCATCAACCTTGCCGCGGAATCTGCAAAGGGGGCAGGCAAAGACCCTTCAAGCGTGAAAATTGCAATGGCCTTTGAAAACGACCCATTCTCGCTGGATGTGCGGGCTGGTGTTGTGGATGATGCTGCCAAATATGACATGAAAATCGTCATCGACGACAAACTGCCACGCGATCTTTCTGACATGTCGGCGACATTGACCAAGGTAAAGGCACTTCGCCCCGATCTGTTGGTGGTATCTGGTCACTCAAAAGGTGCAGCAACTGCTGTTCGTCAGTTGGGTGAAATGGGCGTATCCGTGCCAATGGTCGCGATGACCCATTGTGAAGCTGCCGACGTTACCGGCAAGTTCGGCGACGGTGCAAACGGCCTGCTCTGCTCAACCCAGTGGGCTGAGACACTGACTTATGAGGATGACTTCTTTGGCTCAGCAGGAAATTTCAATGCTGAATTCAAAGCGGCCTATCCTGAATATGCAGAAAAGAAAGTTCCTTATCAGACCGCACAGGCTACGGCTGCGGTTTGGGTGTTTAAGGATGCTTTTGAGCGTGCGGGCACGACCGACAAAGACGCTGTTCGTGATGCGCTTTCTGCAACTGACCTGATGACATTCTACGGTGGCATCAAATTCTCTGACGCTGGCAACAACATCGCCAAGCCGATGGTTTTGCGTCAGATTCAGGGTGGTTCTTACAATGTTGTTGCGCCGCCAGCATTCGCGAGCCATCCTTTGGATTGGCCACGCCAATAATCTGGCT
>JBMYPG010000008.1:0-53477 GCA_049600095.1 Pikeienuella sp. | reverse complement strand
TGCACTTGCTTGATGCAACATCGCGGCCATGGATTATTCTGATGCATATCTGCGGCAAGTGCTGAACGACGTGAAAACCGTCGCCATGGTTGGTGTTTCCACCAATCCGGTGCGGCCCTCATTCTTTGTTGGGCGTTATCTGAACCTAAAGGGCTATCGCGTTCTGCCGGTGAACCCGGTTTACAAGGGGCAGAAGCTGTTCGACACAAAAATCCGAGGCTCCCTCAGAAAACTGGCCAAGCGCGAATCAGAGATTCACATGGTCGATATTTTTCGCCGGTCAGAAGAAGCCGGAGCCGTTGTCGATGATGCGCTTCGGTACTGCCTGAAGCGGGGATTGAAGGCGATTTGGATGCAAATCGACGTCATTGACGAAAAAGCCGCCGCCAGAGCCGAGGCTGAGGGCGTACGAGTGGTGATGAATCGCTGCCCAAAGATAGAATATCAGCGTCTTGTCGGTGAATTGAGCATGGGTGGGTTTAATTCGGGTGTGATTTCCTCAAAACTTCGTTAAGTTACGCTTTAAGAAAACTAACGATAGGAGGGCCCCGATGGCCGACAGACAACTTGGATTCGACACACTGCAAATTCATGCAGGGACACCGCCGGATCCAGCAACCGGCGCACGCCAGACCCCAATCTATCAGACAACGGCCTATGTGTTCCGTGATGCCGATCATGCGGCAGCTTTGTTTAACCTGCAAGAGCTTGGCTATATCTATTCCCGTCTAACCAACCCGACCGTTGCCGCGCTGCAGGAACGTGTTGCGACATTGGAAGGTGGCGTTGGTGCGGTTGCTTGTTCATCTGGCCATGCAGCCCAGATCATGGCGTTGTTCCCGTTGATGGAGCCGGGTGCAAACTTTGTTTCGTCAAATCGCCTGTATGGCGGTTCTGTCACTCAGTTCAACGAAACCTTTAAACGGTTTGGTTGGGAATGCCGGATGGTGGATTTTGAGGATACCTCGGCCATCCGTAACGCTATCGACAGCAACACCCGCGCCATTTTCTGTGAAAGCCTTGCCAACCCCGGTGGTTACATCACCGATCTGGAAAAAATCGCGAAGATCGCCAATGGCGCAAAGCTGCCTCTGATTGTCGATAACACCTCTGCTTCACCCTATCTGTGTCGTCCGTTTGAACATGGCGCGCATATCGTTGTGCATTCGACGACAAAATACCTGTCGGGTAATGGTACCTCCATGGGTGGTATCGTGGTTGATAGTGGCAAGTTTGATTGGACAGCCTCGGGCAAGCACCCGTCGATGATCCAGCCAGAACCTGCGTATCATGGTTTGAAATTCCATGAGACGTTCGGGCCATTGGCCTATACGTTCCACGGCATTGCCATTGGCTTGCGTGACTTGGGCATGAGCATGGCACCAATGAATGCATTTCAGACCTTGCTGGGCATCGAAACGCTTAGCTTGCGGATGAAACGGCACGTCAAGAATGCCAAGAAGATCGCCAAATTCCTGCAAGCGCATAAGGATGTGGAGTACGTTTCTTATGCTGGCCTGGACGAAAGCCCATATGCGCGGCGTGCAGAAAAATATCTGCCCAAGGGCGCAGGCGCGCTGTTCACCATTGGTGTGAAGGGTGGATATGATGCCTGTATCAAGCTAATCGAGAATGTTGAGATTTTCAGCCATGTTGCCAACCTTGGCGATACAAGGTCGCTGATGATCCATTCAGCATCTACGACGCATCGCCAGTTGTCTGACGAGCAACGCTCTGCCGCTGGTGCGGGCGCTGAGGTCGTGCGTATTTCAATTGGTATCGAGGATGCCGACGATCTGATCGCTGACTTGGATCAGGCGCTTAGCAAAGCAACGGCGAAGTCCAAGAAAAAATAGGATTCGTTGCCGACAACTTTCTTGAGCAAACAAAAAATAGGCCTCGCAATTACCTGCGGGGCCTTTTTTGCTCTGGCGCTGGCATCCATAAGCGACCAAATGTAAACTTGGCAATGTAACCTATACGTGCAACCGAAGCGCTAACGGCAGGGAAGGCCCGGGTGAAACGACTTAAGGCGATATTCGATGATCGGCGGAGGGCCGCCTTGGCGCTGGATTTCTGCGCCGATTGCATCGTATTGCGCCATGCCCTGCCTGATCAGGATTGGGCAGAGCTTGGGGTTGTGCCGCTGGATACGCCTGATTTTGAAGGCGATATTGCGTCACTTCGCGATCAAGCAGCTGCGGTTAATCAAAACGATCTGACGGTTGAGCTTTGGTTGCCTGCGCAACAGGTAGTGAACGCCTATGTTCCTGAAGGGCAAACCGACCCGTCGGATGTGATTGTTGGTCAGGCCGGATTGCCAATAGAAGAGCTGGTTTACGATATTTCCCCCGTGGCCACCGGCGGCAGTGTTGTCTGCATTGCAGAACGGCATGTCGTGGAAGAAGCGCAAACCTATGCCACGTTGTGGGGGTTTGAGCCGATACTGGTGACCACTCGCCACGCTGATGCAGCCTTTGCTGTTCCACCAGTACTGGCCAGACCTACGGCCCGTAAACGACGCGCAGCCCTATGGCTTGCCGCAGCGGCGGCGGTTGTCGCCTTGACTGTATTCGGTGCCGCCGTGTGGCAATTTGGTGGAGAGGCTGAAATCGAGCCGCCGATGGTGGCTTTTGATAAGGTTGCAACAGCGCCGGGGCGAGTTGCAGAGCCAGTGCCATTGGCCGATGTTTTGCAAACGCCATCAGTTGAAGCGGTTGCGGAAACAACACCTGAAGCTGCCTCCGTCGGAACAGGTTCTGCCGATACTGCGAATGCGGCACCTGCGGGATCTGGAAATGCGGGTTCACCTGATGGTGACGCGGCGGAGTTGAAATTTTCACTACTGACAGATGCGCCTGTCTTATCGCCTGCAGTTTTACCTTCGCAGCCGGGTGGTGCACCTGCGCAGTTATCACCGGTTCATCTGTCGTTTCGCCACCCTGGATCAGCGGCCCCGCCGCCGCCGCAATCATATTCGCTGCAAGAGGCACCCATTGTGCCGCCCTCTCCACAGCGTAGCCAACCGCCTACCGAAGACGTTGCAGTAACTAAGCCGCATCAGCCTTCTTTGGCACCATCAAGCAATCGCGTAAATGCCCCGATGACTTTTGCCGCACCGATTGCCCTGGCCCGCGCTGCAATTTCAGGCGCGGTTCAGGGAACGCCCGTTCAACCGGATAACCCGGCGATAACCACTGGTGCTGTGGACACAACAGAAACGTCGGATCGGCCTGACCGAAATGCCCTTCCGTCGGTCGGGTATTCACCCGCCACAGTCTATGGTGCTGGCAACACAGAAGAGGCAACGATCCCTTCGATTGAGGAGATCGCCCTTGCCCTGCCATCAGCCACGCAAGCACCGGATGCGTTGAGTTCCACGACGCCAATCGACGAGCAAGGCGTGGCGGAAACCGAGGATACGGTTTCAAGTGATGCTGAGCCTGCGGATGAAAATGCGCAGGAAGAAGCGGATAATGGGCCGACGGAGCAGGCACCAGTGGCGGCACCGGCCCCGCGCCAAAGGCCCGAAAAACTGGATATGACGCCAACGGAATTTGCTGTGTTGGCAGCACCAGCCCCGGACAAACGACCTGCATCTATCGTTCCGCGCCCCCAGACAGTAGATCGCCCTACCTCTGCCCGCCGTTCCTCTGGCTCAACAGGGCCCGCACTGGGCCGCGCGGCGACCGTTCGAGATGCGATTGCCTTGGATGACATCAGTTTGCTTGGTGTATTTGGCAGCGTGAAATCACGTCGTGCGTTGTTACGTATGCCTGATGGTGCCGTAGTGCGTGTTGCCAAGGGCGATGTTTTTGATGGCTGGACGGTGAAAAGCATTGAACGGTCAAAGCTGAATATCAGCCGCGACGGCACAGCCAGAACCTTAGTTGTCCCGCGTTAAACGACGAGGCCACCGTTTAGGGTTACAGCGTACTGCCTTTAGGAAGTTAAGCCATGCCGCCCTGAGACGACAGCATTGACGGATCAATCCCCAGCTTGTTCAGCGCGGCGGTCCATTTATCTTCGTCATTGCCGCCAAAAATCAGGTCTGGGTCGCCATCACAGGTTAACCAGCCATTGCGCTGAAGCTCGCCCTCTAACTGCCCCCCTGCCCAGCCGGAATAGCCAAGGGCGATCATCGCGTCCTTTGGCCCTTCGCCCTTGGCGATGGCCTGTAGGATTTCGACAGACGCGGTCATCGACAATTTATCATCAACTTCCAGCGTTGAATCGCTCAGATGAAAATCGGCGGTATGCAGCACAAATCCGCGCCCGGTTTCGACAGGGCCGCCATAGTGGATCGACCGTTGGTTCACCTCTGGCACTGCGGTTATGTCCAATTGTTTGAACAGTTCTTCCTGACTGACCTGTTCTGCCCGGCGATTGATCACTAGGCCCAGTGCTCCATCCTCTGAATGCGCGCACATATAAATAACAGTACGGTCGAACCGTTCGTCACCCATGCCAGGCATCGCAATCAGCATTTTGCCCATCAGGCCATCGTCGTAGTCTTGATCTTTATCCATCCCTTAAAACTGCGTCTTCACAACGATCTGATCAAGGGCAATGTCGCTAATATGTGACAAATCGGTTATCGCATTCACCTGTAACCTGCGACTGTCCCGCCAGATCGGGGTCGAATCGGAGAATTAGAACACATCATGCGTCGCATAATTGCCTGCCTTGTCCTGTTGTTTGCTTTGCCTGCTTTTGGCGCTGCCGCTCAGTCATTGTTTTCTCAGCGTACTGATTATGCGTCCCTGACACTTCATTCCGGGTACGCTGATGGTGATGATCGCGTCATTGGGTTGCGGATGGAATTAGCTGAAGGTTGGAAAACCTATTGGCGCATTCCCGGCGATAGCGGTGTGCCGCCTCGATTTGACTGGTCGGGTTCCGAAAACTTGTCCAATGTGACAACAAGCTGGCATTTGCCCCAAGTGTTCCGCACCTATGGTGATTTGACGATTGGTTATAAGGATCGCATGGTCGTTCCTCTGCGGCTAACACCGAAGGACCCGACCAAGCCAATTCGTGTGCGTCTGAATTTTAGTTATGGCGTTTGCCGTGAGGTTTGTATTCCGGCCGGCCAGGACTTGAACCTGGATATTCCCGCAGGTGCCGAAGAGGACGGGCGGTATTTTATTGATGAGGCGCTGCGTTACAGATTGCGCCCAGCGACGCAAGAACAGGCGCGTGTGGTGAAATGCGGCGTCGAAGGTACAGGTGACAGGCGCGTTTTCAAAGCCGAGCTGAACATCAGCGAACCATTCCCTAAGCCGCCGGTCATGGTGGTGGAAGGACCAGAGGGAACGTGGTTTGGACGAGTAAAAACAGAGTTAACGCCAACCGGGCTTGTCGCCGTTGGACCGGTTGAAACTACCGAAAATGCATGGATCAATCGTTCTGATTTGAAACTGACCATTCTGGGCCAAGGTCGTGGTTTTGTCGTCAAAAGCTGCGCCCTAAGCTAACCCAACCATTGCCCCGCGAGACACTGCCGCCCATATAGGAGGGGTTGGAATCAGCAAGGGCATAAGAATGACACGCATTTTTGATCTGTTAGTGGAATTCTGGGACCGTATTCGCACCCTGTTTGGGCTTAACCGTTTGTCGCGCAAGGGGCGTGGAGATGATTTGGCGCGACGCGGCACGATCAGACGCATTATCTATTTCCTGCGCCCGCTGATCGTCTTGCTGGTTATCTTCTATCTTGGCACGATGATTTGGCGGTTTTCCTGGGTACGTGGTGAAACCCTGGATTACCCGCAATCTGTTCTGACGCAGGTTCAAGGCATTGCTTCCGGTGAAGAAACCGAGCCAGAAAGCGGTGATCAGTCGATCAAAACCTGCGCACCAAGTCAGATAGTAGCGATGCAAGCAGCATTGCTTAACCTGAATGTTAAGCAAAACGATTGGACCCCTGCCAGCCCGCAATACAAGTTTGGCTTTTTTGGTCTCGTTGACTGGGCCTCAACCCCTTGGTTCGACAATAAGGCTAGCTTTCAGATTGGCGTCCATAATGCTGTTCGGCGGACTGGGCTGGAGTTGACAGACACGCTGGGCCGGGAGCGGGGTACCTCTGCAGCAGATAAGGATTTGGAAGCTGCGCGGGGTAAATTGCAGGTTGATATGGCAACGTGGAACATCAACTTGTTTGATGCACGCCTGCCATTGGTCGCAACCAGCGCCTCATCTGCCTACAACGACGCCATGGGGCTGTACCAATCCTATAACGCTCGTTTGGCGGCTTGTGATGCATTGTTTGATGCTCGGGCGGATAACCTGCGCCAATACCTTGACCGCGTGACCAAGGACCTTGGGTCAATTATTGACCAAATCGCGCGTCGTTCTCAGGGCCGGAACTATGATGTCGCCAGCCACAGTTTTGTCGACGGTGAGGGCAATGACTACGGCTGGTTTGATATGCGGGCTGATAACCTGTTCAACAATGCGCGTGGGCGGATGTACGCCTATCATGGGCTGTTACAGGCAGCACGGATCGATTTTGCTGAGGTGATTGAGAAACGCGATCTGACCGATGTTTGGGACCGGATGGAGGCGCATACGGCAGAGGCTGCAGTGCTGAGCCCCTGGATTGTTTCGAATGGTCGCGAGGATGGTTTTCTGATGCCCGACCATCTGAGCGTCATGGCAGAGAACATGCTGCGAGCGCGGGCGAATATGGTTGAGTTGCGGGATATTCTGGCGCGTTAGAGCGGTTGGGCGCGTTTGTAGGCAAACGCCGTTAGGTATTTGGAGACCAAAGATGGCTTGCAGAGGCACGCACTGCCAAAGAGCGCACCGGGTGATCTGGTGAAATATTTCTGGCTTGCTGTTGGTTGGATATGTGTTGGCCTTGGGGCCATTGGTGCTGTGCTGCCGCTGCTGCCAACAGTTCCGTTCCTTTTGTTGGCGGCAATCTGTTTCGCGCGGTCGTCAGAGCGGGTGCATCAATGGCTTATCACCCATCCCCGATTTGGCCCGCCGATACAGGATTGGCAGCGTAATGGTGCAATTCGGCGGCGGGTAAAATGGTACGCCACTGTTTCCATCGTCCTCAGCTTTGCCATTCCCTTGTCACTGGGTGCTGCAGCTTGGGTGCTGGCTGTTCAAGCATTGGCACTATGCTGCGTTTCGATCTTCATCTGGTCGCGGCCAGAGGGTTAAATCTAAGACTCGCCTCATAGTTTGATTGTTCCGGCATAAGATTTCGATAAAGAAGCGCGAAAAGGTGGTGGCGGAATCGGCCTTTGCTGGTGCAGGGTTTGCGATGTCGGCCGTTTATGGCCGGGCACCGTACTCCATTTTCCAGCGATGAGCCTGCGATGACCAGCCAATTCCCTCACCTGTCCCAACCTTTGCAACTGCGCCATAAAACCCTTCGCAACCGTATCGTTTTTGGCTCACACACTGCCAATATGGCTGTTGATGGCCTGCCTGGTGAGCGTCATCGTGGGTATTATGAAGAACGCGCCCGCGGCGGCGCAGGTATGATCGTTGTTGAACCTGTACCAACCCATCGCACGGGTGTGCTGACGCGCGGTAACTTTCTGGCTGAGGATGATGCGATCATCCCGCATTTTCGCAAGATCACAGACGCAGTGCATGATCATGGCGCTGTGATTTGCAATCAGTTGTATCATGTTGGTCAGCACGGCGATTTCGATAACTCTTATCAGCCGAATTGGTCACCCTCTGGCCTGCCATCGTTTCATGATTCTGATGGTTCTCATGCAATGACGGAACGTGAGATTGAGGAAATTATCGAAAGTTTTGTTCAGGCCGCTCGACGAGCACAGGATGCTGGGTTTGATGGTGTGGAACTGTTCGCAGCCTATCACGCCATTATCGACCAGTTCTGGCTGCCTTGGTCTAACCGCCGCGACGATAAATGGGGTGGCAGTCTGGAAAATCGGTTACGGTTTTCTGCGGAAATCATGCGCCGCATTCGTAAGATGGCAGGCGATGATTTCATTATTGGGTTGGCAGTATCGATGGATCCAAGTGCCGAAGTATCGTTGTCAATCGAGGCTTTGTCAGAGATTGTAGCATGGCATGATGAACGAGAGTTGATGGACTACGTCACCTGTGGCACCGGCAGTTATTTTGGCCATGGGGCCATTATCCCGTCGGTTTTCTTCGCTGACAAACTGGGCCCACCGCATGCTGAGGAACTGCGCAAAGTCACAAAGTTTGCGAAGGTTCAGGCCGAAAGCCATATCCGCACACCTGAAAACGCAGAGGGCGTAATCGCCTCGGGTCAGGCGGATATGGTGTCGATTGTGCGCGGGCAAATCGCTGACCCGTTCTGGGCCAACAAGGCGACCACAGGCGAGGCGGATGACATTCGGCCTTGTCTTTCGTGCAATCAAATGTGTTGGGGCCGCCGGTCGCGCGATTATTGGATATCATGTCTGATCAACCCATCGGCAGGGCGAGAGTTTGAATGGGGTGGTGATCGTTTCACGCCAGCCGCAAAGCCCAAGTCAGTACTGGTGGTCGGCGGCGGTGTCGCGGGGTTGGAGGCTGCGCGTGTGGCGGCCGAACGTGGCCATCGGGTGACACTGATCGAAGCATCGGGCCAGTTAGGCGGGCAGTTCCGTCTGGCGGGGATGCAGCCCCGTCGGGCGCAAATATTGGATTATCTGGATTGGTTCGAACGGCAGCTAACCCGTCTGCAGGTGCGGGTCGAATATAATACCATCTATGAACCAGATGATATCGCCTGCTTTGGCGCGGATGAGGTGATTATCGCCACGGGGGCGCAGGCGGCGGAGGCAGGGTTCCAGCGCGCCCTGCCGATGCACGATGAGCTGCCGGGGATCGGGCGCGGCAATGTCTGGTCGGCGGAAGATGTCATGCGCCGTGCCGCCCGTCTGGGTGATAAGGTGGTTCTGCTGGACGAAAGCGGCAACTGGAAGGGGACGGGAACGGCAATCCAGATGGCGGAACAGGGCCATAACGTAACCATCGTAACGCCTTGGCCGACGGTTATGTTCGAAATGGCCCGCACCAATGCCGATGTTTATGCCCGCCAACGCCTGCGTGAGTTGGCTGTAATGATGATGGCCGAGACTGTAATGCTGGAATGGAGAGGCGACAGTGCGGTCGTGCGCCCTAGTGGCGGGGCGGATGAGGTGGTGGAGGCTGACAGTCTGGTCATCGCCGAAACCCCAGTCGCCGATACGATGGTTGCAGAGGGATTGAACGAAGCCGGGCTGGCGCATCATACCATCGGCGACAGCGTAGCCGCGCGAACTGCGGTTATGGCAATTTATGAGGGGCGGAAAGCGGCAATGGAAATTTAAGTTCGGTGTCAGTCAATTCCGCAGTCAATTCGACGTAAAAGGGCAGCCACTTGGGCTGCCCTTTTGTATTCATCAATTGGCTGTCAATCAGCCCGGTGGTGTGCGGATGACCAAGTTGCGGATTTCGGTCATGTCTTCCATTGCGAACAGGATGCCTTCGCGGCCCATTCCTGAATCCTTCACGCCGCCATATGGCATGTTGTCCACGCGATAGCTGGGCACGTCGCCGACAACCACGCCGCCTACGTCCATCTCATCCCATGCCTGCTGTACTTTGTAGAAGTCGCGGGTGAAGATACCGGCCTGCAGGCCGAATTTGGAATCATTGACCATGCTGATCGCCTGATCCCAGTCGCTGAATTTCTGCAATACAGCCGCCGGGCCAAAGGCTTCCTCAACACACAGATCAGCGTCCAGAGGCACATCCTCCATCAATGTTGCCTGCAACATTGCGCCTTCGCGCGTGCCACCGCACAACAACGTGCCGCCTGCGGCCTGCGCCGCCTGAATCCAGCCGTCGAGGCGGGTCGCCTCTTTCTCGGAAATCATCGGACCAATGAAGGTTGAGCGTTCTTTTGGATCGCCAGAGATCAGGGATTTCGCCTTGGTCACCAGCTTTTCTTTCATCACATCATAAATATCCTCGTGGATCATGATGCGCTGAACGCCGATGCAGGACTGGCCTGACTGATAGAAGGCGCCGAATGTGATGCGGTTAACTGCATCATCCAGATCGCGGGTGTCTTTGTCGACCACCACAGCGGCGTTGCCGCCCAATTCAAGCACGACCTTTTTCTTGCCGCAGCGGGCTTTCAGGTCCCAACCAACGCCGGGGGAGCCGGTGAAGGACAGCAATTTCAGCCGGTCATCAACGGTGAACAGATCAGCGCCATCGCGTGAACAGGCGAGGATGGAGAATGCGCCCTCTGGCAAATCAGTTTCTGCCAGAATTTCACCCATGATGATCGCGCCCAGCGGGGTGCGGGATGCAGGCTTCATCACGAATGGGCAGCCAACCGCCAGAGCAGGAGCGATTTTATGCGCTGCCAGATTGAGCGGGAAGTTGAAGGGCGAGATGAACGAGCAAGGCCCGATTGGCACACGCTTCCACATACCCTGATAACCCTTAGCGCGGGGGCTGATGTCCAGCGCCTGCAATTCGCCATGCATGCGGGTCGATTCTTCAGCGGCGATTTTGAACGTGTCGATCAGGCGGGTGACCTCGCCCTCTGCATCATTGATCGGTTTACCCGCCTCGATGCACAGCGCCATGGCGAGTTCGTCAAAACGTTCGCGAAAACGGCTGACGCAATGTTCCAGAATGGCCTGTTTTTCATAGGATGGCATTTTCGCCATCGGTTCCGCCGCGCGCACGGCACCTGCGATGCCCTCTTCGATGGCGGCAGCATCGGCCAACGCGCAACGAGTGGCGACTTCGCCGGAATATTTGTCTGTAACCTCAAGGTCTTCGTTCGCGTAAACGGCCTTGTTGTTCAGATAATATGGGTATTTTTCTTGTAAGCCGGACATTGGCCGTTCCCCCAGTCCATTTTGGTATCGTCAGAATAGGAAACGCGGGGCGGCCGACAGCCGCCCCGCGTGAAGACCTCAATCAAACAGCGGCTGAGCGCTTTTTGATGTCGATATTCAAGATCTGATCATTGTCCACATAGTCAACGGGGCAGTCAATCAGATGAACGCCTGGTGAGTTCAACGCCTTGTCCAAAATGACTGGCAATTCAGCAGCTGAACCAACCCGATGACCAATGCCGCCATAGCTTTCGACATATTTCACAAAGTCAGGGTTGCCATACTGAAGGCCCCAATCCTTGAAGCCCATATTGGCCTGTTTCCAGCGGATCATACCATATGAGTTGTCGTTCAGGATCAGAACCACGATGTCCATTTCCTCACGAACAGCTGTTTCAAGTTCCTGAGAGTTCATCATGAACCCGCCATCGCCACAGATCGCCATGACTTTACGATCCGGGAAGACCAGACGCGCGGCCATTGCAGATGGCAGACCTGCGCCCATTGTCGCCAGCGCATTGTCAAGCAGCACCGTGTTAGGCTCTGCTGCGCGATAGTTCCGCGCGAACCAGATTTTATAGACACCGTTGTCGAGGCAGATCATGCCATCGTCAGGCATCGCATCGCGGATCACTTTTACAGCATGCTGCGGATAGATCGGGAAGCGGGTGTCGTCAGTGCCTTCGAGGATCTGGCTGTCGTGATGGGCCTTAATCTCCATCATCCGAGAGAAATCCCAACCAGCCTCAGAGCCTTTCTTGATGGCGTTCTTCATTTCCCAGATGGCGTTGCCGATGTCGCCGATCACTTCCAACTGTGGGAAATAAACCGGGTCAACCTCAGCCGTGTTGCATGAGATGTGGATCACTTCAGCACCGCCGGGGCGCATAAAGAACGGTGGTTTTTCGATCACGTCATGGCCGACATTTACGATCAGGTCTGCCGCTTCGATGGCGCGGTGAACATAGTCGCCAGCCGATAGCGCTGCACAGCCGAGGAACAGCGGGTGGCGTTCGTCCACCACACCTTTACCAAGCTGGGTTGTAACAAACGGAATGCCGGTTTTCTCGATGAACTTCGTCAGCATTTTCGATGTCATCTTGCGGTTGCCGCCTGCGCCGATCACCAAAACGGGCGATTTGGCGTCATGCAGTTTTTCAACAGCGCGGGTGATTGATTTCGCTTCCGGTGTCGGGCGGCGCACGCCTGACTTTGGAATTGGCCGCTCATCCGTATCTTCGTCGGCAATATCCTCTGGCAGCTCAATATGCACCGCGCCGGGCTTTTCTTCCTCAGCAATGCGATAGGCTTCGCGGATACGGCTTGGGATATTATCACCGGCAACTAGTGTGGTTGCGTATTTGGTAATTGGTTTCATCATCTCAACAACGTCGAGAATCTGGAACCGGCCTTGCTTTGACTTCTTCACTGGCTTCTGACCGGTGATCATCATCATCGGCATGCCGCCAAGCTGCGCATAAGCAGCAGCAGTGGTAAAGTTGGTCGCACCAGGTCCAAGCGTTGAAACGCAAACACCGGTCTTGCCGGTCAGACGGCCATAGACAGAGGCCATGAAGCCTGCGCCCTGCTCATGCCGGGTCAGAACCAGACGAACTTTTTTGGAACGGGAAAGACTGTCGAGAAAGTCGAGGTTTTCCTCGCCCGGAATGCCGAACACATATTCGCATCCTTCTTCCTCAAGACATTCGATAAACAGATCACTTGCTTTGGTCATTGGTAGCCCCCTCTGCTGTTGGCGTGCGTGGTCGTGCCACGTCTGTGCATTCAATTAGTACCACCTTAGCGGATAAACTCCGCTTGGGTAGAGATTCATACGGCGAATTCGATTTAGGCGTGCCTTTGTTCACAAGGCCCTGAAATTGTTCACAAGGTTGGGGGATGAGGCTAGTGATAGACACGCTGCAGCAAGCCCGTGAAGCAAATACGATACCGATAAAGCGTTTCTGCAGCTTTATTGCTTGGCAGATTTCAGCGCCCATATTCCCCCGGCTGGGCCCAGCGCCAATAGTGCCAGTGTCCAATTCCAGCCGATGTTTTCGGCCAAAAGAGGCGCAACCTGTACGGTCACGGCTGTTAAAGCAAAGCCCAGCGCGGTTTGCATGGTCATCAGGCTGCCTGCTGCCTCTGCTGGCGCAGCGTCGGCGATCATGGCTGAGAATAGCCCGCTGTCGGGGATGACAAATGCGCCCCATACCAATGCTAGTGCAAAGATCAGCCAGACTGGCCCACCGCCGGGCAGCCCTAGTGTTACGGCCATCAGCAGAGCGGAGGTTCCTGAAAGGATAAGCGCGGTTGTCGCCACACGAGCCTTGCCCCATCGGTCCGCTGCCCAGCCAGCAGGGGCGCAGGTTACTGCTCCGGCGGCGATGGCACAGAACGCGGTTAGGGCTGACAGGGACACCGCCGCCTCTGCCCCCATTGTCAGGGCATAGCCGGTTGCCGTCGCGGCAGCGATCCAACCCCACATCACGTAAAGCTCCCACATGTGGCCCAGGTACCCGCCGGTAGCGGCACGAATACGGCGGTCAGTCCACATCAGGCGGATAACGCTAGGTGAAAATGCGGGGGCCTGAGCGTGGTGTGGCCCAAGCCTGACGAATAGCGTCAAGATCGAGGCGATGGCACTGGCGGCTGCAACGGCGACGATCACCACGCGCCAATCTGCGCCACCCAAAAAGGCCGCCAAGTGTGGTGCGCCGGAGCCAAACGTCAGTGCACCGATCAGGATACCAACCAACAGTGCCCGGTCTTTGACGCCCCAGCCAACGACGATTTTCATCCCCACCGGATAGACACCGGCGAACCCTGCGCCTGCAAGAAACCTGAGTGCGATGGCAGTGTCTCCACCAAGGGGGGCCCAGAGAAGTGCCGCCGAGGCCACGGCGTTCATCATTGCAGTGGCCGCCATCACACGGCGCGGGTCAAACCGGTCTGCGATGCCCAGAAATGCAGATGCGACCGCGCCCACCACAAAACCCGCCTGCACGGCGCTTGACAGGAGAGCTTGGCGAAAGGCCGGGATTACCGCCTCTCGAGCCATGTCGGGCAGTGCTGCCGCTGTCGCAAACCACGGCGACATGCCGAGAATGACTGCGAAGCACAGCAGTATGATGGAACCGGATTTGTTCATGGGGCCAAAGGCGCATGTAACGGGTGGCATGTCCAGAACAGTGCCGATCAATTGTGTGGCAAATTCAATTGTTGAAATGCCGGGTTTGGACAGATTTGCCTGTTGCCCAGTGGATAAGGTGAGCCAATAGCGACGGAGAATGGCCCATGACACAAACGGACAACCCCCTAACCGGCGGATGCATGTGCGGCGCAATCCGGTTTGAAATCACCGGTCAGCCCAGCCGTGTTCTGCACTGTCATTGCCAAAGCTGCCGTAGCCATACCGGCGCCTCAGCCGCAACATTGGCTGTATTGAGGGCCGATCAGGTGCATTTCAGCGGCGAGCCACGCAAACCCTACGCCTCTGCCCCCGGTGTTGAGCGGGCATTTTGCAGCGATTGCGGTGCGTCGCTAACTTGGGAGACTGTGTTTGGCGATGAGGGACCAATGTGCGCCATCCACATCAGCGCCTTTGACGACCCGGCAGCGCTGCCGCCCACCGGGCATTCATTCTACAACGAACGTATCCCCGGCTTTGACATCGCTGATGAACTGCCGCGACATGAGGGGTTTGTGGCGAATAGTGAGCCATTACGGTTTGGGCCGGGGTAGGTGGCCAGTTGGACATAAAGCCATTTCTCAGCTTTACATTTCCTTCTAACCCGCCAACAACATCGCCTTATGAATGATCACCTCAAAGGCATCCTAATCACAACGCTTGGCGTTTTGCTGGTTGTGCCTGACTCTCTGTTTGTCCGCATTATCCCCGCTGACCCTATGGTCACTGCCTTTTGGCGTGGGTTGGTGTCGGGCCTGATCATTTTTGTTGCGGTTTTGGTTTTTCAGGGGCCTGCTGGGTTTCGGGCTGTTTTGGGTACCGGGCGGGTTGGATTGTTTTATGTTGTGCTGATTGGCTCAACGACGCCCGGTTTTACCTTGGCGATTTCCAACACCAGTGTTGCAAATGTCGTGTTTATCTTTGCCACGACGCCTATTTTCGCGGCAGTGTTCAGTCGGATATTTCTGGCTGAACCGATCAGTCGCCGCATGGTCATTACCATGCTGTTTGTTATTGGTGGGCTGGGGATAATCACTATTGGTTCGACTGAGACTGACATAGCATCGTGGAAGGGCGATTTGATTGCGCTTTATGTTGCCGCCGCCTTTGCCGCTGCGCTAACGGCAGTGCGTAAGGTTAAAGAAGTTTCGATGATCCCTGCTATTCCAATTGCCTATATGGGCGCGGCAATCGTCATGGCGTTTTTCATCAACCCCCTGCCCGATTTTCAGGTGCATTGGCCGCTGTTTACCGCGCATGGGGCATTTATCTGTGCTGCAACCTGCCTGCTAACGCTTGGTCCACGGCTGATTAGCTCGGCCGAAGTATCGCTGCTGATCCTGCTGGAGTCGGTGCTGGCACCTATCTTGGTCTGGATCGTTATTGGAGAAGATCCCGGCCCTTGGGCCATAGTTGGTGGTGTGGTGGTGATTGGCGCGCTGGTGATTTCCAATTTGGTGGCAATGCGCACGGCAAGTCAGACAGACGAAATGGTTTAGCGCGTTGCATCAACACCTCACTAAAGTTCCTAGCCATACGCTGACAGCGCGCATCCTTCGATCGTAATCCGGTGCATCAGCCGCCTGTGACCATGATAATCATTGATCGCTTTATGCATCACTGCGCGATTGTCCCACATCGTCAAAGTACCCGGTTCCCATGCAACGCGGCAGGTATATTCTGGTGTGGTTGAATGCGCCTCTATCTGATCCAACAGGGGTTTGCTTTCCTCGTCGGTCCACCCTTCGAACCCTAGGGTGAAATCTGAGTTTGTGTAGAGTGCAGGCCGCCCGGTTTCGGGGTGAGCAATTACAACTGGATGTAGCGCGTCTTGCTTTGCCGCGGCTTCGTTACCCAACCGGCCATCTTTGTGTGATTCATTGCCGGCTTGGGTTGCGCCAAATGCGTGACGACTCGAATGGCGGGCCTTTAGGCCCCGCAACATTGTCTGCATGCCGGGGCTGAGGCCCTCATACGCTGCATTCATGGAGCAGAATAACGTGTCCCCGCCGGCGATTGGCGTTTCTATAGCGTAAAGAATAGAACCCATTGCCGGTTCCTGATCATAAGAATGATCTGTATGCCACGCGCCACCTATATTGTGCCTTTGATCCGCTTCTTTCAAAACCGTGGCAATTTCGGGGTGGGTATCGGTTGGTTTGAAAAACCGGTTGATGTTGATCTTGCCCCACCGTTTGGCAAAGGCAATATGGTCATCCCCGCTTAGATCCTGATCACGCACGACAATCACTGAGCGGTCCAAAAACACTTGGCGAAGGGCGGCAAAGCCCGCTTCATCCATCGTTTTAAGATTGATGTCGGTAATTTCAGCGCCAAGTGCGCCAGATAGCGGTCGAACTTGCATATCCATCCCCAAATCAAAAAATGTGCCTTAGCAGACGCTATGGTGGAACGACCTTTCTGAAAAGAGTGTATTCCTAACGAATTTTGTTTGGTGGAAATGTGCGGCGGACCTTCGCTCCTTCATCAGGGGAGGAGAGGAGTATAGAAAGGAGACGGTCCACCGCAGGGACTAATACGTCCACGCCATTATTTAGGGCAATTGTTAACGCGGCCCAGTCATGTGTGACGATTTATGCACGAAAGGCTGTTAACAGCTTTTCTGCAGCAGATTCCGGCGATAAGTCGCCGTCGGCGACAGCCTTTTCCAAACCGGGGGTTGCGGCGGCGACTGCTGGGTGTTCTGAGAAGGCGCGCTTTAGCCCCTCCTCCAATTCAAAACGCAGCCAGCGTGCTGCTTGTGCACGGCGGTTGCTGTCACGCCATCCTTCGGCACGGCGCCAATCATCCAAGGTTTTCAGGCTGTCCCAAACATCTGACAAGCCAGTTTCAGCCAAGGCCGAGACCGTCATGGCATTTGGATATCCTTCCGGGTCCTGCGGACGACCACGCATCAGGCGAAGGGCCCCAGCGTAGTCTGCAGCGGTACGAATTGCAGTATTTTTCAAATCTCCGTCGGCCTTGTTGACGACGATCAGGTCAGCGATTTCCATGATGCCACGTTTAACACCCTGCAATTCATCCCCCCCGGCCGGGGCCAGAAGCAGCAAAAACAGGTCGGTCATGTCTGCGACCATTGTTTCGGACTGACCAACGCCAACGGTTTCAACCATTACAACATCGTAACCGGCAGCCTCACACAGAATGATGGCTTCTCTGGTACGGCGGGCAACACCGCCTAGTGCTGCTTGGCTGGGTGAGGGGCGGATAAAGGCTGACCGGTGCCGTGATAGCCGGTCCATCCGGGTTTTGTCCCCCAGAATGGACCCACCGGTGCGGGCAGATGAAGGGTCGACCGCCAGAACGGCGACTTTCAGGCCCTGCTCAACCAACATCATTCCGAAACCTTCGGTAAAGGTTGATTTACCAACGCCGGGAGTGCCGGACAGGCCCAGACGAATGGCATGGCCCGTATCTTTGTAAAGCGCGCCGATGAGCGCTTGCGCCTGTGCCCGATGGTCTGCACGTGTCGATTCAACCAGTGTTATCGCCCGCGCCAAAGCCCGGCGTTCGCCTGATTTCACTCGCGCTGCCAGATCGTTGATATCGGTCATGTCGCGCCCTCATCTGCTGTCTTCTGTCCTGCGATGGCTTTTCGCCGATACAGCATGATCCCGCAATGCGGCTTAAGAGAACAAGTTTGACCAGTGAGCGCACCAAATTGCCTGAGCCAAAACAAGGTGAAATCCGGTGTATGACTAATCTTCGCAACCTTTGGCTGAATGGCCCTAAAAGCGAGTTCTGACGCGAAATCGCCAGTTTCCGACCCAAAACGGGGGAAAATGCCACTATGCACGGGGCAAATGCGCGCTATGTCACAATCTGTCGGCCCTTGGTCATTGAATATTCACAATCTTAGGCGCATTAACCCGCGCACTCTCCGGCCCAATATGTGGGCATCCGCATCTCAGGAATATACTCATGTCATCGAACACCGCTCCGATCCCTGAACTTTACGTGTCAGCCGAAAGTGCTGCGAAATTGAAAATCGAAGCTGGCGAATTGGTCAGCTGGGATCTTACCCCACGCCAGATTTGCGATTTGGAGTTATTGATGAATGGCGGGTTCAACCCGCTAAACGGGTTCCTTGGCGAGGCTGACTATGACTCAGTTGTCGGTAAGATGCGCCTGACCGACGGTACTCTTTGGCCAATGCCAATAACACTGGATGTTCCCGAAGAATTCGCAGCAACTGTATCACCTGAGCAGGACATTGCGCTGCGTGATCAGGAAGGCGTCATTCTGGCGATCATGTCAGTGACTGACAAATGGACACCAAACAAAGCGGTAGAGGCAGAAAAAGTCTATGGCGCTGACGATTTGGCCCACCCTGCTGTCAACTATCTGCATCACACCGCCGGCGAAGTTTATCTTGGCGGGCCAATCACTGGTTTGCAGCAGCCGATCCATTATGATTTCCGCGCTCGCCGTGACAGCCCGAATGAATTGCGCGCGTTCTTCCGCAAGATGGGCTGGCGCCGTGTCGTTGCCTTCCAAACCCGTAACCCGTTGCATCGTGCGCATCAGGAACTGACCTTCCGTGCAGCACGAGAAGCACAGGCAAACCTGTTGATCCATCCGGTTGTCGGCATGACCAAGCCGGGCGACATTGATCATTTCACCCGCGTTCGCTGTTATGAAGCCGTGTTGGACCAGTACCCAGGCTCAACCACTCACATGTCGTTGCTGAATTTGGCAATGCGCATGGGTGGCCCGCGGGAGGCGCTGTGGCACGCCCTTATCCGCCGCAACCACGGTTGCACCCACTTTATCGTTGGCCGAGATCACGCCGGACCAGGCAAAAACTCTGCCGGTGAGGATTTCTACGGTCCTTATGACGCTCAAGACATGGTGACTGAATATGCCGATGAGATTGGCATTCAGATGGTCCCATTCAAGCATATGGTTTATGTGCAGGAACGCGCTGAATATCAGCCTGCTGACGAGGTTGTGGACGGCTCAACTGTCCTGAATATTTCTGGCACTGAGCTTCGCCGTCGTTTGCAGGAAGGGTTGGAGATTCCTGAGTGGTTCTCGTTCCCGCCAGTTGTGGCTGAATTGCGCAAAACCAAGCCACCACGGGCAAAACAGGGTTTCACCGTGTTTTTCACCGGCCTGTCAGGCTCTGGCAAATCAACTATCGCCAATGCATTGATGGTAAAATTGATGGAGTTGGGTGGTCGTCCGGTTACTTTGCTGGATGGCGATGTTGTACGTAAACATCTGTCATCCGAGCTGGGCTTTTCCAAAGAGCATCGCGACATCAACATTCGTCGCATCGGCTATGTCGCCTCGGAAATCACCAAGAACGCTGGCATCGCCATTTGTGCGCCGATTGCGCCTTACACAGCGACCCGCCGCGCTGTGCGTGAGATGATTGAACAGTTCGGTGCCTTTATCGAGGTTCATGTCGCAACGGATGTTGAGGAATGTGAGCGGCGGGACCGCAAAGGCCTGTATAAACTGGCCCGCGAAGGTAAGATCAAAGAATTTACCGGCATTTCTGACCCATACGAAGCGCCGGAGAATCCTGAGCTGCGGGTTGAAACTGTTCATGTGTCGCCAGACGATTGCGCACATGATGTCATGCTGAAACTTGAAAGCATGGGCCTGATCGCAGGCTAATCTGTTTTTTTGCAGGGCCGCGATATGTGGCCCTGTAACCGCTCGATCAGCAATTCCCATTAGCGAATTGGCAAACCATTGAAGTAACCACTCGCATACCGTGGATGCATTTTGCCAAACACCGGCCAGCAGTGCGGAATAGCAACTTACACCGACCTATATTTAGCCTGAATTCCCTGCCACAACAGATTTCAATATTGCGTATGTACGGGCCCGCTTGTGAGATTACTTGTAGCGTTACTATTCTGGTTTACTGCGATCGGTGGATATGCCGCCAGTGAAACACCTGCCACACAGCAAATAAAGGCTGCATTCTTGGCGGGTGACCTGAAAGGTTTGCACGGCGTTTATGCCAAGCAAGATGGGCAGGTTATTGCGGAGGCGTATTTCGCTGGTCACGATCAGATTTGGGGTGCGCCAACCGGCGCGCGTGCCCACGGCCCTGATCGGTTACATGATCTCAGGTCAATTAGTAAAAATGTAGTTGGCCTGCTTTACGGTATCGCCCTTGATGAGGGTATCGTCCAACCGGTCGATGCTTCGTTGTTTGCCCAGTTTCCTGAATATTCTGATCTGTCCATTCAGCAGGGTGCTACTGACATCAGGATCAAACATGCATTAACCATGACTCTCGGCTTGGAATGGGACGAGACAATACCATACACCGATCCCCGAAATAGTGAGATTGCGATGGAGATGGCACCTGATCGCTATCGTTATATTTTGTCACAGCCTGTTATATCTCAGCCGGGTGAAAAATGGGTGTACAGCGGTGGTGCTGCAGCGCTGGTTGGAAAGTTAATCGAAAAGGGCGCTGGCATACCCATAAATGAATATGCTGAGCAGCGCCTTTTCACACCGCTTGGCATTACCAAATTTGACTGGGTTGGTGGTGCAGACAAAGCACCTTCGGCGGCTTCTGGTCTGCGATTGACACTGGTGGATATGGTTAAACTGGGTGAATTAATCGTTGCTGATGGCCGTTGGGGTGAACAACAGATTGTGTCAGCAGATTGGATCGACGAAATGCTGACCCCACAAGCGCAACCTGGCGGGGCGCTTGGATATGGCTATTTCTGGTGGGTGGCACCAGAGGGCGGTTCATCTAATTGGGCAGCCGGGTTTGGCAACGGAGGCCAAAGGCTGTCGATGAACCGCCAGGATAAGGTTGTGGTTGGTGTTTTCGCAGGGAATTACAACTGGCTGAAAGATTGGGAAATGCCGTTGAAAATCGTGACTGATTTTATTGCGCCCGCCATAAGTCAAAGCAAATAACAGGCGCAATCAAATTAGCGCTGCCCGTAGTAGAGGCCAACGACATGTTCAGCCTCTGCAAAGAACAGCCAACGAGATGACATTGCACCGCCAAGGTGCAAAACAGTTGCCAACAGCAGCAGTGGCGCGGCTGGTAGGGCCGTGATTATGGCGGCGACTGTCAGGAACAGCGGCGCAAACACCCCCGCAATTACCGTGATAACTGCCAGTTTTTCCGCGTGTTTGCGGCCAACACGAAACACCATTTCCTTCATCAGGTAGTTTGGCTGCGAATGTGGACTTTCTAGCAAACGTACTTTGCCAAACTTGCCCAAGCCAGTTGCCGTTTCCGGTGATGAGCCAGAGCTTTTCAGCGTGACCATGCTTGTCATCCGACGGTGAAAATACATGAACATGCTGGCAACTATCAGAGCCATGGCAAAGCCACGGTCAACCGGATCGCCGGAAAATGACCGGGTCAGTGCGGACAATAAAACGCCGCCACCGAGACCATAGCCGACGAACATTGGCAGGGTCCAAGCGCTGTTCCACCGAGGAACGGTCTTCAGCTGGGCATAGATCATTGCGGTACAGCAGATTGCGACGACCGCGAGCACGGCACAGACCGCTCCGAGCCAGATAATCGGTGCGCCATTCAAGTACCACAGCACAACATGAGCGAAGAAGGCGCACATCAACACGACCGAAACGCAACCTTCGCGGCTGAGCCATGATGACCGCCATTGCGAAAAGGCCAGCAAAGCACGTTGTGGATTACCAAGGTGAAAGGTTGAAGAGATAAGACCAGCACCGGCAAGCGCCAGCGCAAGTATTCCCGCCAAAGGCCCTGCCACGGAATCGGTCGGGCCGTAGCCCAAGCCAATCATGGTCATCAGGCCGAAACCAAGGCCGCTAAGTGTCGTGAAGATAATTACGGAATTTGCGGGATGCATCAGATCGCCTCCAGCGCTTTGTCGAGCCAACCGAGGAAACCCTTGGTCTCTGGCTCGGCCAATGCGGCCAAACTAAATGGTTCATCACTGCGGTCGGCCTTTGGCCGGGGTGGCAGGTATTTGTTAACGGGCTTTGTGCCTTGCTCTGGCATCAGGTCCATACCGCCACGTTCGGCGACCAACTGGCTGACGTCCGAATTCGGGTCGCCCAAATTGCCAAAATGCCGTGCGCCGGATGGGCAGGTGCGCACGCAAGCTGGAACACGGTCAATTTCGGGGATGTTTTCGTTGTAAATCCGATCAACACAAAGGGTGCATTTCTTCATCACGCCTGCTGCCGCATCCAATTCACGCGCACCGTAAGGGCAGGACCATGCACACAGGCCGCAGCCGATGCAGGCATCTTCATTGACCAAAACAATGCCGTCCTCTGCGCGCTTGTAACTGGCGCCAGTTGGGCAAACGGTGACGCAGGGCGCGTCTTCGCAATGCAGGCAGGATTTGGGGAAATGGGTGACCTGCGCCGGGCCGCTATCACCCTTGACCTCAAAGGTGTGGATGCGGTTCAGGAAGGTACCGACGGTATCTTCGCCATAGGCGTTCTGATCGCTCAGCGGTTCACCATATCCACCGGTGTTCCACTGTTTGCAGTTCACAACGCAGGCATGGCAGCCAACACAGGTGTCGAGGTCGATGACGAGGCCAAGCTTGACGTCACCGCATTTTGGTAAAGTCGTCATTTCCACTCCTCCCCATAAGAAACATGATCCGGGGCTTCGCCGACGGGTGAGCCTTGTTGGTCAAAGGTTGGCAGGGACTGGCCGGGGCCTTCTTCCGCTCGTTCAATTTTCACGCGCAGGTCGAACCAAGCAGCCTGTCCTGTAACAGGGTCCGAGTTGGCCCAGCGCATGCCATCACCTTTTGGTGGCAGCAACTCGCTGATCAGATGGTTCAGCAAAAAGCCTTTTCTGGCCTCTGTCGCCTCAGGTTTCAGCGCCCAGGCACCCTTGCGTTTACCGATAGCATTCCACGTCCAAACGGTTTTGCCGTTCAGCGCATCCATGCGCGCCACGGGTGTTTTAATCTCACCATGCGGAGACGTCACCCACGCCCAGTCACCCTCTTTGAACTCATGTTCCTCCCAAATCTCACCAGACACATAAAGCGGGTTGTGGCCGTGAATCTGGCGCAGCCAAGCATTCTGGCTGCCCCATGAATGGTACATCGCCATCGGGCGTTGGGTTAGGGCATGCAGTGGGTATTCTTCCTCATCAACCTGCGCTTCTTCGAACGGCTGATACCAGATTGGCAAAGGATCAAAGGTTTCCTTGATCCGCTCACGCAGATGTTCCGGCGGTTGTTTGTCGCCCACGCCTTCTGCCGCCAATTGGAATTTCCGTAGCGGTTCCAGATAAATGTTGAACACATAGGGCTGTTCTTTGTCGAATAGACCGCGTTCAACCGCCCATCTCTGGTAGGCAGAATTCCAAGGTTTGAAATACAGCGCCTCATCCGGGATGTGGTCCAGCCAGAAACCGCCATTGTCGATGTAGGCCTGAATCTGATCCGGGTTCGGGTCGCCGCGACCTTTGCCATCGCCATCGGGACCACGGAAACCAGCCAGCGGGCCAACGCCCGGGCGGCGTTGATGGTTTACGATATAGTCGGCATAGTCTTTGTACTTGGCTGACCCATCGTCATTGGTCAGACCCGGCAGACCCAGACGCGAGCCCAAGTCGATCAGCACTGACTGGAACCCACGCACATCGCGGTCAGGCTCCACCACTGGCCAACGGATGCTATCTGCTGCTGCCTCTGCCTCGCATATCGGGCGGTCCAGCAGGCTGATGCAATCGTGCCGTTCCAGATAGGTCGTATCTGGCAGGATCAGGTCAGCAAAGGCCACCATTTCTGATGAATAAGCGTCGGAATAGATAATCTTGGGGATTACATATTCGCCGCTGTCATCCTTGGCGCGCAGCATGTCCATGACACCCGATGTGTTCATCGAGGAGTTCCACGACATGTTCGCCATATACATGAACAACACGTCAATCTTATACGGGTCCCCCGCATAAGCGTTGGAAATCACCATATGCATCAGCCCATGGGCCGACATCGGGTTTTCCCACGTATACGCCTTGTCGATCCGTTTGGGCGTGCCGTTTTCGTCAATCGCCAGATGTTCCGGCCCGCGCGCATAGCCCAAATGCGGGCCGTCCAGCGCCTTGCCAGGGGCCGAGTTATGATGCGGTGGCGGGTGCGCTTCGGTCGGTTTTGGATATGGCGGTTTGAAGCGGAACCCACCGGGGCATTCGACGCTGCCCAACAGGATTTGTAGCAAATGCAGTGCGCGGCAGGTTTGGAAGCCGTTTGAGTGAGCGCTGATACCGCGCATAGCGTGGAAGCTGACCGGGCGACCGATCATTTTGTCGTGCTTGCGGCCCAGCCAATCGGTCCACGGCTGATCGACAGTGATCTCTTCTTCAAACGCTGTGTGTGCCAGTTCTGCGGCGAGGCGTTTGATGGTTGGAGCAGTAACACCGCAGCGTTCTTCGACTGCCTCGGGCGCATATTGCTCGTCAGCGTACTTGCGGGCCATCAACTCAAACACCGGCGTGCATGGCACACCATTCGGGCCGGTAAACTCGCCCTGCATCGCTGGTTTGGCGTTCACATCGTCGCTTGGCACAGCGGCATTGGTTACGCGATCCCATACCAGCGTCTTGCCGTCTTCGTTGCGGATGAACAGGCCATGTTCCTCAGACGCTGGATCACGGTTCACCAGGAATGGAGCATTGGTGTAGCGGATCAAATAATCCAGATCGACTTTACCCGCTTTGATCAACTCATGGATCATGGCGAGGATGAACAACCCGTCTGTGCCGGGCGTAATGCCGACCCATTCATCCGCAATGGCGTTATAGCCTGACCGGATTGGGTTCACGCCGACGACTTTTGCACCTCGCGCTTTTAGGCGGCCAAGCCCGATTTTTATTGGGTTGCTGTCGTGATCTTCGGCCACGCCGAAAATCATGAACATCTTGGTCCGTTCCCAATCGGGCGAACCAAACTCCCAAAACGCGCCGCCCATCGTATAGATACCCGCCGCGGCCATGTTGACTGAACAGAACCCACCGTGAGCCGCATAGTTCGGGGTGCCGTAGTTCTGCGCCCACCAGCTTGTCAGAGATTGCGATTGGTCGCGGCCAGTGAAGAATGCCAGTTTCTTGGGGTCATCTTCGCGCACCGGTGCCAGCCAATCGGTGGCGATGGTCAGCGCCTCTTCCCACTCGATTTCCTCAAATTTACCTTCGCCACGCTCGCCAACGCGCTTTAGGGGTTTGCGCAGGCGGGCGGGGGAATAGTGCTGCATGATCCCAGCGGAGCCCTTGGCGCACAGCACACCACGGTTTACCGGATGATCACGGTTACCTTCGATATAGCGGACTTTTTTGACGCCATCGGCACCTTCGCGCAAGTGCACGTTAATACCGCACCGGCAGGCGCACATGTAACAAGTGGTCTTGCGGATTTCATCCGAGACCTTGGGCGACAAGTCTATCGCGGGCTGCGCATTCATTTTCTTATTCTCCCAAGTTCTCAAAACGCCATGCGGATCAGGCCGAAACCAGCAAGGCCGGTTAGCAGGCTGAGGCACAACGGCCGATAGATATGCTGTACGCTGGGCCTGAACAGGCGTGCGCCAATCAATACGCCGATTATTGCGGGCGGCGTCAATATCGCGCCGCGCCAAAGGGCAGTTTCAGTAAGTAGATCAAAGGCAAACAGGCTGATCAGGCCAATAGCCATGCCAAACGCGAGATACATGACCAAGGTTGCGCGGATCACCGGTGCCGGTGCCCTTAACGACATTGCGAAATTTGCGACCACCATGCCACCGACTGAGGCCAACCCAGTCGCCGCGCCAGACAGAATGCCGACGCTGATGGTTCTGGGCCCGGTTAGTGATGGCAGCCGGAGGCCAAACAATTGCCCCGCCGAAAGCACAAGGATGAGAGCCAGTGCGATCAACCGTGATTGATCAACGGGTAAGACCGAGGTGAGCCAGACGCCCAGCGGACTGCCGATAACCACGCCGATCGTCAGCCATTTTACCATTGGCATATCAGCGGTGCCAACATTCCCGCGGGCCATGATCAATGTCGCGACACCTTCAAGCATCAGGCAAACGGGGATCAACTCTGCTGGTGCCAATATCAGCGCACCCGTTGCCATGATCAAAGCGGATAGAGCGAAGCCTGTGAACCCCCGCACGATACCAGCAAACAGAACCGCGCAAAGCAGGAATATTGCCTGCTCTTCGGTTACTGCCAGCAAATATGCGAGTTGATCCAATCTTGCTCTCCCAGACCAGATTAGGTGCGCATGATTGCGGCCAGACAGGCGGAAGCAAGGCGGGCTGCGGGTGGATCAGCGCGGCTGGTCAGCAGGATGGGCGCTTTTGCACCCAGCACAACACCGCCAGCGCAACCACCGCCAATGTAAACCAGTGATTTGAACAGGGCGTTGCCCGATACAATATCCGGCACGATTACAGCGTCGGCTTTGCCTGCAACCGGGTCATTTTCAAGGCCCTTGATCGCAACAGCTTCGGGGCTGAGGATAAGGTCCAATGCCAATGGGCCGCTTACGGCAACCTCTGGTGCGTTGTCTTTCGCCCATGCTGTTAGCTCTGCCGCTTCCATCGAGGACGGAACTGATGGAATGGCGCTTTCGGTTGCGGAAAGAACTGCGATACGAGGTGTTTCGATGCCCAATGCCTGCCCCATACGGGCAACTGATTTCAGGGCTGAACGGCGGGTTTCCATATCTGGTGCCACATTCACTGCGGCGTCTGAGATCATCAACGCGCGCCCGTTATCAGGGGGTGAAATGTGGAAGATATGAACCAGACGTTCGCCGGTGCGAAGGCCCGCATCTCGGTTCAGCGCGGCCTTCATGAAAACGTCAGTGTGAAGGTGGCCCTTCATCAGGGCGTCAGCTTCGCCACGTCCGGTTACTTCGGCAGCGGCGCGGCCTGCGCCTTCTTCACCAGCAGCATCGACCAGTGTGAAGTCAGAAATGTCCCAGTTCAGCGTGTTGGCCTCTGTCTGAATGGCAGCGGCGTCACCAACAAAAATGGGGATCATAACCCCAGCTTCGGTGGCCTCTTTCGCGGCAATCATGGGTAACTGAGCGCCAGCAGCGGCGATGGCAACGCGGGCCGGGCCTTTGGCGCGGGCACGTTCGATCAGATCTGCTGGGCAGGTTGGGGAAGCGGGTGACAAAAATGATGAAGCGGTCGTCATGGCCGGGCCCCGAGTTTTACAGTGATTTATGCGGTTTTATAGTCAATAGCAGAGGCGGCGCCCAGAGTTTCAAGGACGCCGCCCCTAATTTCAGTGGATATTATGCGCCGCGTTGTGGGCGCATGTCTGCTGCGTCGATGCCAGCGACTGCAACTGGTTTCTTCATCGCGTCACGGCGGAACGGCTCACCCAATTCCTGGTTCAGCAGGATTTCGATGAAAGTGGTTTTGCCGTTATTCATCTGATCGTCGATGGCCGCTGACAGTGCGTCAGTTAGTTCGTCCATTGACGTAACCTGAACGCCTTCGACGCCACATGCCTGCGCGATGCCTGCATATGAAACGCCGGTATCAAGTTCTGTGCCAACGAAGTTATCATCGAACCACAGTGTGGTGTTCCGCTTTTCAGCGCCCCACTGATAGTTGCGGAAGATGATCATGGTGACTGGCGGCCAGTCATCACGGCCACAGGATACCATCTCATTCATTGAGATACCGAAGGCGCCATCGCCTGCGAAACCAACAACAGGCACATCCGGCTTGCCGATTTTGGCACCGCAGATGGCTGGGAAGCCGTATCCGCAAGGGCCAAACAGGCCGGGGGCCAGGTATTTGCGGCCTTCTTCGAATGAAGGATAGGCGTTGCCGATGGCGCAGTTGTTGCCGATGTCGGACGAAATGATCGCCTCTTTCGGCAAAGCAGACTGGATCGCGCGCCATGCCATACGAGGTGACATTTTCTGTGGCTCGCGACCACGTGCACGTTCGTTCCAAGTGGTGCCCGGATCATCATCCTCGTGATCCATTGAGGTCAGTTCCTGCGCCCAAGCTGATTTAACCTGAGTGATGGTTGCCTTACGACCAGCGCGGCCTTTGTCGCCCGCTTTCGGGCTGAGGCGGCCAAGAATACCATTAGCGACTTTCTTGGCGTCGCCGACGATACCGACGGTCACATCTTTGGTCAGGCCGATACGGTCTGGGTTGATGTCAACCTGAATGATTTTGGCGTCTTTGGGCCAGTAATCAATGCCGTAGCCTGGCAGGGTTGAGAATGGATTCAGACGAGTGCCGAGTGCCAGAACAACGTCAGCTTTCGAAATCAGCTCCATGCCTGCTTTTGAGCCGTTGTAGCCCAAAGGACCGGCAAACAATGGGTGCGATCCGGGGAACGCGTCATTGTGCTGGTAGCCGCAGCAAACTGGTGCGTCCAAACGCTCTGCCAATTTCATTGAATCGCCGATTGCGCCGCCGATAACAACGCCAGCGCCGTTCAGGATCACTGGGAATTCTGCATTTTCAAGCAGGCTCGCAGCAGCAGCCACAGCGTCTTCGCCACCTGATGGGCGCTCAAATTCGACGATGGCTGGCATCTTGATGTCGACAACTTGTGTCCAGAAATCACGTGGAATATTGATCTGGGCCGGTGCAGACGCGCGTTTTGCCTGAAGGATGACGCGGTTCAGCGTTTCGGCGATACGTGTCGGGTCGCGTACTTCTTCCTGATAGGCAACCATGTCAGCGAACAGAGCCATCTGCTCAACTTCCTGAAAGCCACCCTGACCGATTGTTTTGTTGGCAGCCTGTGGCGTCACCAGCAAAAGCGGTGTGTGGTTCCAGTAAGCAGTTTTAACAGGGGTCACAAAGTTGGTGATACCTGGGCCGTTCTGCGCAACCATCATCGACATTTTGCCGGTGGCGCGGGTGTAGCCGTCTGACATCATGCCGGCGTTGCACTCATGCGCGGCGTCCCAGAATTTGATTCCTGCCTGCGGGAACAGGTCAGAGATTGGCATCATGGCAGAACCGATAATGCCAAAGGCGTGCTCAATGCCGTGCATTTGCAGGACTTTGACGAAGGCTTCTTCTGTGGTCATCTTCATTGGGGCGTCTCCCTCGACAGGCGATATATGTGGCGGTTTTCCGAACGGAAATTCATTGTGGTTTTGCAATGTTAGGCGTCAAAATGATAGAGCCAGATAGGTCTCAACTGATGAGCCAGGACATGAAAATTGAGACATACTATTTTCATTTTTGAGAAAACGGCCTCATTTTACTGATTCTGACCCAATCCAATCACATCTGGCCCCATAGATCGCACAAACCATATCATAAACGAAAAACGCGGGCGGTATTGGTGCCGCCCGCGTTTGTTGTTTTCAAGCGCTGCTGCGCAGATTCGGCCTTAACCTTTACCCTTCCACGGGATCAGGCTGTTTTCAGCACGGCGCATCAGGATGTCGATGCCATACCCGATGATGCCGATGATAATGATGCCGACGATAACGATGTCCGTTAACTGGAATTTCGAGGCCGCAATAATCATCTTACCGGCACCTTTTTCGGCGGCAACCAGTTCAGCAGCAACAACCGTACCCCAGCAAACACCCATGGCCACACGAGCACCTGTGAAAATCTCAGGCAAGGAGTTTGGCAAGATCACCTTCCGCAGCAACTGCGCTTTTGAAGCACCGAGGCTGTAAGCAGCGTGAACTTTTGAGATGTTCACACCGGATACACCAGCGCGGGCTGCAATGGTCATGATCCACAGAGAGGCCAAGAACAGCAGCGAGATTTTGCCCTGCTCCCAAATGCCAAACCAAATGATGATCAGCGGGATCAGTGCCAATGGCGGAACCGGACGCATGAACTCAACAATCGGATCGAACCAACCACGAAGCCAGCCATTCAGACCCATTGCAAAGCCGAGCGGGATTCCGAACAACGCGCCAAGTGCGAAGCCGATGACAACGCGAGCCAGTGACCAGAACACGTTTTCCCAAAGGCCAACGCCCTGATAGCCATTCGCGTTCAGGTCAAGGAACCTTGACCACACCTGCTCTGGCGGAGGCAAATACAGCGCCTCCATCGTCATGCCGGTGTAAGGTTTGATGGATAAGCTACCCTTTTGGGTCATCCGGACAGAACCATCTGCAAATTCAACCGTTTCATCGGCAGCAATCGGCGTACCGTTGATATGGGTGACGCGAAGGCCTTCGCCCTCATCATTTTTGGTGGCCCGCAGCAGTTTACTCCGGCGAACTTTTACAGTTACCGCATCATCAGCAGCAAATCCGTTTGATGCACCAACTTCCGGCTTAACCGCTTTCTCATCCTCGGTGTGCACCTGCATGTGAACAGTTGCAGTTGAAGAGTCCCCTGATGCATTGACTGCCGTATATTCAAACGAGGTTTGCCCGTGGAAAGCAGTTGGCAGGATCGAAGGCGTCAGTTTTGAATCTGTGGCAACACCCCAGATAAAGAACAGTGCGATCACACCAAAAACTGATGCGACCCGGTTAGCAGTGACAGCGCTTTCGTCGCCAAATGTCACCGTTTTCAGGCTGTTAAAACCGCGTGCCTTATCACGGCTGCGACCGATGAAAGAATTTACGGCAGAACATGCCAGCGCAATGCCAACATAGAGGGCGAAAATGGCGGTAATACCAACAGCCATCCACAAGGTTGTGACTATCAGGTCTAGGATTTCAGCAAGCATGATCAGTCCTCCTTCCGGCCCATAATCTCTTCTTCCATGTCCCAGATCATGTTGAGAATCTCATCACGTTTGGGTCCGAAATCTTCGTGCTGCTTTACTTCGCGCAGGTCAGCGCCCACGCCCAGTTCAGCAAACGGAAGACGGTATTCTTTGTGAACGCGGCCGGGGCGCGGAGCCATGACCAACAGACGTTCACCCAGCAGCAGGGCCTCTTCGACTGAGTGGGTGATCAGGATGATGGTCTTCCCGGTCTCTTTCCACAGTTTTAGAACAAGCGACTGCATTTTCTCGCGCGTCAACGCGTCAAGCGCGCCCAATGGTTCGTCCATCAAAACAACATCAGGTTCATTCGCAAGACAGCGCGCCAGTGCAACACGTTGCTGCATACCGCCAGATAATTCGTAAATCATCTTTTTTGCGAAGTCCTGAAGGCCAACAATGCCGAGCAGTTCTGTAACAACCTTGTCGATTTCAGATTGCGGCGTACCCTTCATTTTGGGGCCAAAGCCGATGTTCTCGGACACGGTCATCCACTCAAACAAAGCGCCCTTCTGGAAAACCATACCGCGCTCTGGGTGAGGACCAGTCACAAGGTGGTCGTTTAGCGTTATCTCACCCTCTGTCGGGGCAAGGAAACCTGCGAGGATGTTTAGTAGCGTTGTCTTACCACAGCCTGATGGCCCCAGTACTGACAGCAGCTCACCCGCTTTGATTTCAAGGTTGATATTCTTCAGCGCCTCGACCGCACCGCCATCTGGCAGCTCAAAGGTCATCGACACGTCACTTATGACTAGGCCAGTCATGCGCACCCGCCCTTCTGTTCAGGAATGAGCTTACAAAAAAGGCGCGCCTGTGCATTCACTCAGCCGCGCCCAAAGAAGAATCCACCCCGTTACCGGGGCGGAAACATATTTTACTTAACTGCTGCCAAGTAGCTGCTGTCGATTACAGCATTGTAATCAGCCAGTGCTTTGATCTGACCAGCTTCCTCCAGCGCGGCTGCGCTGCTGGCGAAATAGTCAGCCAAGAAACCACCCATCCAAGCTTCGCTCAACTGAGCGTCGACTGTTGGAAAGCTAAACACGTCGAGGATGGCAGTGGTTGTTTCAACGTCCATGCCAGCTTCTTTTGCGATCGCGTCCATCATTGGTGCGCGGTCAGCAGCGTATTTTTTGTTCATTTCAGCAGTCAAAGCCAAGAATTTAGTCAGTGTTTCGGCATTTTCCTGAGCCCATGCAGTTGGAACTGAGGTGATGTCGAATACTTTGCCAACAACTGCTTCTTTTTCTGCGCCTGACAGCAATACGTTGCCATGCTCACGCATACGGCGAAGTGCACCGCCCCAGCCGCAAACCATGTCTAGGTTGCCTGATGCGAATGCAGCAGCTGAATCAACTGGTGCCATGTCGACAATTTTCATCGTGCCAGTGTCGATGCCGAAGTGCTTCATCTGTGCAAGGAAGCCAGAGTGTGCAGCGGTGCCGAGTGGAACGCCGACTTCTTTGCCTTCAAGCTCTTTTGCATTTGAAGCGTCGATTTCCAGATCAGAGCGAACAACGCAGTTGTCGTTGTCTGAGTAGCCAACAGCAATGTCGACTGCCTGAAGATCCTGACCAGCAGCGGTCGCAACCAAGAATGGTGTTACACCTTGTGAGAATGAGATCTGAACGTCACCAGAAGCCATCGCGGCTGACATTGCTGTACCGGCGTCGAAAGAAACCCAGTTTACTTTCATGCCCAGCGCTTCTTCGTACAGTTTGTTATGCTGCGCGTACTGGTTTGGCGTTGGCCATTCAAGGAAGTAAGCGACGGTCAATTCATGACCATCAGCGACGGCATTGCCAGCAACGCCAAGTGTTGCGGCGGCGGCAAGTGCACCAGCTAGTTTACGGAATTTCATTGGTAGTCTCCCTGTTTTCGGTTGATGGCATATGACTCCCCCACACACCATCAGTGGAATTGCTATTCTAAACTCCACGATTTTCGACAATGTGTAAGAGCCAGTTTGAATGCAAGCATCAATTCACTGGACCTAACGAATAGGTAAACTGGCACCAGAGCGTCGCAAAGCAGCTTAGAACACGCTATTTTTGATCAAAATAATGGCGGCGAATGAGGCTAAAAACAAGGCGAGCGGGCGTAATGGCGCGCCTTCCATCCGCTTGGCGAATCGCCCTGCCAGCACCACACCAACCAAAACAAAAGGTGCTAGAGAAAGAGCGAATAGGCCATGTGTGGTGGTGATCAACCCCTTGCTCGCTAACCCGACCAGTGAAAAAATCAGGCCGAGTAGAAAGAACAAATTCAGCGTGCCACGGGCCGCTTTCGCTTCTTCGTCCTGATAAATGAGGCTCATCGGAGCTGCACCAACCGAAGTTAGAGTTGCAAAGAAGCCAGACAAGCCACCAGCTGTAAGCATCGTCCAAACGTTGCGGGGTGCGCGTAGCCCAAACAGGCTTAGTACGACGCCGAGCAACACCACCAGACCGACTGATAGGCCCAGCAATGATGAACCTGCGATAATACTAACAACCCAAACCGCCGGAATAGTACCTAGCAAGCGCCCAGCCGCTGCGGGCGCAATTTCTCGCCATCGGATTGCCTTAAAATCCAATCCTGCCCCTGCCGCGGTGACAGACAAGCCCAATATCAGAATCGCGACGGGGGCCATCGTTGGTGCCACCAGCGTTACAAAACCGGCCATTATCGTACCAAACCCCTGACCGCTCAGGCGTTGCACCATTGCGGCGACAATCGTGATTACGCCCAAAAGGGCGAAACCTTCGATACTGGCCACACCCAGAACAGTCATGACCAAGCCCGCCATAACAAAGTTAGCGCTGCGGCTGCGGCCAAGGTCAGGGCCATCGGACGCACTGATCGCCCATCCATCAATCGTGCGACCGGTGCCGCTGCGAGCAATGCCGCGCCAACGATTGGCACCAGCATTGCTGCGGCGATCAAGTGTTCGATGCGCACCAACCCAGCAACAGCCAGGGCACCAATTGACCAGACCATGCCCCAGCCAAAGAACAGATTTTGCATTGCCCGGGATCGGCGCGCTTCCTCTCCGCCATACAACAACGCCATGGGCGGCGCGCCGATGGCTGTGATCGTTCCCATCATTCCCGCTGCCAGCCCGGCCAGTGGCAAGGTTAGTCGATTGATTGGTGCGCGCAGGCCACTGGCGGAAAGAGCCACTGCGGTTAAGACTATCACGCCTACGATGACCGAGAAGCTACGCGGGTCAGTTAGTTTAGCGGCCAATACCGCCCCAACAATTGCGCCCAATGCCCGCCCGGCGCAGCCATACCGTGCCTCTTGCCAATTGACCGCAGATGCGTCGAGACTGGCAGCGCCCGCACCGAGCAATACGCCGAGTAAAAGCAACACCGCAGGTAACAACTCGGGGGAAAGCAGGGCCACCACCGGGGCAGCGATCATACCAAAAGCTTGACCGGTTAAACGTTGGATGATTGCACCAAAGAAAACCGCGCTGGCGATCAAGGCAAAGCCCATTAGGCCGCCATCAAAAACATCGGCGATCCCAAATGCATCAGACATGCCGGGACCCTCTGACCACAGTGGTAAACTGTCAAGTAATTAGCAGCGCGTTAGTGGCGGCCCGTGCGTTAGAGCCCGCCAGCATGGATGATTAGATCGGCCGCCTGCACGGCCCCATCCATACCTAAATTGGGCGAAGGTCTCGGCCCATCAATCGCCGTATCAACAGCGTTTCGCAGAGTTGCCGCATCAGGATCGCGTAACATAGTGAACCCCGGCAATCCTGAGAAAGCTTCGGCGCGAATGATTTGTTCTTGTTCCCCACCTTCATCCATTGGAACGATCACGGCAGGTGTTCCTGCGGCAATAAGGTCGGTGGCAGTGTTGTACCCAAACAGACTGACGGAGCATGCAGCGCTCGCTAGCCGAGCGCGGTAATCAAACGCCGCAGGCTCCACAATAACCAGCGGGCTAGCCACCATCTTTTGCAATCGTTCAGCCTGTTGTGCAGCATCTGCCCCGCCAGTGCGTAACCGCCAAACCCGGTCACTACCGTTCGAAGCTTCCACGGCCGTTTCCAACATCTTGCGCCCAATCACACCACCGCCGACCGCCACTAATATTTCTCCTTCGGCAGATGGCATTGGCTTGGGATTTGGAGCGGCGACATAGCCAGTGTAGTGAATTTTCTGCTGAACATCTGATACGCCCGGCCATGAAGCCGCTAGCCCAATCACCGACGGGTCGCCGTGAACCAACACGCCATCGAACCAGCGGTTCAGTCGATCAACGGTTTCAGCAATCCGCTTTGGCTTTTTTTTGGGCTCCAATACATCGCGGATTGAAGCCCAAATGCGTGACTTGCCCTTGGCGTGATCAAGCAAAACTGTGAATTCATCGGAAAGATTACGGCGGCCAAAGGGGAACAGCTCTGTCACTAGGGCATCGGGGCGAGCATCGTTGTAGGCTGCTAGTAAAGCGTGTTTTCGAGCTGCGAAGTAGGCCTCATCCGCCACGCCATCAGCGGTTAGCAATCGACTGTAATCGATGCCATCAGCGCTGAGAGGGGGGAGTTGGATAACTTCAATACCTTCGGTATCCAACTGCGGCAGTGCCCGCCCACCTGAGACGACAACCGGGCTGGCCCCAGCATTTTTTAATGCGCGCGCAATGATCAGCGTTCGATTCAGATGACCGGCACCCATTAGGCTGGTAACAACCAACATCACTTTCATCAGGCGAATCCATTTCGATTAAGGCACCTGCTGGCCCTATCTTTGTTCAACAAATACCGAATCCCGTCGGAGGAGTCAGGTACTGCGTTCCGGCAAACGTACAGCCTCACCATGGTCGATGGGAACGCCATTTGCGTCTAGGGTAATCGGGTAAATCCGCTCACGCTTGATTTTGAACGGCTCTGGGCAGTCAAAATCCCATCCCCACGCCTTTGCCATAATCACCCGCATTATGCCGCGATGAACAACCAGCAAAGATGGCTTTCCTGTAATTGCGAGGCGGCGCAGCACCGGCGCAATCCGTTCCCAGGCAACAGCCGGGCTTTCACCCCGCGGAGGGGATTTGCCCCAGCCCCAGTTTTCGACGTGTTCATAGCCGGAAGAGGGATCAGCCAACAGGTCGACACCACGCTGACCCTCCCAAGCGCCCCAGCTTAGTTCAATTAGATCAGGCTCGATCTCTGGCTCTCGATCTGCAACGATTTGGGCAGTATCTTGCGCGCGGGACAGAGGCGTTGCGATCAGCCGCGCCTCATCCCACGGTGCGGGTAACGACAGTTCTTGCAGCCGTTTTCGTGCGTCATCAGTCAAGGGGCGATCGGTGCGCCCTTGTAATTTGTGCAGGGCGTTCCAGTCTGTTTGGAAATGCCGCATAATCCCAATGGTCAGGGTGTTGCCAGCAGAAGACGTAGTTTCGTTCAAAGCAGATCTTCTAATGCTTTGGTTAAAGTAGCTGACGCGGCGTTCACCCCATGGGATGCCTTCACATATTCGCGGGCCTGAACACCCAGCGTCGCCAGTTTCGCCCGGTCAGCAGAGATATATTTGATCGCAGCACCCAGTGCAGCAGGTTCATCCGGGTGGGTCAGCCGCCCCATAGGACCAATGACTTCGCGCACACCATCCCGGTTTTGAGCAATGCATGGCGTGCCAGCGGCCTGCGCCTCCAGATACACCATACCAAAGGCTTCGTTCACCCCGGGCCAGACGAACAGATCTGCTGCTTCATATGCCGCGCGCATTTCATCGCGGCTATGAATAAGACCGCGAAAGTTCACGCGATCACCAAAGGGCGCAAACATCCGTTCGATTTTTGCGCGGGCAGTACCATCGCCAATTACATCTAAGGTCCAGTCACCGGGCACAGCCTTCAACGCTTCTGCAAAAACACCGTAGGAGGTGCTTTTGTCGCCATCGCGCATCATCGCCACGGTCAGCAATTTCAGCGGCCCGGTCGGATCCTTGGCTGCTGGTTCATCGCCTAATGCCGTAAATGGTTTCAACTGGACCAGTTTTTGGTCCTTAGTTTGATACTTCTCTAGCGCGATGCGCCCACGTTCTGTCAGGTTGAATATGACATCGGCATAATCCAGCGCGCTTTCAGCGGCTTCGGCAAACCGTGCGTAGTTTCCTGTTAGGCGCTTTTTCGCCCGATACCCTTCGGCAACCACATAAGGGATGCCCAGAGCCTTGGCGACGTCAGGACCGATAAGGTCTGGGGCCTTGTAATAACAGTGATATGTAAACCAGAGTGCAGGAGGGTTAGCCTCGTGTTCTCGGATAAGAAGATCCTTAAGCCGTTCCGCTTCAACAAACAGGTAATCTTGCCCCGCTGCATTCCCATCACGCTGATGAGCCCGCAGTTTTGAGGCCAAAAAAGCATCCCAACCACCACGGTCCAGTGCTTTCAAAATGAGACGAGCCGTACGACGATCACCCGAAGGATTGGGATGGTCTGGCGATTTCATCGGTGCGTAGAACGCAATCCGGCGGTTCATTCTTTTACCGCCGAGCTCAGTTTAGCTTCCAACATATCGATGCCCCTTCCCATACCAAATTCTGCTTCCAGCCTAGCATAAGCATTTTCTGCCAGCGAAGTGCGAATTGATACATTACTTATGAGGGATTTCAGCGCCTCAGATAACAACTCTGGATCACTTTGCGGTACCAATGCACCGTGGACGCCATCATCAATAAACTCAGGTATAGCGGAAACTGCGGTACTAACGATGGGCAGCTTTTGACTTGCGGCTTCCATCAGCACATTTGGCAGACCGTCGCGGTCACCATCTTTGGCGATCTTTGAGGGAAGAACGAACAAATCAGCTTCACGCAACGCCAAAACAACCTCTGTCTGGTCTCGCTTGCCCTGCCATTCGATTTGCTCGGCGATGCCAAGAGTTGTTGCCTGGGCTTTCAATTCATCTTTGAGCGGCCCGCCCCCGATATGAACAAAACGCCAGTTCAGGTTTTCAGGCAGTTTGGATAACGCGATCAATAGATCATCGTAGCCTTTTTTGGCGACCAAGCGCCCAACAGATAAGATTGTGAGCGGTTCACCCGACCCGTCAAGCGGTGGGCGTGATTCAGGTGGCGCCGGGAAACGGGTCAGATCAAGGCCGTGGTACACCAACGAAACAGTATCTGGCGTTGGGGCCAGCCCATTCAAATGCGCTGCGCCTGTCCCTGTGCAAGTCGCACCAAATCGGCAATCGTCCAGTTTTTCACGCTTTTCCCATTCTGGGATTGTCCAGATGTCTTTTGCATGGGCGGAAAACCCCCATTCTACGCCGCGAATAATTGCGGCATATCGAGCAACCGAGCCAGGCGTATGGAGGAAGTGAGCGTAGTGAAAGCGCACTTCATCAGGCATTTCTGCTGCCATCACCAAAGCCTGCCCCCACCGCCTGCCGCGATTTGAGGTACGGTCACGCCAAAGGTCGCGCAACCACAGGCGCCGTGCTTTGGCATAGCCGGGCATCCGTCGTGCTTTGGCCCATGCCCGCAGGACGCGGCGCAGTTCCTGATATAGGTATTCTGGCAAGTACCGAACGTGCGCCTTTATCTGGTCGTGGATGGGATGGGTTTTGCCATCGTATGGAAAGCGCAAAGACCAGATATCAAAGAACAGCCCCCGGTCCTCTAGCGCTTTTAGTTCTTGTGCGATGAATGTTTCAGAAAGGCGTGGGTAACCCTTAACAATCACGGCCAGAGCCGGAGCAGATTTTTCAGTCATTTAATTGCAGTCATTCAGCCGCGTGGCGCGTGCGAAAGGTTGCACGCTCATTAATACGATCCAAACCATCCAACAGGCCCGGCACACAAACCTGGCTGGGTTTTGGTTGATCAACCAATCCACGGATCGCAGAGGCCATCGCTTCCGCTCCGAAACCGTCACGCGGTGCATGTAGCATCCGCACTAGCCCCAGTTTTTCAGCAGCTTCCGTTCGGATGTACTGCTCTAGCCGGGGGCTGGTCCGTGGGGCGATCACGGCTGGTTTGTCCATGCTCAGGATTTCGCAGAAGGTATTATAGCCGCCCATGGCGATAACGCCTGTGGCTTCTGCCAACAAACGCTCAATTCTTGGATCAAAACTAAATGCCGTGACACGGCCAGCCAGTGCGGCGGCCCGGCGGTCAAATTCAGCGCGGCGTTCTGCGTTTAGGAACGGGCCATAAATGAGCACGCCATGCAGAGGAATCGACTTGTCTTCTTCGTATGCGCGCAGGGCCCAATCAATTAGATCCTCACCATCACCACCACCGCCAGTTGTGACCAGCACATAGGGATCATCCGGCGGAGCCAGACCAAGCACAGGCCAATCTGGGTTTTCGCGCCGCAGATAGCCGGTGTAGACCACTTTCTCCATCATCCGGTCAGAGATGGGAATACCGTCCAAGGGGCGGCAAATTTCTGGTAGGCCGTAGATCCAGATCTCATCATAGTAACGCTCAATCGCTTCAACAGCGCCTTTGCGTTCCCATTCTCGTCGCAGCGTTTCTGGATCATCCAGCACATCGCGCAGGCCTAGGACTAAGCGCGTGCCGCGTGCTTTTGCAGTCTCTAACGTTGCTGCAAGTTCGTTACGGAAGCCCCATGCCTCTTTGTCGACGATCAACAAATCAGGGTCGAAGGTTTCCTCAGCCGCTGACAACAATGCGGCGCGCAGCTTGACAGTCTCGTCAATTTCAACGCCGAGGTTATGGGAAGCGTAAGTACCGTCAGGTAGTTTTACGACACCTGGCAAACGCACATGGTCAACCCGGTCAGGAAAATCGAAACGGCCAGCGATAGGTGAACCAGTCATGATCAACGCAGACATCTGCGGATCGTTGGCTGTTAGCGTCTGCGCAATTGTACGGCTGCGTCGCAAATGGCCAAGGCCAAAGGTATCGTGACTGTATAAAACAGCACGACGCCCATATCGACCAGCGCCGCGACCCGCGAACTCGTCCATATTCTGCTCTCCCTGCCCCCCTCGGGCGGTCGCGATACGACGTAAACCGCCGCCTTCCTTTGTTAAGCCTTACAGCCCATAACTCAGAAATGCCAGTCCAACCCTATTCGCGCATTGTCACATTTTTTACATTCTACGCGCCTGACCCTATCTCATCACAGGCTTTCGCTGGCGTCTATTGCTATTATCGCGATAGATAATACATCCAAGTGCCAATGTTCGGACCCAAAAGTGGGCCGTAAGCGTCTAAACGACCGGAGCTGCCAGGTGAGAACCCGTTACTCAACTCTACTAATTGCCATTTTCGCTTCTTTGCTAATCATGATTAGCGGCCCGTCCGTGGCCCAGAATTATAATGCCCTTTACGGGACGAGCAGTGAAGATTCAGAGGAATCGTCTGGCGAGGCGACTGGCAATGCGGACACAGTAGAGGCCGCAAATGATGGGAGCGAAAGTACGACCGCGGCCCAATATGGGGCGCTTGCGGCGCAAAGTGATGGTGGCGAAGCGACACCAAATAACCCCAGTCTGGATGCGTATAGTCAGGTTGCCGAAACATTTCAGGAGCCAACCGCAATCGAAATGACGCGGCAGCGCGTTGATATCTTTAGGCAAAAACTGAAGCGAGTCATTGGCGCTGTCCCGACCTATTTCACGCAAATCGGCGACGCACTGGCGCTTCAGGCACCAAATGGTGAGCCGACGTATTTTATCGGGGTTCTAATCTTCGTCAGTCTGTTGCTGGGTATCGGTCGTTCCGTGGCGATGTTGTACGGTGTCTTTATTGCTTTGCCAGTTATGCGGCGGATTCAAAAACCCAACCCACAAGGCATTGTTGACAAGCTTCCTGTCCTTTCAGCCCGTGTTGGTATGCAATTGGCAGGGATGGCCATTGCTTTAACAACCGCAGGGATGGTTGCAGCCGGATTCTATCAAGAACATGAGGCAACCCTTACGACGGTGATCTTGATCGTCGGCACTTATGTGCTCGTTCAAGTTATTGATGTTTGTTGGCGAATGGTGATGTCACCGTTTTTACCCGACTACCGAATCCCTACCCTCAGCAATACAGATGCGCGCAAGCTTTACCGCTGGATGGCCTTTGGCTCGATGTTCGGTGTGACTTCCTCGGCTTTTGTTGGCTGGTTAGACGAGATGGGCGTCAACGAAGAAATTATTGCAATTACGATGATTACCACGACGTTCACGTCAGTACTGATCATCATTTCTGGTTTGCGCGCCTGCGGTGGCGCCATCACCAATGCATTATTGGGTGGCGAACCACGTAGCGAAGCAACGTGGGTAGCGGCGGCGGCTTCTTTCCTGTGGCGCCCGTTGCTGTTGATCTATCTGATTTTCGCGTTTTTGGAGATGAGCTTTCGTCTGATCATGGGGCTGGAACTGAACATTCCCCTGTTGGGTGGTATGTTCATGACCATTCTGGCGGTCCTGATCGTCTACTCCGTCACCGTATATATCATTGAACGACTGTTCACACGCTCTCGTCGGATCAGAGAGCTGAACCACACTGGAGAGTTTGCTGAGACTATCGACGAGGAAGGCATGTCCGCCGATCAGATGGCCATCCGTGACGCGCTGGCCGATGTCGACGAAGAAGGCGGTGCCGGCCCGGTTGCAATGGCACCAGCACCAACCGCAAAACGCCAAAGCATGCGTACATTTGAGGATTTGGCGAACCGGATTGCCAGCCTTTTCGCAGTTTATGCGGGCGGCTGGGCGCTGATCATGATTTGGGGTGGCGAGGAAATTTATGCCGAAGGAACGCCTATGGGTGTTCTGACCAGCCTGCTGGACGTTGCTTTCTTGGGGTATGTTATTTTCCACGGTGCCCGCATCTGGATGGACCAGAAAATTGAAGAAGAAGGCGGACCAGAAGCCGAACCGGAACCGGGTGATGAAGGTGGCGGCGGAGCCGCAGCTTCTCGGCTTGGTACCTTGCTGCCATTGTTCCGAACCTTTGTATTGTTGGTCATTGCGGTTACTTCGGTTCTTTTGATCATGATGGAAGTTGGCGTGAACGTCGCGCCACTGTTCGCAGGTGCTGGCGTCGTAGGTTTGGCGATCGGTTTTGGTGCACAATCGCTGGTTCGCGACATCCTTTCCGGCATCTTCTTTCTGTCAGATGATGCGTTCCGTAAGGGCGAATACATTGATGTTGGTGAAGTTAAAGGTACGGTTGAGAAAATCTCTCTGCGGTCATTCCAGCTTCGCCATCACCTTGGTGCCTTGAACACCATTCCGTTCGGCGAAATTAAACACCTGACGAACTATAGCCGTGACTGGGTCATGATGAAGCTGCCGCTGCGTCTGACCTATGACACTGATGTGGATAAGGTTCGTAAGCTGGTTAAAAAGCTAGGTGTGAAACTGCTGGATCATGAAACTGAGGGCCACAAGTTCGTTCAGCCACTGAAATCACAGGGCGTTTACATGATGGAGGATTCAGCGATGATCTTCCGCGTTAAGTTTATGACCCGACCCGGTGATCAGTGGACAACCCGTAAACTCGTCTACACCGAGATCAGAAAACTGTTCAAAGAGCACGATATCAAGTTTGCACATAAAGAAGTAACAGTCCGCATTCCTGAGATTGAAAACCGCAATGCGGACAATCTGACCGAAGAGGAAAAGCGTGCCATCGGCGCTGCGGCAAGGCGTGCTGTAGAAGAACAGGATGCTGGAATGAAACCGCCGGCCGATGATCGCTAACCTTTCATTCTAAGCAGTAAGCCTCCGCCCGAGGGCGGCGGAGGCGCAAAACCAGCCAACTGCCATTAGGCCAAAGGTTATCAGAAAATAGACCGCTGTTCGGTCTGGGTGTAGTTGGAAAAGTAATACCAACGAGGCAAAGGAGATGGATTCCATGCCTCGGCCAAGCTGCCGCCGCAGCCATGTTTGCCCCATGCTCGCACCCCAAAACAGGCCAATAATATGGGTTGAGAGGACCAGCGGCATACTGAATAGCCCTTTTAATAAGGCGAACGGCCAAGGGTCACCGTTGAATATCAGACCAAAACCGATTGCAAAGAAACCGTAGATCAAAGCCGTAAAAAGCGCACTATAGCTCCATTCTGAAATAAACTTGCGCTGTTCGTCGCTAACTTCAAAATCGCGATGTGTAAGAATTTTCTTCAATGAACTGGCCCCCTCAGTTGAGTAAGCCTAGCTTTTGTTACTTCCGGTCGCAACATCAGAAAAAGTGACTGCTATGGCCCCACATCGCTCCGATTTGTCGCATTACTGGCCCTAGATTCAATAATTGATCGGCGTACAACACCTGCAACCGAAAGCGGGGTTCCATGCAAATTTACCTGCCAATCGCAGAAGTCTCTGTAAACGCATTCCTATTGTTAGGTCTTGGCGGTGCTGTTGGCATGTTGTCGGGCCTTTTTGGCGTCGGTGGTGGATTCTTGATGACTCCGCTGTTGATCTTCATTGGCATTTCCCCGGCGGTTGCTGTTGCGACTGAGGCGAACCAGATTGTTGCGTCCTCATTTTCCGGTGTTCTTGCACATCTAAAGCGTAAGACCGTCGACTATAAGATGGGCCTTGTTCTGACACTTGGTGGTGCCACCGGGTCGGTCATAGGTGTTCAAATATTCAAGATGTTACGAGAGATGGGGCAAGTCGATTTGCTTGTGTCCATTTGTTACGTTTCGTTCTTGGGCATTATCGGCGGGTTGATGTTTATCGAAAGCGTCAACACCCTGCGGAAATCACGCAAGGGCGCGCCACCCAAGCGTAAACAGCATAACTGGGTTCACGGCCTGCCGTTGAAGATGAAGTTCCGGCAATCCGGCCTGTATATCTCTGCTATCCCACCATTTGCCGTGGGTGTCATGGTCGGTATTCTGGCAGCGATCATGGGTGTTGGTGGTGGCTTTATTATGGTTCCAGCCATGATCTATCTGCTGGGCATGCCCACCGCTGTTGTTGTTGGAACGTCGCTATTCCAGATTATTTTTGTGACCGGCCTGACCACGATTTTGCACTCTACGCAGAACCAAACAGTTGATGCTGTGCTTGCTTTGCTGCTGCTTACCGGCGGTGTTATCGGTGCCCAAGTTGGCGCACGGCTCGGCGTAAAGATCAAAGGTGAGCAACTACGTATCTTGCTTGCCATCATGGTGCTGGCGGTATGCTTTAAGATTGGCTTCGATTTGGTAGCAACCCCGGCAGAGTTATTCTCCATCGGTGGCGGAGCAGAACATTGAGTCGCCTCGTCGCAATATTCGCCCTAATCTTGGGTGCGTTTTCAGCACAGGCTGAGGGTGTTGAGCGCGTCGTTGCGGCACTTAGTCAAAATGCGGTGTCCATCACCACCGATTTCTCCGGTAGCCAGATTTTCGTATATGGCGCTGTTGAGCGTGACCGTTTGCCTGATAATCGCGACGATAACCTTGATGTCATCGTCACCATCAGTGGACCACAACAGCCCGTTATCGTGCGGAAAAAAGATAATTCCGTTGGCATCTGGATTAATCGCGAGCGCGTGAAGATTGACCACGCACCCAGCTTTTATGCCGTTTCGACCACAGGTGAGATGAACGAAATCCTCGATCAGATCGAAGACCTGCGCCATAAAATCAGCGTTGAGAGGGCCATTCGGCTGGTCGGCGCGGCCGGTGAAGTAGACGATCCTCAAGAATTCAGCGATGCTATCGTTCGTATTCGCCGGGCCAGCGGAATTTACTTTGAACAAATCGGCGCTGTCGAAAAATTCGGCCGCACCTTATTCCAAACCCGTGTGCAATTGCCCGCAAACATTATCGAAGGCGATTATAACGCCAAGATCTTCTTGCTCCGTGATGGTGCTGTTTTGGACAGTTACGAGGTTGCAATCGATGTGCGTAAAGTTGGGTTGGAGCGCTGGATCTATAATCTCGCGCATGAACAACCGCTGATGTACGGTATTCTGTCGATCATTGTTGCATTGGTCTTTGGCTGGGGCGCGTCAGAGATTTTCCGCCTGCTGCGTCGCTAAAACCTTAGAGCTACGCGTAAATGATTGTCTGGGCTGCCGTCGTGTGGCCCTGACAAATGCGCTCATACCGGTTATTCGCACACCTCCGCTTGCTTTCTAGAGTAAACATTGCAGGTTGGCCTGATCAGGTTCTCAGAACTCAGCAGGGGAAAGTCATGACCGCAAGTTTGCCGATGTACGATTGGCCAGAAGTAACAGCCCATACCAACTCGCTGTGGGCTGGCATTCGGCGTGCGTTAGTTGCCTCTGGCATTCCGGCGCCTGCCGAACTTACCCGGCCAGCCGATGGACCGTGGGATTGTTGGTATGATCCTGAGTTACTGCTGTCCCAGACGTGCGGCCTTCCCTTTTCAGCCAAACTAGTTGGGAAAACTACATTGTTAGGTGCGCCTGATTTCGATGTGCCGGGCGCTGGGCCGGGCGAATACTACAGCGTAATTATTGTTGCCGCCGATAGCCCTGCTTCAAATTTGGAAGACCTGATAGGGCAGCGGTTTGCTTACAACATGCGCGAGTCGCAATCGGGCTGGGCCGCTTTGGCTGCGCTGTTGGATATTCCGACCCATTTCGGGGACTTAGTGCTGTCCGGGGCGCATCGTGCTTCTGTTCAAGCGGTCGCCGAGGGACGCGCAGATGCTGCGGCGATTGATGCCGTATCGTGGGAGCTTGCGCGCCGACATGACCCGGCGGCTGCAAATGTCCGCGTATTGACCAAAACGCCGGTAACGCCCGGATTGCCCTATATCACGAGCTTGGCGAATGCATCGGCCAAGAGTGAAATAGTGGCAGCCATTCGGAAGGCTATTACTGAATTGCCCGCAGAAACCCGCGAAGCCCTATTACTGAATGGCTTTGCATGCAAAACAGAGGCTGACTACGCGCCGTTGGCAAAGGGTTGGCCGGAGGAAGCCTAGAGATCAATCTCTACCACACCGTCGGACTCCGCCGCACGTGATGAGCACAGCATTATGGATGTTGCGCGCTGCTTTGCGCCCAGCACAAAATCCCGATGCTCCACATCACCGCTCAACAATCCACATTTACAGACTCCGCAAATCCCGTCTGAGCATTTCACGTCTACATGAATACCTGCGGCTGCCAATGCTTCGGTTGGTGTTTGGTCAGCTGTTACCAATACATCCCGGCCCGATTTCGCCAATCGAAGGGTAAAGTCATGATTCTCCCACTCTGGTTGCTCGGGTGAAGAGAAATATTCGCGCCTTAGCGCATCCTCTGGCCAACCAAGTGCCTCACCAGCTTCTAGCACCGCAGTCATGTACCGATCGGGGCCGCAGGTGTAGAGCATTGAACCCGGCTCAAACGCGCCCAACACGGCATTCAGGTCGACACGGGAACCTTCGTCGCTGAAATGGTAGTGCACTTTATCCGCCCAAGGCGCAGAGGCGAGGTCGTTCATATACCCTGCATCCGCGCGCTTTCCGCAGGAATAGTGCACAGCAAAGTCCTTGCCCAATGCGTGCAGCCGATGGGCCATGGCGATCATTGGCGTTATCCCAATGCCACCGCCCATGAGCAGGGTACGGGCTGCACCTTCCTCCAGCGGGAAATGATTGATTGGACGGCTGATCCAAACCTTACGCCCCTCGTTGAAAATCCGGTGCATCTGTTTTGATCCACCACGGCCTTCGTCCTCTCTCAACACGCCAATCTGATAGGTTGAAGGATTGGCCGGATCACCGCTTAGAGAATATTGCCGGAAAAATTCTGGTGAGACGACGACATCAATATGCGCGCCTGCCTCAAGTTCTGGCAGGTCCGCTCCATCAACGCTGCGAAACTCATATTTGGTGACATCCGGCGTCATCGCCTCTGCCTTGGTGACTTCTACTTGAATGACTGGGGGGGGACCTTCGGGCATGCGGAATTCATGCGCCGGCCCCGCAGTATCGCCCTTTGCTACTCGTGCCTGATGCTCGGTCGCTGGAATCATGTTTTGATAGGCTTCGATGCCTTTTTCACGGTCCATTGGGTAGGGGAACGGATAGGGTGGTGGAGCCAAATGCGCTGGATAAACCGCAAGCACCTGATTCTCAAATTTCAGGTCCAAGTCAGGTTGAAGGTCGCGAGCATTTACCTCGTTTTCGGTCAGGGTATATGGCCCTTCGTTGACCATTTCCAAATCCCACCACCATTTTTTGGTTTTGTTCAGACCGCCGTTACCCAGCCGATCATCCATAGCGGCCAGATGTTTGGCAGCGCCTGGCATGTTCATTGCTGCCCATCGGAACGGTTTTTCGGCGAACAGCCCCTCTAAATTCCATGGGCAGGTTTTCATGCACCGCCCACACATCGCGCCACCCGGTACGGTGATGCGGTATTGAGTGCAACGCTGACTGTCAGATTTCCAAATCTCATAGCCATTGAACATCAGTTTTGGCCCGGCAGTGATCGCGCCAGAGGGGCATTCGCGGGCGCATTTATTGCAGGATTCACAAAACCGTTGCAGGCCAAAATCTATCGGCTTGTCATGTTCCATCGGCATGTTGGTGGTGATTGCGCCGGATTTCAGGCGCGGACCAAGAAATGGGTTCAGGATCACTTCGCCAATGCGGCTGACCTCTCCCAACCCTGATAGCAACAGTAGCGGGGGCTGTAGGACTTCTCCATCCATTACCGTGTGACTGCGGGCTGAATATCCGAGGTTGCGGATTTGTTGCGCGATCACACCGCCCAGCAGTGAAAACCGCAGATAAGCACGCATTGATTGCGCACAGGCAACCCAGTCATCGCCAGACGCACCATCCATCGTTTCATGACCCTGATCGATGATCACCGAAATGGCGTTGGCGTGATAAGCATCCATCGGCGCGCCAGAAGCGTCGTGGCTGTAATAGGCCCAGTCCGGACAGCGGCTGAGACCCACTGCATCTGCGCCAAGGAAATACAGGGCTGCTTTGATGTTCTCTGCGTTACGCCGTGCATCTTGATCGACATCCGGCTCCCGCTCTGCTGGGCCATCTTGGGAAAGTACGAAGGCCCCCAACGGCGCGCGGAAAGCGAAGGCGAGCGCTGATTTGCGCACATAGTTCCCCATTTTCGCGCCGTTCTGCACGGCTTCGCCCATGTCGCCAAATTGAGCGCGCGCGAACATATCGGTACGCTTAGGCACACGCGCGACACGCGGTTCGTCTATGTAGGTTGTTGGATCTTCAACCCGCTTCAGCGTCTCAAACGGATGAGGGCCATCAGCGAAATTGCGTTTGGCGTAAGGGTCGGCATTCGTCGCGTTTCGTGCTTGCCTGCCCAACCCATGCCAAACTGGACCATGGGAGCGCCATCTGTCGCCCAACCCACGTGGTGCAAGTGGCTCATCGGGTGCAAATTCAAAGGTAGTTGTAATCGCTGTGATCCCAAATCGCTTGCCTAAATAGGGGTTGGTCAGGTGGCCGCCCTCGACCTCTGCAAGCCCAGCGGCCACCGCCAATTGGTTCAACTCTACATCAGTCGCAGCCATGGTGTGTGCCCGCGCTTCCCATCCCAACAGGCGCAGGTAATTGGCAATAATCACACCGACCTCAGCACCACGCAGACAGGCCCGCTCTGCTTGCGCGCCCATGATCCACGCTGCGCCCGGTTCTGCTGGTCGTGGGTCACGCGGCATATCGTGAAGGAATACCAGTGCATGAGAGTGGTGAGTGACAGAGGAGGGCGGGCGCTGCATCGCCTCTTTCAAATCCGCCATAATCACGTCGATCCCGGCGGCGAGTGTTTTCGTTTGCCGGGTTTTCATATCCTCGGCCAGTCGCGCGACGTCAGGATTCACCACTGGTGTTGCCAGATGCATTTCAGGTGAGATGAGACAGGCACCAACTTGCGCTGCGTCACAGTAATAGGCGAATGATTTCAAATGGTTTGTGCGTTCTTGCGGGTCAGTCGGGATAACGCCCCGTTCTTTCTTAACCAAACCGTCCCGGATTGCATCTAACGTCGCTTGATAGTCAGTGATGGCATTGACAATGCTTGCTGGTTCTGCCTCTCGCCGCATTTGCAACGGCTTCATCGGTGGTACATTTTTTAGATCTGGTACCCCCCCGCGAGCCAGATGTTCTAGCGGATATGGGCCCAAGTGTGGGGCGCGGTCTTTGTAGGAAAGCAATCGCATTTCAAAGCCCCTGTAACGGTTCGTCCGCGTTTTCAATGAGTTCATCCAATGCCCGACGCAACGCGATGCGATCACCGCCGGTCAGCTTATCAGCCCAAAAGGCCGCATTTTCTTTCGCTGCAACTGTTGCAGAGGACAAAGCTGTTGCCCCAGTTTCTGTAATCACAATCATACGCGCCCGGCCATCACCATCTGGGTCGCTGGCCCGACTTATCATCGCGGCCTTGTCCATCCGTGTTAACGCACGCGAGATGGCTGTTCGATCTACGCCAATATATTCAGCGATCTCGGAAGGTCGGCTCAGTCCTTGATAGGACAGTGCGCAAAGCACACACCATATCAAACGGGTGAGGCCAATTTCAGCCAAAGCGCGCTCAAAGCGCCTTTCGTTCAAACGGGCAGCATAGGTGAGTTTATAGCCGAGGCTATCGTGCAGATCGTATTTCATGATGAACGATGTTAATTATATAATTAACATTGTCAATTACCTAAGGCTTATACTCTTCTTCTTGCTTTTCAGCAGATGGATCATCCGAGATAATCATTTGATATAATTGGTGATATTCTGGTTTGGCCTGCAAATCAGAAATTCGGGTTTGGTGCCATTCCACCGCCTTGTCATGCAGCTCGCCCAACACCGGGTCGGCTTTCAACTCGGCAAACCGAGCTTTCGCGGGGCCCAACCTGCCTAAAATCCGTTCATCCTGATCAGTGACGTAATTTCGCGCCTGCCAATAACCCAGACCTTGATCCTGATCGACATGATTGATCCGGCCCCGCTCACGTTTCACCAAGTAACTCTCTGCCGAGCGTAGAACATAATGGTTCAAAGTCGCTAGCGAATACCCGATAGATCGCTTAGTTGATCGCCACCCATTATTCGTTAGCAACATTTCGGGCATCATCCGGCCCGAGCCATTTACCCAGCGCGCCTTATCAATTTCATCTTCAACTGGGTGTAACGGGCGATGTACGCCCAGCTTTTTATAAGGTGCCGTTTTGTGGAACATGGTCTTGAATCCCCAACCTAACCTAGGTTTAGGCAAATATTCCGGCGCGCAAGCGGTAAACTGTTCAGTGATGAATCGGTCTTCGTACCGCTCAACGCCTTCGTTGCCGAAAAACCGCCACGTAAGCGAAATAACGTTAGGTTGGTTAGCAGCCTCAACCAGTGCCGTAAGCGACCCATCGCCGACATGGACGTTGATAAATTCATCAACATCTATGCACATCGCCCAATCAGCATTCTGAAACACAGGCTGCTGAATGGCGTCATTCAACGCCCCTCGTTGGGGTTTTTGGCCCTTGTCGCGCTTAAACGGATTATCCATCCGCGTAACCAACCCCATTTCACTTAGACGATCCAAAATCTCGTTCGTGCCATCGTTGCAGTCATTTGTATAAATTAGAAAGTTACTGACCCCGATGGATAAATGATAGGCAATCCATTCCAGAATAAACGGACCTTCGTTTTTCATGGCAGAGATAACAAGGAACTTGTTCGCCCCCACCACTGGCCCCTCAGGCAGATAATCGAACTTCACTTCAGCCTTTTTTTCCAAGGCCGCCATCGCACGGCGAAGCTCGGTGACCTCAAGCTCTCCGACACCAGTATTTTGCTTGATCAAACCATCAGAGGTCACATTTGTTGTTGTGGCCTTGGCGATCTTAACATCATGCTTCGCCAGCATCTTCCCAAGAAACGACGATTCTGCCGGAATACGCATTTCACCGCTCATCACCGAGCGGCGAAGCCGCCGGCCCCACAGGTGAACACCGTAATGGTCGGGGCCCAGTGTTTCAGAAAACTGATCTACAGGGTTAGTGAGCGCCTCTCGTTCGCTGAAATCACAGGGAAAAAACGCCTCTCTCGGCTGCACATGGCTCGTCAAGTCCAACTCTTTCACAAACCACGACAGCGCATGTACACCCATTGCGCCGCGCTTCAATTGGTCGGCGGACAACCCACGTCCCGCTGCGCGTCGGGCCTCTAGGTCCTTTCTATCTTCGTCAGGCAACCAGGGTGGAATAGGTGTCGGATCAGAGGCTAATCCGTTTAGCTTGGAAAGTAGCAGGCTAACTTTTGGCATCGCCACCACCGCGCCACCTACAACCCGCGAACCGCGTTGCCATGACATCAGATAGGGCGCGTCAAGGTCCCAAGCCCGCAGACTGAGCATATCCAAATCAGCCCAGATCGTGTCCTCTTGTGCCAGCAAACGATACTTAAACCGATCTGCCGCGACCTCTACTTGGTCATAGGTCATCGATCTTGGGTCATCATCGGGGTTAAAAATTGTCCGTGCATCGCGGCGGTCTACTTCTGGATCAACTCCGCTAACGGGGCCGTAGCTATAGAAGTGCACCGCATGGCCGGACGCCAAGTGCGAACGGATGCATAATTGCTCAATGTAACTCAACATATCGCCGATCCAGAGGACCGAGATGGGTTTCAATACCATGAATGCGCCACTCCTGCTCAGGTTCAATATAGCCCGTTCCCAAAGCTTATCGGCGATTCAAAGGCAGAGAAACGGCAGCCGGCGTCTTTGTTCAATAAATATGCAGATAAAGTCACTTTGAGTTTAACTGACATCAAAGGCATTAAATCGAACCTGCCCGTCGGTCTTTTACAATAGTAATCCGGTTCATCTCGCGCGGTTCAGGCAGATAGTCCGCGGTCGCGTAATGTTGCGTCACCCGGTTATCCCACATAGCGAGGGCGCCTTCGGTCCATTTAAACCGTACCTGAAATTCCGGTTGGTTCTGATGGCGGTACAGCATTGCCAATAGATCATTGCTGTCTTGCGCACGCAGCCCAACGATATGTTGTGTGAAACCTTCGTTGGCAAAGATAAACCGCTTTCCCGTTACAGGGTGACGTCCAATTACCGGGTGAACCGCTGAACCAAATCGACCATGCGCTGTCGTTATTGCCGCGCCGCCATCGGAGGCAAAATTGTTGCGGAAATCACCCATGTCGTGGACCGCAACCTTATCGTCCAACAGCGTTTTCATCGCCTCTGGCAGCGCGTCATAGGCGGCATAAAGACTGCACCACAGTGTATCACCCCCGACCGGTGGCACCCGACGGGCGATGAGAACGGAGGCAAAAGGCGGTTCCTCCTGAAATGTCATGTCGGTATGCCAACCGTCCGTATCCGGTGGATGATCTACGTCGTTTTTCAGCGATACGATATTGGGATGGCCATCTACATGTGGATAAATCGGATGCGGCGCGCTCAGCTCTCCAAACCCTTTCGCTAGCGCCAGATGTACTGCTGGTGTGATGTCCTGGTCACGGATAAAAATCACCAGATGATCCAGAAGCGCCTGATAAAGCGTGTCTTGAGTGGCGAGGTCCAGCGGCTCGCTCAGGTCAAGACCGCTGATTTCGGCACCAATTGTTGGGGTAAGTTTGGTGATTTTCATACGAACCTCAATGTTTCCAGCGCTGACTTTCCGGGTTTCCCGCCAAAAGGCAAACATAAAAAAAGGCCGCTCATTGCTGAGCGGCCACTAGCACTTATTAACCCGGTTATGTGGCGAAATTAACCACGCGCCCGTTTCAGATCGGGTGCCAACCCTTCTTCAACCAGCGCCGCGACGGCTTCGTCTAAGGCAACAAAGCTTTGATTTTTGCTGCCTAACCGGCGGATCGCAACGGTTCGTTCTTCAACTTCGCGCTGGCCAACAGCCAGAATGGCTGGGATTTTCTGGAGAGAATGCTCACGGACTTTATAGTTAATCTTCTCGTTCCGCACATCCAGCTCTGCCCGGATACCAACAGCCTGTAGAGCTTCCACTACTTCAGCAGCATAGCCATCTGCTGCTGAAGTAATGGTCGCGACGACGACCTGACGTGGGGCCATCCAGAAAGGCATCTTGCCCGCGTGGTTTTCGATAAGAATACCGAGGAAACGTTCAAACGAGCCCAAGATGGCACGATGCATCATCACCGGGCGTGCTTTGTCGCCGCCGGAGGTTACATATTCGGCATCCAAACGCTCTGGCAGCACAAAGTCGGCCTGGAACGTACCACACTGCCATTCGCGGCCAATCGCATCAGTCAGTTTGAAGTCCAGCTTAGGGCCATAAAACGCGCCTTCACCCGGATCGACTTCATAGTCGGAGCCAACAGCCTTGATCGCGGCTTCCAGCGCCGTTTCGGCTTTATCCCACACTTCATCTGACCCGGCACGTACTTCGGGGCGGGTAGAGAATTTGATGTCGAAACCGTCGAAGCCGAGGTCAGTGTATATCGATGACAAAAGCTCAATAAATTTGCGCGTTTCATCTTCGATCTGATCTTCGGTGCAGAAGATATGCGCATCATCCTGCGTAAACCCGCGAACGCGCATTAACCCGTGCATGGAGCCTGAGCTTTCGTAACGGTGGCATGAGCCGAACTCAGCAAGCCGTAGCGGTAGGTCGCGGAATGATTTTAGGCCTTGATTATACACCTGCACATGGCAAGGGCAGTTCATCGGTTTCAGCGCGTTAACCCGCTTTTCATTTGCATGTTCCTCATCAATCTCGGTGATGAACATGTTTTCGCGGTACTTGTCCCAATGACCCGAAGCTTCCCACAGCTTGCGGTCAACCACCTGAGGTGTCTTGATTTCCTGATACCCGCCAGCGTCCAGACGACGGCGCATATAGTCTTCAAGAACGCGAT
>JBMYPG010000007.1:0-56263 GCA_049600095.1 Pikeienuella sp. | reverse complement strand
TGCGAATATTGCGGGAGGTCCCGGCTCAAGGCCGGGATGACATTGTTTTCAACGTTACAGCTTCCGCGAAATCAGGTCTTTCATGATCTCGTTCGTACCGCCGTAAATGCGTTGCACGCGGGCGTCGGTCCACATTTCAGCCACCGGGTATTCCATCATGAAGCCATAGCCGCCATGCAATTGCAGGCATTCGTCCAGCACTGAATTCTGCAAGTCAGTGGTCCAATATTTGGCCATCGCCGCCGTTTCCGGCGTCAATTCACCCTTCATATGCGCGGCGATACATGTGTCGAGGAATGACCGGGCAACAACAGTGTTGGTCTTGCATTCCGCCAATTTAAACTTGGTGTTCTGAAATTCCATGATTGGCTTACCGAACGCGTGGCGTTCTTTGCAATACTCAATGGTCCGGCGTACCGCGCCCTCCATCGCACCAACGGCAATGGCGGCGACAAGCAACCGTTCCTGCGGCAACTGCTGCATCATATTGTAAAAGCCTTGACCCTCAACACCGCCCAGCAGGTTTTCGGGTGGAACTTCAACGTTGTCGAAGAACAATTCTGACGTATCAGCCGCTTTCAAGCCGATTTTATCAAGGTTACGGCCACGGGTGAACCCTTCGGCACCCTCAGTTTCCACCACCATTAGCGACGTGCCGCGCGATCCCTGCGATGGGTCTGTCTTAGCTGCCACGATGATCAGGTTGGCATGCTGGCCATTGGTGATGAATGTCTTTTGGCCGGACATGCGATAGGCGTTGCCTTCCTTCACCGCGCGGGTTTTCAGGCCCTGCACGTCTGACCCACCCGAAGGTTCGGTCATTGCCAATGCACCAACCAACTCACCTGTCGCCAGTTTCGGTAACCAACGCTTTTTCTGCTCTTCAGTGCCGCAGTTCAGGATGTAGTGAGAAACGATGCCGGAATGGATGCTTTGACCCCATGCCGCCAGATTGGTGTGGCCTTGGATCAGCCCCAGAACAGCCTCATGCCCGAAGTCGCCGCCCGCGCCGCCGTATTCCTCTGGAATTGATGCGCAGAGCAAGCCGTTTTCGCCAGCCTGTTTCCAAGTCGAAGGGTCCATCTCGCCCTGTTTGCGCCAGCGGTCGTATTCCGGCATCCATTCGGTTTCGATGAATTTGGTCGCCATGTCCTGCAACATGACATGTTCTTCGTTCATCCAGTCGGATTTCAGGTTTTCAAATTGCATAACATCCCCGCTGTTAACCACGTCGCGCGTTCCGTTTCGGAATCAGTTTTGGCAAATACAGCGCGGGCGTCCAGCATAACCGGCGCCCGCACGTGATTTTGTTAGATCAGAACGCCTCAGCGGCCAGATCCATCACCGGCGCAGCGCCGGTTTTGATGCGGGCCAGACGCATGCCGGTTTCAGGCAGGCTACGAGCCATATAATAACGGCCAGTGGTCAGCTTGTTCTGATAGAAATCAGGATCATCGGTTCCCGCCGCCAGCGCCGCTTTGGCCGTTACCGCCATCCGTGCCCATGCGTAGCCAAACAGAACGTGGCCAAAGATATGCATAAAGTCAGATGAACCGGCCAACGCATTGTTCGGATTCTTCGCGCCTTCGGCCATAAAGTACATCGCACCTGCTTGCAGGTCTTTTGATGCTTCTTTTAACGGGTCAAGATAGCTGGTCTTCAGTTCCTCATCATCTTTGTGTTCGGAAATAAAGTTTCGGATCAGCTCAAAGAACGCCATCACCGGTTTGCCGCCCTTTGCGGGCAGTTTGCGGCCCACAAGGTCCAGGGCCTGAACGCCATTCGCACCTTCATAGATCATGGCGATACGAGCGTCGCGGACAAATTGCTCCATCCCCTGCTCTTTGATGTAACCATGGCCACCCAACACCTGTTGCGCGTGCACGGTCATGTCAAAACCCTTGTCAGTGCTGAACCCTTTCAGAACCGGGGTAAGCAGTGAAAGCATATCGTCTGAATCGACGCGCATATCAGGGTCTTCGTGGCGTTCGGCCAGGTCAATCATTTCGGTCGTGATCATAATCGCGGCACGGGCACCTTCGATAAATGATTTCTGATCCATCAGCATGCGGCGGATGTCAGGATGCACGATCAGCGGGTCAGCCGGTTTTTCCGGTGCTTCAACACCGGTAACAGCACGGCCCTGCAAACGATCGCGCGCATATTCTGCTGCAACCTGATAGGCGGCAGAAGCTTGGAACAGGCCCTGCCCTGCAACGCCCATGCGCGCGTCGTTCATCATCGTGAACATTGCACGCAGACCTTTGTGCGCATCGCCCAACAACCAGCCTGTCGCATCATCATAGTTCATGACGCAGGTCGGGTTACCGTGAATGCCCATTTTCTGTTCGATATTGCCAACGCCAACGCCATTGCGTGCGCCCGGCGTACCATCCTCATTCACAATGTATTTGGGAACGATGAACAAGCTGATGCCCTTCACCCCAGCTGGCGCATCCGGCATACGGGCCAGCACCAAGTGTATGATGTTCTCTGACAACTCATGATCGCCGGAGGAAATAAAGATTTTCTGCCCGGTTAGCTTGTATGAGCCATCTTCCTGAGGCACGGCTTTGGTGCGCAGCAGGCCCAAATCAGTGCCGCAATGCGGCTCAGTCAAGTTCATCGTGCCAGTCCATTCGCACGAAGCCATTTTTTCCAAATATTTGGCTTTTTGCTCTTCGCTACCATGGGCATGGATGGCGCGATATGCGCCCTGCGTTAAACCAGCGAACATCATGAAAGCCATATTGGCCGATGAATGATACTCGCCCGCAGCAGCAGCCATCACCGCCGGCATGCCCTGACCACCATAGTTCGGGTCACAGGCAAGCGATGTCCAACCGCCGTTACGCAGAACGTCAAAGGCTTCCTGGAACCCTTCAGGGGTTCTTACGACGCCGTTTTCCAGCTTACAGCCTTGGTCGCCGATTGAGTTTAGTGGGGCTAAGACTTCGGTGGCGAGTTTTCCCGCCTCTTCCAGAACCGCGCCGGTTAAATCCGGCGTCAATTCGTCATAGCCTTCGATGTCGGTGCGGTCCTGCACCTTCATCATTTCGTGCAGGATAAATAGATGATCACGTACTGGGGCGGTATAGGCGGCCATTAGCTTCCTCTTTAGTTTAACCGGCCGCCTGACGTTCTCCTTCGAATTCCGCCAACTCGGCCTCGGCGACCGTCACGATTCCGAGAAGGTCTTCCATTGCTTCGTTTATTTCATCGCGCTGGGCGCGGAGTCTTTCCATTTGTTCTTTCGCAACGCTCAACCTGAATGAAGTTGATCAACGCGGCCTTCGCCGGATCTATAAAGGGACAGCCATTGTCGAATTTCCTCCAACGAAAATCCGAATCTTTTGCCCCGTAAGATCAATTTCAATCGCGCTCTGTCACCTACAGTGAACAAGCGCTTCTGACCTTCGCGTATTGGTGTTAACAGTTCCCTCTGCTCATAAAAGCGTAACGTTCGTGGCGTCACATCAAACTCGGCGCATAGCTGCCCAATGGTGTATGTTTGCTCCGACATCTCTCTCATGGCCCTTTTAAAGGGGCCTCCCGTTTGGTATAGTTAGTGACGTTTACGTTAACGTCAAGTAATTAACTGGCCTGTTGACCTTACGTCACAGGTAAGCACAGAAACTTTCATATTGGAAACAGAACCTACATATGGAAACTCTAAATCACGAAAATGGGCGCACTTTTAAGGGGTTCCCCCATGTTGAATGGCTCGAGATGCGTACCCATGAGACAGATTCTGGGGTGGTTCTGCTTTCTGTGCCGTATCAGGACAAACTTATCGGCGATAAAGAATCACGGGTGATTCACGGTGGGGTTGTCACAACGCTGCTTGATACAGGCTGCGGAATGGCAGCCATCATGAAAACAGGCCTGATGGGATTCGTTGCGACGCTAAGTTTACGGGTGGATTATATGCGCCCAGCAAAGCCTGATCATGTTTTATGGGCGCGTTGCGAATGTTACCGCGTCACCCGGTCAGTCGCCTTTACTCGTGGTCTTGCTTATGACGATGATCCGAACGACCCTGTTGCCACTTCTGCTGGTTCATTCATGCTTACCAAACCAAAATTCAAGAAAGCCGCGAAATGAGTGCTTCCTCCACCCAAGACGAAAAGGCACGCCGCGATCTTGCTCTAAATAGGTTAGCACAAAGCGTCCCATACAACGGCTTTCTCGGCGTTGATTTTCAACGTATGGGCGATGAATTAACGGGCATTCTCAGCTATGACTGGACGCTGATCGGCAACCCTGCGTTACCAGCCCTCCACGGTGGGGTCATTGGTGCATTTTTGGAAATTACCGCGCAGATGCAGCTAACATGGGGACAGGTTTGGACCCAGTTCGAGGATGGTGGTGAAACCGCCGAACGCATTGATCAGGGGAATTTCCCGGCCGTGCCAAAAACCATCGATATAACTGTTGATTACTTGCGATCAGGCAAACCCCGCGATGCCTATGCGCGTGCATCAGTGCAAAAACTGGGGCGCAGGGTCGCCAATGTACGGATAGAAGCTTGGCAGGATGCCCGCAGCAAACCCATCGCCGCTGCGCATGGTCATTTCATGCTTCCCGGCGCTGATGAATGACACCTGAAAGCATTACCAACCGCCGCGTTCTTGGTGTGGCAGTGCCCATTCTTTTGGCCAATATCACGGTACCTATTCTGGGTGCTGTGGACACTGGTGTTGTTGGGCAGTTGGGTTTGGCCGCGCCAATCGGTGCGGTTGGATTAGGCGCTATTGTTCTTACTTCAATCTATTGGGTGTTCGGCTTTTTGCGGATGGGTACTTCCGGCCTGACCGCGCAGGCCTATGGTGCTGGTGATCAATCCGAGGTTTCAGCACTCTTGCTGCGCGGGCTACTGATTGGTGGCACTGCTGGGCTGTTCTTTATCATCATTCAGTGGCCGCTGATTGCATTAACCTTTGAAGTCACCCCAGCCTCTGATGAAGTTGAGGCTCTGGCACGGTCATACATGGAAATTCGCATATGGGGGGCACCGGCGACGATTGCCTCGTTCGCGATATCTGGCTGGCTAATCGCATTGGAGCGCACACGCGCTGTTCTGATAATCCAGCTTTGGGTCAACGGACTAAATATCGCACTCGACCTGTGGTTTGTCCTTGGCTTTGGTTGGGGCGTGGAGGGTGTTGCTTACGCAACCCTTGCTGCCGAATGGACTGGCGTTTTGTTGGGGCTATACCTCTGCCGCGATGCACTGACACTTTCGCCTTGGCGGGATCGGGCGCTTATCTTCGCTCGCAAACGATTAAAAACCATGGCGTCGGTGAACTCTGACATCATGATCCGGTCGGTATTGCTGGAAATTGGCTTTGCTTATTTCATGTTCAAATCTGCCGCTATGGGTGATCTAACACTGGCGGCAAATCAAATCCTGATCCAGTTCTTCTATATCACCGCCTATGCGCTTGATGGTTTCGCGTTCGCAGCAGAGGCTTTGGTTGGACAAGCGATGGGTGCCAAAGCACGTGGCGCGCTTCGTCGGTCTGCCATTTTGACCAGCCAATGGGGCCTTACTTGTGTGGCGGCCCTGTCGCTCGGGTTTTGGTTTGGTGGCGACATACTGATCAACATTATGACAACGGCACCTGATGTGCGTGCCCTTGCACCAGACTTCTTGTTCTGGGTCGCGATTGCCCCAATTTTGGGTCTGCCTGCGTTCATGCTGGATGGCATTTTCATCGGCGCCACCCGCACCCGCGACATGCGGAATGGCATGCTAATCTCAACGCCCATGCTGTTGGTCGCCGCCATGGTCTTAACCCCGCTTTGGGGCAATCACGGGCTCTGGATTGCCATGTTGATTTTCTTTGGCGCACGGGGCGTAACGCTTGGCCTTCGTTACCGCGCACTGGAGAATGCTGCGCAGCCTGCACCCAGTTATTGAATAACCATCGATTTGATCGCGATTCTGGGCGGCATGTTCAGAATGAACAGGATTGCGCTGACAACCTCCCTATTGGTGAGTGTATGATCTTCATTGGCTGGTTCAGCCCAAGCTGGTTCGGTTGGGGACAGGTCGTCGAAATCGCCAGGATAAACCGCTGTCACCCTAATGTTGGTTTCCTCCAACTCCTCTGTCAGACCATTAACCAACCCAGCCTGTGCAGATTTCGCGGCGGCAAAGGCGACTGAACCATAACGTCCAGCAGGTGGGAACGGCAGGCCACTGGTCGATACTACAGTATGGATGTCCGCTTCTTCCCGCCCCCGCAGTACCGGTAATATATGTCGGGTCAGGATGAGGGACCCAATAGCCGCCGAACTAATACAGCTTTGGATTTCCAGATCAGAAACCTCATCCAATGCCCCCGGCAACCACATCGCGCCATTGTGGATCAGGCCATCCAAATTGCTATGCGCTTTGGCCAGATATTCGCCGGCTGATGTTACGCTGGCCACGTCTGCAAGGTCGCAGTCGATCAGATCAACGTGCTGACCAGTACGTGCAAAGATCGTTTTCGCGGTGCCTCCTAAGGCGTCTTTTGTTCGGGCCAGTAGAACCAACTGAGCGCCAGCGTCTGCCATTTCAATGGCCAGCGCCGCACCTAAACCACGGCTGGCACCAGTGATGGCAAATTTTCGCCCTGCTATTCTCTGCATTCTGAACCACCTTTAAACCACTGCGCATCATCGCCACTGAATCGCACCGTACAATCTCAACCTAAGTTGAGGTAAAGCAGTAATTAAATGGCCTGCGAAATTAGTGGTGCCTGTCCTGATCATACAATTAACCCACGCGAGAGTTGTTTTAATTCAAATTCATGAATATGTATGTTCTATCCATCTGCAATTGATCAGGACGATATCGATGTTGAAACATCTCGCCATTTCCCTTTGTCTGCTCGCATCTCCGGCATTGGCCGATGAAAACATCCCTGATCAGTACCCTCAATCGCTGCTATACCAAAAGCCTGTTGAAGTGATCCCAAATGTATGGAGCGCAATTGGGGCCACCGCCCCACCAACCTATGAAAACTCAGGTCACAACAACAACCTAAGCTTTATTATCACTGACGAAGGTGTCGTGGTGGTGAATGCTGGCGCAGCCTATTTATTGGCAAAAGCACTGCATGACGAGATAAAGGCGATTACTGACCAACCCGTAGTTCTGGTCGTAAATGAAAACGGCCAAGGCCACGCTATGCTCGGCAACACCTATTGGGCAGAGCAGGGTGTAAAGATTTTGGCGCATGAAGATGCCGCCGAAGTCATTGAAGATTCAGGTTATGATCGCCTCGACCGGATGAAGGTCTACAATCGAGAGAAATCGGAAGGCTCAGATGTAACGATGCCGACCGCAACTTTCGAAGATCGCTATGATCTGACCCTGGGTGGCGTTGAAATCCAAGTTCTCAACCTTGGCCCCGCGCACAGTCCTGGTGACATTTCTGTTTGGCTACCGCAGCAAAAACTGGTGATCGCTGGCGACATGGCATTTCACGAACGCATGCTTCCAATCTTTGACCACACCGAAACCGGAGAATGGGTTGAAACCTGGGACAGTGAATTTGAAGCACTTGGTGCCCTGTATGTCATCCCCGGCCACGGCCACCCAACCAATATGGCGCAGGTTCGCAAGTACACCCGCGATTACCTCGTCCATCTACGTACGTTAATTGGCGAGCATATCGAGAATGACGGTGATTTGGCTGAGGCGTATTACATCGACCAATCTGCCTACGCACGCCTCCACACATTCAAGGAACTTGCGACACGGAACGCAGGGCGTGTTTTTGAACAGATGGAATTTGAATAAGACTAGCTGCCGCTGGCGGCCCACCCGTCAGCGGCACCTTTGGGCGAGATATATTTCCAGACACCAGATGCGGTCAGGGTCTTGCGTCCGTGGCTCCATAATTCACCAGTTAGAAAACAAACATCTTTGGTTTGCCTTTCAATAATTGCCTTCCCATACAGTGGCCCGTCAGCCTTTGCGGCGGCGATGAACTTAGCACTAAACTCAATTGTTGATACAGGTTTCCCGCCGGCGTAATGCGCAGCAATGCCCATCGCATTGTCCATCAACGTCATTGAAACGCCGCCATGCACAACATCACCCTGATTAAGGTGATGATCCAGAATGTTAAGGTGCATACGATACTCTGTGTCGGTTAAACGTCCGATAAAAAATGGGCCGACATAAGCGTTAAACCCTTTTGGCCTATAGTCCAACCAATCCAAATCATCACGAAATTCCATTTCAGCGCCCCGTTTGTCTCGCCTGTTTCGCTGATGGTGCTATCATGACGATATGAAACAAACGACCCGGATTTTCACATATCAGACGCGCGGCCCAGGCTTGACCGATTTCACCCATCATTTGAGCCGTTGGGTGGATGAAGTTGCGGCTGATGAAGGCGCGCTGACATTAATGTGCCGCCATACGTCAGCCAGCTTAACCATTCAGGAAAACGCCGACCCTGATGTGCAGGTAGATTTACAATCAGCTATGGGACGTCTGGCCCCGCATGATCCACGCCTTTATGTGCACGGAATGGAGGGGCCAGATGACATGCCAGCACATATCCGCACCGTGCTAAGCGGCGTAACGTTGACTATCCCCATCATCGGTAGACGGCTGGCTTTGGGCACGTGGCAGGTTGTGTACCTGTGGGAACATCGGGATATGCCACATCGACGAGAGATTGCTGCGCATTTGGTGTTTGAGTAGCCTTGTATCAGCATATGCCAGCCGATTGACAGCCAAACACTCACTGACCTATTGTTATTGCTATGTTATCTAAATTGATTTCAACAGAAAGAATTCCAAATGAGGCTCACTCATCTTATCACCTTGTCACTCATCTCATTGGTCGCGGCTTGCGCATCGGCAGAAAAACGTGCCGAAAATCGCGCTGAGTATATTGAAAAATACTTAACAGACCCGGCAGACCGCAAGGGTATTGAGCTATTCTATCCTCTGAAACGATCAATGCAGGTTATCTATTATCCAGACGAAATTTCATTCGATCAAATGATCCAGCAAATGAGTTCTCATTGTGCCCGGTTCAGCGGCGAAGGTACTCTTGAACTACCCCGTTTGGATAAAGACAACGGAATGGAAGAAATTGATGTTCCTGGACGACCGAAACGACAAGGACGTTCGGTTTGGCTATCTTGCGACAAAGAAAGCTAACCTTCGGGCATGAACAATTTAGGAAAACAAGTTGCAGGACATGAACTCCTGATCTTGCAATCCCCGCCGATTCCCTTCATATAGCCACCCTTCACGGACATCTCTTGCAAGGATAGTCGCCAATGGCCCGCGTCACAGTCGAAGATTGCGTCGATAAAGTTCCTAACCGTTTTGACCTCGTCATGTTGGCGTCGCATCGTGCTCGGTCGATTTCGACCGGTGCTGAGCTGACAGTTGAGCGTGACAACGACAAAAACCCTGTTGTTGCTCTGCGCGAAATCGCTGACGAAATGATCCCACCTGAGGATCTGCGCGAACAGGCGATTGAATCACTACAGCGTCAGATTGAGGTTGATGAGCCAGAAGAAGATAAAATGGCATTCCTTATGGGCGCAGAAACCCCAGATCAGCCAGCTGTCGAAGACCTCAGCGAAGAGCAATTATTGCGCGCCCTTTTAGCCGAGCAAAGCAGCTAAGCTTTTAGGCAACGATGGAATGTCAAAAGCCGCGCTAATCTGGCGCGGCTTTTTTGTTGATACATTTTGTCAATCTTAACTCTAAATATTCTCTTTCGCCAGAAATACCGCCATAGTCGGTGCTCGGGGCAAGTAGGACGGAACAAAAAAATGATAAACTTAGACGACGCATTTGCGGTAATGGACGATAAGGTCATCGCGTCACTCGATCTTTCGATGTTTTCAGAGACCGATCTATTGAACATTCTTTTGCAGCGATCAGAGATCTTGGGTGATTTACCACGCCCCGGTAAAATCATCAGGGCATGGTCAAATGGTAACGAAGGACCCATCCGGGATACGATTGCGCAAATGGGTGAAACGATTGCACGTCGGACAGCGGCGTTCATTTATTGTGAATTCCTAGCGCTAAAACCAACGCTGGAAGAGTTGAAACCTACACGCATAGCTGACATCGGTTGCGGGTATGCGTTTTTTGATCTGTTTGCGGCTCAATATTTCGACTGCGACATCACCTTGATCGATATCGAAACAAATGATCACCGTCATTTTGGATATGAAAAAGAAGGTGCTGCTTATACCAACTTATCGCAGGCTACCTCGCTCTTGGTTAAAAACGGCATCGCCCGTTCTCGAGTCACTGCCATCAACCCCCAGAAATCAGACATCAACGCAATCGAAAAGGTTGATTTGGCCGTTAGTTTTGTTTCATGCGGATACCACTATCCAGCTAACACCTATGCGGAATTCTTCCGCGATGGCGTTAAAGAAAATGGTTCCTTGATCCTGGATCTACGGCGACGCACAGCTAAAGGGCAGTCGCGCGAACTAGAAACCTATGGTGAGCTTACATTCTTAACGGAAGCGGCGGCAGGTTCGGCGCATCGAATGCTGGTGCGTAAGTCGGCTACCTAGTTAGGAAGAGATATCGAGCCTATCTGCCATCTGCGCCGTCTAAACGAACACGCATTGAAGTCAGGCCCCGAAACCTCATCCTGTTGCCTCGCACAGGCGGCGATGCAAGGTCGTAATTCGGAAACCGGTTCAAGAACCCATTCACTGCGATACGCCCCTCCATCCTTGCCAGTGTCAGCCCGACGCAAGTATGGGCACCGCCGGCAAAGGCCAGGTGTTTGTTGGGGCGGCGATCCAAAATCAGCCGTTCCGGGTCTTCAAATTGGTCAGGGTCGCGATTGGCCGCGCCGATGCACATATGCAGATCGGTGCCTGCCGGAATCACTTGTCCGTGCATTTCGGTCGGCTCGGCGGTCAGACGATTGCCGAATTGGTTTGGGCTTTCAAACCGCAAGAACTCATCCACCGCCGTATTGATCAAGTCAGGTTCAGCCAGCAATTGCGCTCGCGCCCTAAGATCCTCACATAAGGACAACAGTGCATTGCTGATCAAATTGGTCGTCGTTTCATGCCCCGCGTTCAGGATAAAAATACAGTTCTGAAACAGTTCGATTTCTGACAGCGCGCCATCCTCTGACTGCATCAATCGGGTCAACACATCTGTATTCGGGTCACCGGGGTTGGCGCGACGACGGGCGGTTAGATCTGCCAAAAACGCCTTGAAATCAACAACCGCCTGATTGCCGAGTGCCATATTCTCAGCACTAACCTTTGGTTCCAGCGCGCCAAGAATGGCCAGTGACCAGCCGCGTAACATGCCGCGCTCTTCGTGAGGGATGTCAAAAAGGTTGCCGATCACCTCAATCGGTATGGCCCCGGCAAAGGCATCGATCATATCGATCTGCTCATGCCCAGCCATATCAGCAAGCAAAGAATCGATGAGGGTAATTAACCCCGGCTCCATCGACGCCAGCGCCCTAGGGTTCATCGCCCCAACCATGATTTTACGCACCCGCGTATGCAACGGCGGATCGTTGAACACGAGCGAGGTCGTGTGATGTTCATACAAAGGGCTGTCGCCAAACTTGGGGCGAAACACTTCTTTCTTGTCCGAAATAAACCGCCGTGTATCGCGATAGATCATATCAAGGTCGGCATATCGGCTGACAATGAAAGACCCATCGGCCTGTGGAACGAGGCCAGCATCTCTCATCGCGGCATAATGAGGCCATGGGTTGTCATGAAATCCGGCGGGGGGGGCGGTCAGGTCAAACATTTAGCGACAGTGCGGATTGTTATATGCCCCGTCAATCTGACAATTCAGACAAAGCATCGACAGATACGATCGAATGAATAGAGTGCCGTTATGAAGCTATATCCAGACTCTGCCTATGATCCGGCAACGCCGCCCAGCTATTGGGCCACCACCGCCCCCGAGATTATTGCGGCCAATCAACCGTTGGCCGATGATGTCTCAGTCGGCACCGCAGTCATAGGCGGCGGTTTTACAGGGTTGAATGCCGCGCTTGGACTCGCTGAAAAAGGTGAGGATGTAGCGATTTTTGACGCTAGCCACCCCGGCTGGGGTGCATCTGGCCGCAATGGCGGCTTTGTCTGCATGGGCGGAACCAAGCAGGACTATAGCGTGCTCCTCCAAAAATTTGGCGAGGAAGAAACACGCGCTTACATCAACCGGCAACGCGGGGCCATCGATCACGTTGCATCTATACTCGAACGATTTAACATTGATGCAGACCGTCATTCTGATGGTGAATGGTTGGCAGCGCATCGCCCTTCCGTTTTTGAACGCATGACACCCGAGGTCGAGCTAGAGCAAAGCCTTGGCCTACCCTCCACAATTTATTCACGGGCTGAAATGGCAGAGCGAGGCATGGCGGGGCCCCATTTTCATGGTGGTGTTCATTTGAACCTCGGCTTTGCAGTCAACCCAATGAAATACCTTGCTGGTCTGGTTAAGGCTGCGCAAAACGCCGGCGCAACGATTTACAGCCATAGCCGTGTCACCAAAGTTACACAGGGTGATCGCTACAGTCTGACGGTGAATGGACACAAGGTAACAGCCAAACGGTTGATCTATGCTGCCAATGGGTATGCAAAGGACGGCTTTATCGACTGGATGACCGGACGTTTCTTACCTGTGCTATCCAGCATAATCGTTACCCGCCCCCTGACTGATGCGGAAATGAAGGCACAGGGATGGTGGGCCAAGCAAGCGACATATGACAGCCGAACGATGCTGCATTACTTCCGGCTGCTGCCTGAAAACCGGTTCATGTTCGGCATGCGTGGTGGATCATCATTGTCACCGCGTGCAGATGCCAAACTAGCGCGATTGATCCGTTCCGATTTTGAAAAGCTGTTTCCGGCTTGGTCTCATGTTGAGACTGATTATCGTTGGACGGGTCTACTGTCGCTCGCGCGCGACAAGGCGCAATACGTTGGCCCGCTGGGTGATTGGCCAAATGCGTGGACGGCGCACTCCTATCACGGCAATGGCGTTGCGATGGGGTCATACTCTGGCAAATTGCTGGCTGATTCGGCACTGGGGCAGATCAAACCAATTGATCTACCAGCAATTATGCGCGGACCATTACGGCGGTTTCCTGCCCACTGGGCGCGAATGGCCTATATCAAAGCTTACTACCTTGGTTGGGATATTTCAGAAATCCTGCGTCGGTAACTTGGAATTTCATTCCTGACCCGCGATAGTCGGGGCCTAAGTGCATAAGGAATCGCCGTGATCCGGCAATATGATCTCGTTGAACTAGTTCGTGCCTATAATCCAAATGCGGATGAGGCGCTATTGAACCGAGCCTATGTTTATGGGGCCAAGGCGCATGCGCCGCAAAAGCGGGCCAACGGTGAACCATACTTCGGCCATCCGCTAGAAGTCGCGGCAATCCTTACCGAGCTGCAACTGGATGATGCCACGGTTGTTACTGCGCTGCTGCATGACACAATCGAAGATACACCAGCAACCTATGCCGAAATTGCAGATCTATTTGGAGAAGAAATCGCCACATTGGTTGATGGCGTAACAAAACTAAATAAGCTGCAATTTGACAGCCAAGAGGCCGCGCAGGCCGAAAACTTTCGCAAACTGCTGATGGCAATGTCCAAAGATTTGCGGGTGTTGTTAGTCAAACTGGCCGACCGTTTGCATAATATGCGTACCCTTGGACCATTGCGGCCTGACAAACGTGCCCGCATAGCCCGCGAAACCATGGATATTTTTGCCCCCCTCGCAGGTCGAATGGGCATGCAAACCATGCGGGACGAGCTGGAAGACCTCGCGTTTGAGGCGCTTAACCCCGAAGGGCGCACATCAATCATGCGTCGCTTCCTAAAGCTTCGGCGCGAAAAAGGTGACCTTATTCCGGTGATCGCAGAGGCGATCCAAAAAGCACTCGATGAGGCCGGGCTGACGGCCGAGGTACATGGGCGAGAAAAGCGCCCCTATTCGATTTGGCGCAAGATGGAGAGTAAAAGCATCGGCTTTGAGAAACTCTCTGACATCTATGGTTTTCGGATCATCACAGATAATGAAGAGGATTGTTATCGCGCCCTAGGTGCCGTTCACCAGGCAATGCGCGTTATTCCTGAACGGATGAAAGACTACATCTCTGGCCCAAAAGTGAATGGCTATCGCTCAATCCACACATCGGTCCAAGGCCCGCGCGGCACACGGGTAGAGATGCAGATCCGCACCCATGAAATGCACGAGGTGGCAGAATCCGGGGTCGCAGCCCACTGGTCCTATAAGGAAGGCAAACGGGCGGCGAACCCGTTTGCGGTGGACCCGTTTAAATGGCTTTCTGACCTTGTTGATCGAATGGAAAAGGGCGCTCCACCAAAAGAATTTTTGGAGCAGGTCCAGCTGGATATGTTTCAGGATCAGGTGTTTTGCTTCACCCCGACCGGTCAGGTGGTTCCGCTCCCCCGCGGTGCGACACCGATCGACTTCGCTTATGCAATCCACACAAGTCTTGGCGATACTTGTGTTGGCGCAAAGGTTGATGACAGCAGGGTTCCTTTGTGGACGCGGCTGAAAAACGGTCAGTCAATTCAAATCATCCGGGTTGAACAATCCAGACCAACGAAGGTTTGGATGGATATGGCAGTTACAGGCCGTGCCCGTGCAGCCATTCGCCGTGCCTTACGCGCCGACGAGAAAGCACTTCGCGCCGAGCGTGGCCGCGAAATTGTCAAACAATCATTTGGCCGTCGTAACTTGGATGGTGGCGACAAAGCAGTGGAAATCGCCGCCCGCAAGCTGGGTTATCCGTCAGTTGACGACATGATGAGCCATGTTGGCACAGCAGAGTTATCGGGGCAGAAGGTAGTCGCGGCGGTATACCCAGGTGTTGCGAAAGAAGAGCCAGAATTCTCTGTCTCAGCCGAAGCCGCCGATCACCCGCGCCGTTTTGTTAATGGCGCGCCTGTTACATTGCCCTTTGAATTTGGTGAATGTTGTCGTCCACTGCCCGGAGAGCGGATAGCAGGCATTCGCCACATGGGGCGGGTAACAGCGCATGTCATTGATTGCCACGAGTTGGAAACCCATCAGCCGCATGGTGAACGCTGGCTGGACATTTCGTGGCGCGAAGAAGCCAGCCAAATTGGTGGGCGAGTCGCCTGCATCGATGTATCCATCACCAATGAGGCCGGCGCGTTAGGGCGTATCGCAACCTTGATTGGCAATCATCACGCAAATATCGAGGCTTTGACAACCATCGAACGCACAGCAGATTTCTTGAGGCTTCGACTAGAGTTATTAGTTAACGACGTCCGTCATCTAACGGTCATTTTGACTGCGTTGGGTGCCCAGATGATTGTCACTGATGCAGTGCGAACACGTTTTCATGCCAATGAACAATAATTTGTCTGCCTTTGGTTCGCCAATAGCGACCTTAATCACTATGTCATTAGATGAAGGTAATGGTGTAGTGATGCGCAAGCGCGCGCATTTGTGGAGTAAAGGAGCCGTGGATTTTGGTCTTTAAGCGGCGCGATAAACCAAGCATAGGCTCGCGTCTGCGCGCATTGCTGGCACCACGCAAAGGGTGGCGTCGCGGGTTAGAATACCTTGGTCATCGGGTTCAACGACTGCCCGGCTCACCTGAATCCATTGCTATCGGATTTGCATGCGGCGTCTATACTTCGTTTACGCCATTCTTCGGGCTTCACTTTCTATTTGCCGCAGCTTTCGCTTGGCTATTTCGTGCAAATATCATGGCTAGCGCGATTGGCACTTTTTTTGGCAATCCGGTTACATTCCCGGTCATTGCAGTGCTCAGCTTAAAAATTGGAAACTGGGCACTAGGCGTTGAAGGGGAAACTGATACCAGTTTCACCGACCTCGGGTTTTGGGAAATGTTCGCCTATTTCCTACAAAACATCTCGGATTTGGTGCCCCCGTATTTGGTCGGCGGCCTATTTCCTGGACTGGTTTGCGCCTTCATTAGTTTCTTGCTGATCCGCCCCCTAGTTCGCACCTATCAGGCCCGCCGCCGGGCAAAACTCGCGGCACTTGCACGCAAACGATTGGCACGGGCAGCGGCGAAAACAGCCGCTGCAGAATAATCTCATTTTCTGCTAAATTATCCCCGACTTTCTGCCTGAATTTTTTCAAGATATTTTGGTGCCTGGCTCGCATTGATCGTGCATTCGCGGATCAACCAATCAAAATGCTGGATCATTGACCGGATCCGATCACCGCTGCGAAACGCCAGATAGAACCGCCCGATATAAACAACAGCAAGTTGTGGCCCGAATACGCTGATCGGTGCACTGAACAATTTGCGCGCATCGAACAGAAACAGACGGAGCGATGGATACATATCGCGGCTGTACCGACAAAACGCTTCCAACTGCTCATCCCGAACATCCGCAGGAACATCGCGGTAGTACCCTTCTCCACGCGCAAAGGTTTCTATTTCGTGCAGCGGAAAGGCAATTTCATAGTCTGACGTACCGGACCTGAGCCAGTCCAGCCGATCCACTGTGGCCCCAATGGCCTGATCAGGGGTTTTTTCCAAAAAGGAGTCATATTCCCACTTCAACATCGCCTCGGTTTTCAACAGATCGGGCAAGGCAGCGGGGGCATGCCTGATCTTGTGACCTTCTGCCTCTCGGTGCCATTCCAATAATTGCTCATCAACCGAGGTTCGTGCCGCTGCTGAAATTCGCATGCTTGCGGCCACCAGATCACCGGGTCGTTCCGGTCTGTCAGTCAGTCCCAACAGCCAATCGGTGCTAACACCCAAAGCGCCAGCACATTCGGCCACCAGTTGCGCGTTCGGCAATCTGGTTTCATCAGCGTTCAGCAATTGCGATAAGGTGGACCGATCAGCTCCGGCTGCACGGGCGAGGGCGCTGCGGTTCATATCCTCGTGCACCATTGCGGCAGACAACCTCTCGCGAAAGGTGGCCGCTCTAACTCGCTTGTCCATTATTATCACCGTTTGGAATTTTAATCACCAAAGTGGTGAAATTATTGCGCATGTTCAGAATACTGCAACCAGCCAGCAAAGGCTAGAACAAGGGCATAGCAACCCACAACCGCCGAGGATCAAATGGAAACCACTCTCAGAACAACGTTCAAGGCAGTGACGTGGCAGACAACCGGGCTGCTGGGAACAAGCGGCATCGGTTACTACCTGACCGGATCACTTACCACCGCTGGTAGCTTTGCCGTCACTAGCGCAGCCTTGGGCTTTGTCATGTATTTTGTTCATGAGAAGCTGTGGTCAAAGATCGGTTGGGGCCGAAAACGGGAAACGACCTAATCCCGTTCAACCCATTCCTCTGATCGCATTTCCGATAGCCTAGAGGCTGTACGTTCAAATTCAAACGCGCCTTTTCCTTCGGGATACAACAAATCAGGCTCCGCTGCCGCAGAACAAATCAACCGCGTGCGGGCCTCATAAAGCGCATCAATAAGGGTGACAAAACGCTTTGCCTCGTTGTTGTTGTGAACGCCCAGCACTGGCACGTCGTCAATCATTAGGGTCCGCATCGCCTCAGCCAAGCTCAAGTAGTCTGCTGCCCCCAATGGCTTTGCGCACAGGTCTTTGAACGTTACCCGCCCAACGCCTGAATGGAATCGAGGCACGACCACGTCTCTGCCTGTAACCTGCAAGATCAACTTCTCACCTGCGTGCCCGCCGGTTAATTCGGCCCAAGTCTGGTCCATCGCAGCAGTCGCTTCGTCACCTAATGGTGAGTGATAGACCTTTCGCCCCCGCATTCTTTCCTGACGGTAATCTGTCGGGCTTTCCAATAAATGCAGGTCCAGTTTTTGCTTTAGCACTTCGATAAACGGCACAAAAATCTGCCGGTTCAAGCCGTCTTTATAAAGATCATCAGGGGGGCGGTTTGACGTTGTGACAACCACTGTTCCCCGCTTGAACAATTTTTCAAACAGCCGCCCAACGATCATCGCATCTGTGATGTCGGTGATTTGCATCTCATCAAAACACAAAAGCACCGCGTGCTTAGCGATAGCCTTGGCGACAGTTTTCACCGGATCTTCGTCACCCTTTTGGCGGGCAGAATGAATGCCAGCATGTACTTCCTGCATAAAAGCATGGAAATGAACACGCCGCTTTTTTTCGACTGTTGAGGCATCATAGAACAAGTCCATCAACATGGATTTACCGCGCCCGACGCCGCCATACATATACAGCCCGTTCAAATCGCTATCGGTTTTCGCAGCTTCACGCCCCCAGCCAAACCAACCTCGACTGACGCGCTTTCCTTTGCCGGGATCATAATCCTTTAACCGCATATGAAGCAGTTGTAGTTTTTCTAACGCCAACCTTTGCGCCAGATCATCCTCCAGCTCACCAGCTTCGATCATTTCCCGATATTTCGCGAGTGGGCCATCGACCATGCGTCGTCTCCAAATCCAATTCATGCATAAACGCAAAGGGCACTAATTCTGACAAGAGCGCGAGATCACAAAACTATTCCTTTTCGCCAGAATTATGCGCGTTATTGTATGCGCCGTGTAACCGGGCAATGCCCGGTATGAAAAAATTACAGGAGACGCCATATGCGCCGCATCGCCGCCGTTGTTTGTTTAACCCTCATTCCAGCACTGGCCCATGCCGGCGGGTGGTCTCTGTCTAATGACGATTCCAAACTTGCCTTTGGCTCAATCAAAAAAGACAAAGTGGGTGAAGTGCACCACTTTAAGAACTTGTCCGGTTCTGTCGACGCGTCTGGCGCAGTTTCCGTAGACGTCGATCTAGCTTCGGTCGAAACTTGGATCGACATTCGTAATGAACGGATGGGCACGCATGTTTTTGCTGGCATGGGCCCAGCCAAACTGACGGCTCAGATTGATATGGCCGCGATGGAAGCAATGGCGGTAGGTTCGCTCAACGCAACTGACGTAAAGGGCGCGCTGACCCTTGGCGGAGTGGCACTTGATATCGAAGCATCAGTGATCATCGCGCGACTGTCTGAATCCCGCGCAATGGTGCTGACGGATGAGATGATCATGGTCAACACCATCGACCTCGGCGTAAACGCAGGGATCGACAAATTGATGGAGATTGCAAAACTACCCTCCATCACCCGCGCTGTTCCGGTAACGATGCGTTTGGTTTTCGATAAATCTAAAGAAGAAGAAGCTGCCGCGCCAGCAACGACAACAGCCGCCGCAGCACCAGCAGCGGTTGCTGGCGACCCGGTCAAAGGCAAGAAAGTGTATAAGAAGTGCAAATCTTGCCACGAGATTGATAAAGAGAAAAACAAGGTTGGCCCACATTTGGTCGGCATTCTTGGTCGTCCTGTTGCCTCCGTTGAAGGGTTTAAATATTCGAAAAACATGGCTGCACTGGGCGGTGAATGGACAGTCGAGCGCATGATGGAGTTCATCAAGAAGCCACGCGCCTATGTCAAAAAGACCAAAATGTCTTTTGGCGGCCTGAAGAAAGAGCAGGATCGCGAAAACCTGATCGCCTATCTTTCCCAGATGCAATAATACGCATCACATAATTGAATTGACCGGGCTGCGAAAACCTTCGCAGCCCTGTTTGTTTTTGGGTAAGCATTGCTGTCGGAGGATGCCATGACAGCAGAAGGCCGATTATTTTCACCGCTCTTGATCGGGGCATGCGTTATTATCCTTGTATCCTTTGCGATCAGGGCGAGTTTTGGTGTCTTTCAACTTCCCATCGCCAGTGAATTCGGCTGGCTGCGCGTCGAGTTCAGCCTGGCCATTGCCATTCAAAACCTCGCTTGGGGTTTCGGGCAGCCTGTTTTTGCCGCGATTGCAGAGAAATTCGGCGACCGGCGGGCGTTAACCCTCGGTGCAGGCGTCTATGCCCTGGGTTTGGTTCTAAGCGCTGTATCAACAACACCACTGGGCCATCAGGTCTGGGGCATTGTCATCGGGTGCGGTATTGCAGGAACCGGTTTTGGTGTCATTCTGGCTATGGTTGGTCGCGCTGCAAGTGCCGAAAATCGCTCAATGGCGCTGGGTATTGCAACGGCAGCAGGGTCTGCAGGTCAACTCGTTGGCCCACCGTTGGCAGTCTATCTGCTTGAAGTCATTCATTGGTCCGAAGTGTTTGTTGTATTTGCTGCAATGATCATTCTGGCCCTCTCGGTCTTGCCAATGATGCGTGCGCCTGATCTCAGCAGCAAAGAAGAAGTCAGCGAAAGCATGTCAAAAATGCTAGGCCGCGCCTTTCGCGACCCTAGCTATACGTTGATTTTTCTGGGGTTCTTTTCCTGCGGCTATCAGCTTGCATTCGTCGCCACCCACTTCCCCGCAATGATTACAGAACTTTGCGGACCAATCGGGTCGGAGAGTGTCATCGCGGCCTTAGGGATCAGCTCCACAGCGCAACTCGGTGCATGGTCACTGGCCATCATTGGGTTTGCCAATATAGGCGGCACGATCTTCGCTGCAAAACTTGGTGCCAAGTATTCCAAAAAAAATACTTGCTGGCAGGCATCTACACGGGTCGCACAATTGTGGCAGCGGTTTTCATCCTGATGCCCATCACTCCCGAAAGCGTCGTGATATTTTCATTGACGATGGGCGCACTATGGCTCGCAACGGTTCCATTAACATCCGGCCTCATCGCTCATATATACGGGCTACGCTACATGGGTACTCTCTATGGCATAGTGTTCCTTAGCCACCAGGTCGGCGGTTTCATGGGTGCTTGGTTGGGTGGTGCGATGTATGACGCCCTTGGTGGGTATGAGATGGTTTGGTGGATTGGCGTCGGGGTCGGCGCATTCTCGGCTATTGTCCACTTGCCAATACGCGAAAAACCGCTTGCCACCGCGATGGCTTAGACGTCTTTCAGCATCTCTGCAGTAATCCACTTGGTAAATGCCGAAACAGCATCTGCTGTACGCGGAGGCTCTGGGTGAACCAGATACAGTCCCCGCCCCGGTTTATAGCTTTCTGGCGATAATAGCTTCAGCCGACCTTCTGCCAGATGATCGACGATCAATCGGCGATCCGCAAGTGCAACACCCAGCCCTGAGATCGCCCCATCCAGGGCCAAGGCCTGAGTTGCAAAAACGATCACATCATTAGACATTTCATTTGACCGGCCCATGGCTTCGAGCCAGCCTTCCCATTCACCCTCGCGTGCCGTTGCTGTCAACAATCGTGCATTACGAAAGGAAAATTCGCTGGCTTCTTTGGCAACTGCCGGGGCCGCCACGGCAAAGATGTTTTCATCAAATAACCGATGAGATGTTAGTCCGGCCCAATCGCCAAAACCGGTCCTTAACGCGACGTCCACGGCACCTTCGTCAAAGCTCAACAAATCTACAGACATATCAATGTCTATCTGAAATTCTGGATGAGCCTCGTGAAATTCTGGCAGCCGTTTCAACAGCCAATGAGATGCAAACGAAGGTGCTACGCTGAGGCGTAGCGCACCGCTTGCCTCTGGTGCACTGACTTGCGAGACGCCTTCTGCCAATAGATCCAGCGCCTGCCGTGTTTTTTCGTACAGTGGCACCGCGATTTCGTTCAGCTCAATTTTTCTAGTCGTACGCTTAAACAACCGCAGCTCAAAATATTCTTCAAGCGCTTTGATCTGATGGCTGATTGCAGCATGAGTGACATTCAGCTCATCACCTGCTTTGCGAAAACTCAGGTGCCGGGCAGCTGCTTCAAAAGCGCGAAGCTGATTCAAGGGTGGTAGTTTACGGGGCATAGGTAGGTTAGTTTTTCTTTCCTTTCCGTAAGTATATTTCACAAGTAGGCCACCAACAACGTCGCCGCGTAGTCAGGTCAGCCGAATCATGTGACAATTCTCAACTTACGCGCCGGCACATCCAAGTATTCGTACCTAGGCACCCCAAAGTCGCATAATTTCAAACAAATCTAACTGGTAAGGTTTTCTAATGTAGCCGGTTAGAAAGGGTCATTTGTACAATTTACTATTTAGTTGTTTAATCAAGTACGTAAAAGCAAGCAGCAAAAAGCAAGAATTGGGCCCACAAATGACACAAACCCACGCGCTCCACTATACAGATGACTTGATCGCAAAATACCAATTGCGCTGGGGCAAGGGCTTCATGTCTCCAGGTGGCAGTGTGGAACTGGAACGAATGCTGCGTGGGATAAACCTGAAAGGGCTGAGAGGGTTGGACGTCGGTTGCGGCATGGGCGGCTATGATGCTTTGATGGTTACACAGCATGGCGCTGACCATGTTACCGGCGTCGACATTGATGGAGCTACGCTTGGCAAGGCACGACAGCTTTCTGATCAACAGGACCTAAATGACAAACTTAGCTTTCTTCAAATTGGTGATGGCCGACTGCCGTTTGAAGACGAAAGCTTTGATTTCGCGATCTGCAAGAATGCGATTGATGACATGCCAGACAAGGCCGCAGCATTCGCCGAATTGCACCGTGTTTTAAAACCTTCGGGAAAATTAATCATCAGCGATCTGTTCTGCAATGATCGGCGTTTTCACGACATTGATGACGGCTGGATTGAGGGAGAGGACGAGGTATTCGGTCTGGAAACACTGTTCAGCGCATCAACATTCATCGAAATGGCTGGTTTTAGCGACCTTAACACCGATGACCGCACTACGTGGTTTCGCGATTATGCGCGTGATGAATATTGTCGCTTAAAGGGCGCGTTGTTTACCACATACGTCAAACGTTTTGGCGTTGAACAGGCCCGTTCCTCGGTCGAAACCGCCCGCACCCGGTGGCTATTGGCAGAGCAAGGGCGGCTTCGACCGGGCCATATTCGAGCATCAAAGCACTAGGGTTTCCGGTACGAATATTAAAGATCGCAAGTTTACCTGCCGAGGCTACTCAATTTCGGCAGGTTGTTTCTTGTCCACAAGAAAGCATGAACTTGAGGCAGCGCTTACGCCTCAATTGCCAATCGTTCTTCAAGAACGTCGAACGGAACGCCGGGTTCATCCTTGGCCCCTCTGATCACTAGGGACGTTTTCACGCTGGCTACATTTGGCGCGGCGGTAAGTTGGCCGGTTAGAAAAGATTGAAATGTTGAAAGGTCAGGCGCGACGCATTTCAACAGGAAGTCAATCTCGCCATTCAACATGTGGCATTCCCGAACCAGCGGCCATGTCATTGCCAATTGCTCAAAAGCCACCAAATCGGCCTCCGCTTGGCTAGACAGGCCAACCATGGCAAAGACCCCCACCTCAAAACCGAGTGAACGCGGATCAACCTGCGCATGGTAACCTTTTATAAGACCCTGTTCTTCTAAAGCGCGTACACGGCGCAAACAGGGTGGGGCAGAGATGCCAAGTCGTTTTGATAATTCAACATTCGTCATCCGGCCGTCGGCCTGAAGCTCTGCCAGAATCCTACGATCAATCGCATCAAGTTTACCGGCTGCCATCATATTCTCCTGCCCCCAAAATTCTGCGCGGGTGTTACAGCGTTACTGAAAGTTGCGCAGTTGCGCAATATTATTACGCGATTTGTCGCGCAGTGATCGCTCAAAATGCAACCACGCCTATTGTGCGACTTCCGGCCAAGCAATGCGCGCTTGGCGACATGCCGCCAGACAGCTAAAGAGGCTGCAAAATAGATTCCGCTGGAGGCCACATGCCTGACGTTCGTAAAATGAAGCTTTTGATCATTGGCTCAGGCCCTGCAGGTTATACTGCCGCTGTTTACGCTGCCCGCGCAATGCTGGACCCAGTTTTGGTGCAAGGCATACAACCCGGCGGCCAGTTGACCATCACCACCGAAGTCGAAAACTACCCTGCCTTTACCGAAGTTCAGGGCCCTGAACTGATGATGAAGATGGAAGAACATGCCCGCGCCATGGGGACAGAGATTATAGGCGATATCATCATGTCGCTTGATCTTTCCAAGCGCCCGTTCATTGCCAAAGGCGACAGCGGCACGACCTATGAGGCTGATGCTGTTATCCTCGCCACCGGTGCTCAGGCCAAATGGCTGGGGTTGGAAACCGAAGAGAAATTCAAAGGCTTTGGTGTCTCAGCCTGCGCCACTTGCGATGGATTCTTTTATCGCGGCAAGGAAGTGACAGTGATCGGCGGCGGGAATACCGCAGTAGAGGAAGCATTGTTCCTGACCAAGTTCGCCAGCAAGGTCACGTTGATTCACCGTCGCGATAGCCTGCGCGCTGAAAAAATCCTCATTCACCGGCTAGAGAATAACGATAAGCTGGAAGTTGTCTGGGATACAGCGCTGGAAGAAGTGCTGGGCGACAGCGACCCATTAGGCGTTACCGGCGTGCGCGTACGGAATGTGAAAACTGATGAAGTCAGCGAAATCGATTGCGCTGGCGTGTTTGTTGCCATCGGTCACGCCCCGGCGTCTGAACTGGTGACCGATCAGCTCGACACTCACATGGGCGGCTATGTTGTCACCCAGCCGGATAGCACAGCAACCTCCATTCCCGGTGTTTTCGCGGCGGGCGATGTAACGGATCATGTCTATCGGCAGGCGGTAACATCGGCGGGCATGGGCTGCATGGCCGCATTGGAGGCTGAACGTTTCCTATCAGGCGAAGAATGATACGGGTTGCGTGCGCAGCGGATGCCAAGCGTGCTTCCACCCTCCTCGTCCGCTCGATCACGCAGCTTTGTCATGCAGATCATCAAGGTGATGTGGCAGAGATTGATGAATGGACGGCAAATAAGACACCGGCAAACCTGCGTACATGGATCGACAATCCAGATCTGATTTTTTTGGTTTCCGAGACCTTAACCGGTTTGGCTGGCCTTGCCGCCGGGGACAAGACCGGTGCTGTCCATCTAAACTATGTTGATCCCGATCATCGATTTACCGGGGTCAGTCGCGCACTTTTGTCGATGTTAGAGGCGAAAATGGCTGCTGCTGGTGCCACCAATGGGCAGCTAACCAGCACTTTAACAGCCAAACGATTCTACCTCTCTCAGGGTTGGAATTCGCTTCCATGTGATGCGCCCGACACAATACACGGGGCAAAAATGCATAAAACGCTGATATTTCAACCCTAAGTGGCGCGCACATCTATCTCCCAAAAGGTTGACTGGTCTGTAACACTTTTAGCGCCTATTTAGGGTGCAAGTAGTTGAGCGGAGCAGCGTATGTATCGGACGATTCTTAGCGTTATGTTGGCAGCCACAATGACGCTGTTTAGCGCCATGACCGTTGCGCGCGCCGGTGAAACGCCAGTTGTCGTCGAACTGTTTACCTCTCAGGGCTGTTCGTCATGCCCGCCCGCTGATGCCTATCTTGGCCAGTTGGCAGAGCGTGAAGACGTTATCGCTTTATCTCTACACGTCGATTATTGGGACTATCTGGGTTGGCGCGATGTGTTCGGTTCGGCCGGGCACACAAAACGTCAGCGCCGTTATGCCAAAGTCATTGGTGAGCGGATGATCTATACTCCGCAAGTCATCATCAATGGCCGTGAAGGCATGGTTGGCAGCCGTCAAAACCAGGTGGCAGAAGCGATCGCTCGCCACAGTGCGCAGCCGGCTGCTGCGGAAATTGAGCTAAGCTTAAACGGCGATCGTTTGGTCGCCGACATTACTCCGCTACTAGAAAACAGTGGCGGTCATGTTTTTCTGTGTTGGTTCAAACGTGCTGAGACGGTGAACATTCGTGCAGGCGAAAATCATGGCCGGAACATAACCTATCACAACGTGGTGCAGGGCTGGTCTGATATGGGTGAATGGCGCGGAATGCGTATTGCGATGACTGCACCGAAGCCAATGGATGCAGATGGCGTTGCTGTGATGATCCAGCCCGCAAAAGGTGGGCCGATTATGGCGGCTGCTCGCTTGTGGTTGATAGAATAAACAGGCGGCGCTTTAAGCGGTACCTCCGTGCTCTAACTAGTTTCTATCATTAACTTGGACAAGCATTCCTCAATGGTTCGCAGCCGGTAATCCTTTTTTGCCCCGCAACTCCATAAAATCTGCGTGGCGAACCCTCAACGTTTCAAAACTACGCGAAAAGTGAAGCATTTTGGGGCCGAAACCACTGCCGCAACGCCTCATCATTGACCCGGCCATGCCTCACGCTCTAAATGCGAAATTAATTCGGCGCGAAAGAATCTTGCGCTTAGGTCATGGCAGATAAAGGGATCAACCCGATGAGTGATGTCGAACGGGAATCGATGGAATATGACGTTGTGATCGTCGGCGCAGGCCCTGCGGGCCTAAGCGCAGCGATCCGGCTGAAACAATTGGATGACAGCCTAGAGGTTGTTGTTCTGGAAAAGGGCTCTGAGATTGGTGCCCATATCCTGTCTGGCGCAGTGCTGGACCCCTGCGGCCTAGATGCGTTGCTGCCGAATTGGAAAGAGATGGGTGCCCCCATCGAAACCAAAGTGACCGAGGACCGGTTCCTGATGCTGGGTGAGGCTGGTCAGGTCCGCATTCCCAATTTCCCGATGCCACCGTTGATGAACAACCACGGCAACTACATCGTATCCATGGGCAATGTTTGCCGCTGGATGGCCGAACAAGCCGAAGCTATGGGTGTTGAGATTTTCCCCGGCATGGCCTGTTCCGAACTGGTTTATGGTGACAATGGCGAAGTCAAAGGCGTCGTCGCCGGTGAGTTTGGCTTGGCCAAAGACGGCTCACAAGGTCCGGGTTACGAACCGGGCATGGAACTGCATGGCAAATACGTGTTCCTATCCGAAGGCGTGCGCGGTTCGCTGTCAAAGCAGGTCATCGCTAAATATGATCTGGACGCAGACAGCGACGTTCAGAAATACGGCCTCGGCATGAAGGAAATCTGGGAAGTTAAGCCAGAGAACCACAAACTGGGCCAGGTTACTCACACTATGGGGTGGCCATTGGGCGGCAACGCTGGCGGTGGTTCGTTCATGTATCACCTTGAAAACAATCAGGTCTATGTCGGTTTTGTGGTTCATCTGAATTACAAAAACCCGCACCTGTTCCCGTACATGGAATTTCAGCGGTTCAAACATCACCCGGAAATCGCAGAGGTGTTGGAAGGCGGCAAACGCGTTGCCTATGGCGCCCGCGCAATTACCGAGGGCGGCTGGCAGTCGATGCCTAAACTGACTTTCCCCGGCGGCGCGCTGCTGGGCTGTTCGGCTGGTATGGTCAACGTTCCGCGCATCAAGGGCAATCACAACGCCATGCTATCAGGTAAGGCAGCGGCAGAGGCGGCGCATGCGGCCATCAAAGACGGCCGTGCATCGGATGAGTTGACCGCTTACGAGGCTGATGTTCGTTCTGGCCCAATTGCCAAAGACTTGAAGCGTGTTCGCAACGTCAAACCGCTCTGGTCGAAATACGGCCTGATGGTTTCTCTGGCAGTTGGTGGCTTTGACATGTGGTGCAACAACCTGCTGGGCTTCAGCCTGTTCGGCACGTTGAAACACGGCAAAACCGATGCTGCAGCAACCGAAGCGGCGGATAAGCACGAAGTGCTTGAATACCCGCGTGCCGATGGCAAAATCAGTTTTGACCGCCTGACCAATGTTAGCTTCTCTGGCACCAACCACGAAGAAGAGCAGCCTTGCCACCTTCAACTGGCTGACGAAGGCGTGCCAATCGGCACCAACCTGCCAAAATTCGCAGAACCAGCACAACGGTACTGCCCGGCAGGTGTTTATGAAGTGATCCGAGAGGATGACGGATCAAACCCACGTTTCCAGATCAACGCCCAAAACTGCGTTCACTGCAAAACCTGTGACATCAAAGACCCCAGCCAAAACATCACCTGGGCAGTCCCACAGGGTGGCGAAGGACCGAACTATCCGAATATGTAGTGCACGAACCTCGCATTCAGGCTACAATCAGGGCGTTCCCAATCTGGAGCGCCCTTTTTTAGTTTGGTTGTTTGCTTGAGGATTTTTGAGATGCGATTGCAGATTTTTGCTTTGCTATTCGCTTTGGCACCGGTCGTTGCATTGGGCGCAACGCTTGAGCGGTCTGACCTTCATGTTATCGACGCGGCAAATCTTTTAACCAGCAACGATGAGACCAACTTACACAAGAAACTAGCAGATTTTCAGACCGATACGGGCATTGAGGCTGTGCTGGTCACGATAAACAACCTTGCTGAAAATGGCGGCCCCGCTCAGCCCACCCATAGCGACGTCATTCAGTTTGCATCCCGCCTTCTGCGCGACTGGGGTATCGGAGCAAGAGACAAGAACGGTGTTTTAATCCTGATCTCCAAAGACGACCGTAAGATGCGCATCCATTTAGGCGACCATTTTGGCCAGAGGCATGATGGCAGGATGCAGAGGATTGTTGACAACATGACCGGGGCGTTTCGAAACGGTCGGTTCGCACAGGGCATATTCGACGGAGTTGGTCAGGTTGTTGAGAACTTAGCACCTCGGTCGAATTCGTCGACTAAGCTGTCGCCGATCATTGCCATGGTGGTTATAGTTGTCTCATTTCTCGTGCTCAAATTTCGCTGGCAGAATAGACCCAAAATTTGCCCTAAATGCGGTGTCAGGGTACTTTCAAAACATGCAAAAACAGACGGGCATCCGGGGATGAGCCGCGTCAATTATCATTGCGCGAACTGCGATCACCGGGAAAGCCGGTGGGACGTTACCGCTGAACGTCGCGGCATGCATTCCAGAAACGGAATCAAGCTAGGTGGTTTTGGCGGTGGGCGCGGTGGCAGTCGCGGCGGCGGCGGAGCCTCAGGCGGTTGGTGACCGCCGCTTGATTGCCAACAATGCACCACCAGCCAGCAATCCCCAAAATGCGCCTGATACCCCGAATAACGACAGGCCGGAGGCAGTCAGCAGCAACGTAACTGCCGAAGCTTCCCGATCCTCTGCGTCTTTAAAGGCGGCCAATGCGCTCGCGCTAAATGCACCAAACAGGGCAACGCCACCCACAGCTTCAATCAGGATTTGTGGGGCCAATGTCACCAGCGCCGTTATCGCAACGGCGAAGAACCCAAACACGACGTAGAGTGCGCCTGCTGTAATTGCCGCCCAGTACCGGCGTGCGGGGTCCGGATGCGCCTCTTTTCCCATACACAGGGCCGCTGTAATGGCCGCATAATTACAGGCGTGACCACCAAAGGGCGCCGCGACCAGACTTGCGATGCCGGACGCCGCAAAATCTGGCCCCGGCGCACGGTCATAACCATTCGCTGATAGCACCGCCGCACCGGGCAGGTTTTGTCCCGCCATTGTCACGAGGTAGAGGGGTAAGGCCAATCCAATAGCGCCGCTTAAGGTAAACACAGGCATGGTGACTACCGGCTCTGGTGCCCAACTTATTGCACCAAGTGCATCAAGATCAGGCCCGACGCCGAATATCACAACACCAACGAACCCCAACAGTGCCCCGGGAACCGCCAGCAACGGACCAATGCGGCGACCGATTGCCCAGCCGATCAACATCGGCAAACCCCAAACGGGGTTGAATGCCACGGCCTTAAACGGTGCCAAACACAGGCCCAACAGTACACCTGCCAACATCGCATTGGCCAATGGGTGCGGAATGCGCCTCACTAGGTCAGCTAGAGGCCGCCAGATGCCCGTAATGATCAAAAGAATCGCACAGATGATAAATGCCGCGACGGCTTCGCCAAACCCTGCCACAGCGGCACCAGAGGTAGCGAGCAAAGCGGCGCCGGGCGTTGACCATGCAAAGGATATCGGCACGCGAGACCGTGCCGACATGACAATCGCCGCAACACCTTTGGCGATGGCAATTGCCATCAAGCCGGAAGCGGCCTCTGCCTCCGTCGCACCAACAGCGCGAAACCCCTGAATGAGAATCGCAAAGGATGAGGCGAAACCGACGAATGCGGCCACGACGCCCATGAAAATTGCAGAAGCGGATAGGTCTTTGATCATAAAGCTAGCTAACGCGGGATTATGTCAGATGCTAGCGGGAAGTTTAAAACTAACTTCCAGTGGTCTCTGTCATTGCTTGATCAAAAAGCTGGTGATCATCAAGGGTAAGCGCAAGAATCATTGCACCTTGTGCAGCGGCGAACACCTGCGAAGCCCGCGCCTTATCACCCAGTTTCTCAATCAACCAATTTAGGTTCCGCTCATAATAGGCACGAACAGCCCGGGCCACGCCATCGGGCAACCCGCAACTTTCTGCGCCCAACATCGCACAAAGGCAAAGCCGCCCATCGTCGTCCATGGCCTGTTTATGAACCATAAAAAAGCCAGTCGCAGCATCCCCTTCCCAAGCGTTCAGGGCGGCAGTGATCTCTTTGCCATAACGTTCAACCAATGCGACGCCGAGATCTTCTTTCGTACGAAAATGATAATGAACGCTAGCGCTTTTCACGCCCAACTCAGCCGCTAGATCACGGAAACTAACGGCGTGAAAGCCACGCTGCCTGATCGCCGCCTCTGCTACGTCCATCAATCGGTCAACAGTATTTGCGCTCATACTCACACCTTTTCGTCTCTCTACCAGTAGATAGGCTTGACATTCAATATACGCCACCTTAGATATCTATCTATCAGTAGGTAGATAATGGAGCGATCATGAAAATTTATGAATTCGACGGCTTTCCCAACCCAGCACGGGTGCGTATGGCAATTGCAGAAAAGGGTCTGACCGATCAGGTAGAGTTCATTCAGGTAGACGTGCCAAATGGCGAACATCGTACACCTGAATTCCTAGCGAAGAACCCGGCAGGAGTGGTGCCGGTACTAGAACTGGATGACGGCACCATGATTGCCGAATGCACAGCAATCACTGAATACTTAGACCGCAGCGACGATGCCCCCACCCTTACGGGCCACACGGCGAAAGAGCGCGCAACCGTTCACATGATGCAACGCCGGGCAGAAGCTGAGGTTTTGGATGCAGTAGCAGCCTATTTTCACCACGCCACACCCGGCCTCGGCCCGGACATCGAACAGAACCAATGCGCCGAATGGGGCATGATCCAGCGTGAGCGTGCAGTTAAAGGCATGGCCTATCTTGATCAGGTTTTATCAGAGAATCTGTTTCTCGCTGGCGATCAGTTCTCCATGGCCGACATCACCGCCTACGCTGGCCTCGCCTTTGCTGACTTTGCGGGCGTGCCTATTGCGGCAGAGCATTCCAACCTCATAAGCTGGCGTGAACGTGTTGGCCAACGGTATGCCAATTAATCAAAGGGAGTTGAGGCAATGAAAATCAACGCTGACCTTACGAAACGGGCCACAGCGCATGTCGCAACAACCCCATGGGTGCAATCGCCCATGGCCGGAGTCGAGCGACGCATGTTGGACCGAATGCAAGCAGAAACCGGCCATGCAACCAGTTATGTTCGGTTCGCGCCGGAGTCTCATTTCAGCCCTCATGTTCATGATGGCGGAGAGGAGTTTTTGGTGCTGGAAGGAGTGTTTCAGGATGAGCATGGCGATTTTCCCGCAGGCAGCTACATCCGCAATCCACCAACCTCTAGCCACACACCGGGGGCCGCTGAGGGATGCGTGATCTTTGTGAAGCTTTGGCAGTTCGACCCTGCTGATCGCACTCATGTCCGCGTATCAACGGACAAACAAACATGGCTACCCGCAGGCCCGAATGTGGAAGCCAAGTCGTTATACAAAGATGCGAGAGAAGATGTGCGGTTGGAAAGGTGGGCTCAAGATTCTCAGATCGCGACAGGCGGAGAGGGTGGCGAAGAGATTGTCGTTTTGTCCGGATCATTCACTGAGTCAGGAGAAGTTTTTACCCAACATAGCTGGCTGCGTTCGCCAGCTGGGCACCCCTGCACCATCACAACTGGGCCAAATGGTGCAACTGTTTGGGTAAAACGGGGTCACCTACCCAGCTAACGAAAACCGCCCGCACCCTAGCTGGGTGCAGGCCTAGTTCTCTATTTTTGGTGTGTCAGATTCAAAGTCTGCCTTTAGCGTTTTATTGGTTCTGGCTCCCATAGCCTTTAATTGATCAACTTGGGACATGACGTTGCCGCGCCCAGTGCTAAGCCGCGACATGGCATCCGAATGTGCCTTTTGCGCCTGATCCAACCGGTCACCGACCTGCCCCATCGCATCCGCAAACCCAGCAAATTTGTCGTATAGGCGTCCAGCCCTGTCAGCAATTTTTTCTGCGTTCACATTGCGGCGCTCAACAGTCCATACATGTTCAATGGTGCGCAGCGACATCATCAGTGTCGTCGGCGTAGCAATAGCGACGCCCTTCTCTGCCGCATACGCAGTCAGATCGCCCTCAGCCTTCAAGGCTTCGGACAGTGCCCCTTCGATGGCGACAAACATGATCACATAATCAAGCCCACCTTCGAATGCCCGATGATAATCTTTGCCCGATAGGTCATTGATATGATTACGCAAAGACAGGACATGAGCACTCAAAGCCGCACTCCGATCTTCCTCCGTCTCTGCATTCACCAACCGCTCATAGGCAACTAATGACACTTTGCTGTCTACGATCAGCTTCTTTTCACCGGGCAGATTAATGATCACATCGGGACGGCGCCGTTTTCCATCTTCGTCAGTGTGAGAGGTTTGAGTTTCGTATTCCTCACCCTCACGAAGACCCGATCGCTCCAACAGGCTTTCAAGGATCATCTCACCCCAAGCCCCTTGCCGTTGCTGGTCGCCCTTTAGGGCGCGGGTGAGGTTCACTGCCTCTCGGCTCACTTGTTCAGACCGTTTGGTGAGTTGCTCGATCTCCGTCTTCAGCGCTATTCGCTCTTTAGTTGCCTCTGTATTCGCTGTTTTCAGTTCATTCTGAAAATTAGAAACATTTTCTCTGAATGGCGCCAACAGCGCATTTAACCCTTCGATGTTACTCGCTTTGAAACTTTCGCCATGACGACGCATCGTTTCATCGGCCAGCGCTTTGAAACGGTTCTCCATATCTTCGCGAACCCGCCCTAACAGCTCAATTTTCTCAGCAGCCCCGGCGCGCTCTTGCTCCAGCAGAGTGTTTAGTTCCGCAATCCGTGCGGCCTGCCCTCGCTCTGCTCGTTGTGCAGTTTCCAATGCGCTTGCCAGCTGTGTCGCCCGCGCCTCAGCCTCCGCCCTGCGCCCAAGCTCACCTTTCATTTCGCCGATTTCTAAGCGGGTGGCAGTCAGTGCAGCTCGCTCGTCACTCAGGGCGGTACGCATCCCACGAACAATCCACATCGCGACGCCAACAATAATTGCCGCAAGAACAAGGACGAAAAGAACTAAGATATCCGTGGCCACTTTGAAAACTCCTGCAATGAACCGATGCCAACTTACAGATCAGAACAAGACATGAACAGAGCTAATGCTAACAGCCCGAATCTAGCCAATAAATGAAAATGGCGGCCCCGAGGGACCGCCACAATTCATTCACGATGGAATAAAACTTATTGCTCCAAGAACGACCGCAATTTTCGGCTACGTGATGGATGTTTCAACTTACGCAACGCTTTCGCCTCAATCTGGCGAATACGCTCACGAGTCACGCTGAACTGCTGACCGACCTCTTCCAACGTATGGTCAGTGTTCATGCCGATACCAAACCGCATGCGCAGAACACGTTCTTCGCGGGCTGTCAGGCTCGCCAATACCCGCGTCGTTGTTTCTTTCAGGTTACCCTGAATAGCAGCATCCAACGGCAGGATCGCGTTTTTGTCTTCGATGAAATCGCCAAGTTGCGAGTCTTCTTCATCGCCGATCGGCGTTTCCAGAGAGATTGGCTCTTTGGCGATTTTCATCACCTTCCGAACTTTCTCAAGTGGCATCTGCAACTTAGCTGCCAATTCTTCCGGTGTCGGCTCTCGGCCAATTTCGTGCAGCATCTGCCGACCAGTACGCACCAGTTTGTTGATCGTTTCGATCATATGCACTGGAATACGAATGGTCCGCGCCTGATCTGCAATTGACCGGGTAATGGCCTGTCTGATCCACCATGTTGCGTAGGTAGAGAATTTGTAACCACGGCGATATTCAAACTTATCAACCGCCTTCATCAGGCCAATGTTACCTTCTTGGATCAAATCCAAGAATTGCAGACCACGGTTGGTGTATTTTTTGGCGATTGAAATGACGAGCCGCAGGTTGGCCTCTACCATTTCTTTTTTCGCGATCCGGGCTTCTTTTTCGCCTTTTTGAACGGTCTGTACGATGCGGCGGAATTCGCCAATATCAACACCGATCATCTGGCCAACGGCAGCAATCTCTCCTCGAACAGATTCAATCCGACCACGGTCTTTTTCAATCATCTTGGCCCAGCCTTTACCTTTCAGGCCGGCAACGTGATCAACCCAGTTGGGATCAAGTTCAGAACCGCGATATTCATCAATGAACTCACGGCGATTAACCCGGTGGGCGTCAGCGATTTTGACAAGGCTGCTTTCAAGCGTCAGCAGTTTGCGGTTGATTCCATAAAGCTGGTCAATCAACGTTTCGATACGGTTGTTGTGCAAGTGAAGGTCATTCACCAGAGCAACAATCTCTGCCCGCAGGCGTTGATACTCACGCTCTTGCGTAGAAGAAAACGTCTCATCCGTATTCAGGGCCGCCGACATGCGGTTTTCCTGCATGTCATGCAGTTTGTCGAAATCATCAGAGATGCGGCGCAGTGCTTCCAGCACTTCTGGTTTTAACGCAGCTTCCATTGCGGACAGTGACAGGTTGGCCTGCTCGTCCTCATCTTCATCGTCCGCATCAGCAGCTTTCTGCTCTTCTTCGCTGCCTTCAGCTGTCTCGTCTTCGCCCTCGGTTTCTTCGGCATCGTCGTCAGTAGAAACTTCTTCTTCGGAGGCGTTTTCTTCGGCCAACGACCGACCAAATGTGGTCTCAAGGTCGATCACATCGCGCAGCATAATGCGCTCTTCTTCCAGCTCTTCCAACCAAACTGAAATAGCACGGAATGTTAGCGGGCTTTCGCAAAGACCACGGATCATGGTGCCGCGACCGGCCTCAATCCTTTTTGCGATCGCGATCTCACCTTCACGGCTCAACAGCTCAACAGTACCCATTTCACGCAAGTACATGCGAACAGGGTCGTCGGTGCGATCTAGCGTTGCTGGTGTTTCAGGGGCTGTCGCAACGACCTCTTTCCCGGTGGTGGAAGTTGTCGCTACTGCGCCTTCTTCCTCGCCTTCTTCACTTTCTTCAGCCTCAATGACGTTGACGCCCATTTCGGACAGCATCGACATCACATCTTCGATCTGCTCAGACGAGAACTGATCCTGCGGCAAAACTTTGTTCAGCTCATCATAGGTGATGTAGCCTTTGGCACGGGCCTGGCCGATCATCTTTTTGACGGCAGCTTGGCTCATATCCAGCATAGGGCCGGAATTCTCGCGCTGTTCTTCGCCTTGGGCGTCTTCTGCGTCTTTTGCCGCCATGTGGCTGCTCCATTCTTTAGGATCGGAAGACCGGATTAGGATCGCGTATAGGCGAATCGCCTGCGAATCACTGATTCGTCAACTCCGTCGCCCTCTTTTTATTGAGGAAAGGTTCTTTAATACATCCACTAGATGGTCTGACATGCGCGATTCATCCTCATCTTGCACATCTGGCATCTGTGGCGTTCCGTCTCTTTGTCGCCTCTCCGCCGAAGCACTCAACCGTCGGTCCAAGTCCTCGCCTGGCATTGCAACGATGTCATACTCGGCCTCCGACACTTCTCGCTCATGTGCGATCAACGCCTGATGACGGGCAAATATTTCTTCAAAACCCAATTCGGCATCGGCTTCGGGCGCATTTGCGGCGGCGAACCGGGCCTCTCGGGCTTGCGGAGTAGCAGTCAGGATGGCCATCGGGTTTTCTCCGCCGTCGCGTTCAATTTCAGCGATCAGGTCCGAGCTGTGATTTGGCCCATCGTTCAGACGTATAATGGCAGATAGGAGCGCACACCGTATCGCGTCAAGGTCACGACAGATAAAAACTGTCTCTTCCAAAGCGTCAAACCGGCTTTCGGCCAAGCCTGGGTGGTTTAAGAGTGTCAGTAAAAGGGTAGCCTCACGACCGCGCGCTTCGGCCTCTTTTCCCGAACCACGGGCCAGTGAACTGGATTTTGCGGATGCTGTTGGTAGGGGTGGGCCGAATTTTCCGCGTTTTCCACCGCGACCGCCGCCATTGAAACCGCCACTAAAACCACCGCCAAATCCGCCTGAACGGTCATTTTGCCCACCACCAGCGCGTGGCGAAAATAGGACTGCACGCCGTTCTTTTAACGCCTGACCGTAATGGGCCCGTAAGTTGGTATCAGGAATCGCTGTTAGGGCCTTCCGCAACCGAGCATCCAGCGCCGACCGCCTCTCTGGACTATCGAACTCTCCACCCTCTGTTTCCCGTCGCCATAATAACTCCACCATCGGAAGAGCCTTGTCTAATAAATCGCGCATTGCCGTTGGTCCGGCGGATTTGATTAGGTCGTCTGGGTCCTGCCCCTCTGGCAACAGTGCAAAGCGAAGTGATTTTCCGGGCTCGATCAGCGGCAATGCAATGTCGATCACACGCATTGCAGCGCGCATCCCCGCTTTGTCACCGTCCAGCGCAATCACCGGCTCATCGGCTATTCGCCACATCAGCCGCAGCTGATCTTCGGTTATGGCGGTGCCTAGGGGTGCAACAGCATGGGCAAAACCACCCTGTGCCAAGGCAATTACATCCATGTACCCTTCGGCAACGACCAACGCCCCGACTTTGCCCGCAGCTTCACGCGCCGGGCCATGGTTAAATAGGCTGCGGCCCTTATCAAACAACACCGTCTCTGGACTGTTCAGATATTTGGCCCGCGCATTCGGGTCCATCGCCCGGCCACCAAATGCGATGCAGCGACCGCGTGCATCGCGAATGGGGAACATGATGCGCCCGCGAAACCTGTCAAACGGCCTGCCGCCATCGTCGGGAATGACCGTCAGGCCCGCATCATCGAGCTGCTTTAATTCAATGTTCTTGCCGGTTAGATGTTCAGTCAGCGCCGTGCGAGCATCAGGCGCATAACCAATTTCAAACTTTTCCTGCGTTTCCGTAGTCAGTCCACGACCGTCGATGTAATCCCGCGCGCCCTGCCCCTTGGCCGCGCGATATTGCAGCCGATAAAACTGCAACGCCTGTTCCATAACGTCAGACAGCGCCAGCCGCTTATCTTGCCGTTCTTGCGCACGCGGGTCTCGCTCTGGCATTTGCATACCGGCCTCACCCGCCAGCACCTCCACCGCCTCCATAAATTGCATGTTTTCTGCATCTTTAAGGAAAGTGATGGCATCGCCTTTGGCGTGGCAACCAAAGCAGTAATAGAACCCTTTGCGATCCTCGACGTGAAAACTGGAGGTTTTTTCCTGGTGAAATGGGCAACAAGCCCAATAATCGCCCTTGGCAGGATTGGACTTTTTGGTATCCCACGACAGCTTGCGCTCGATTACCTTAGCAATCGAGACACGCTCACGTATTTCATCAAGGAATCCGGGTGGCAGGGACATGAGATAGATTTAGCGCTGGAGGCCAAGAGAGTCGACTAGCCCAATGCCAGTCCTTTTTAGTCCGCCCATAAATTTCTTATCCACCCTTTTCACTCCTGTTGATTTTCAAAAATTGCTTATCGGTCCCTTCTTGACCTCTGATTTGAAAGATACTTGGTGCTCATTTGGCATTATGTACCGCTGCCTACATTGAACCGCCTGAAACGCCCAGATAATGTGCGCTCGCCGCCCGTCGCGGCCAATAAAGGACAGATTACGCCATGGCAGACAAGAATAACCGCGTTTCCGACGATGAAGCGCTCGCCTATCATTACGCCAATCCTGCTGGAAAGCTGGAAATTGTGGCAACCAAGCCGATGGCCACACAGCGTGATCTTAGCCTTGCCTATTCCCCCGGTGTTGCTGTGCCTGTCCGTGCAATTGCCGAAGATCCAGAAACAGCGTTTGACTATACCGCACGCGGCAATATGGTCGCCGTTATCTCCAACGGCACAGCCATTCTCGGCCTTGGTAATCTCGGCGCTCTCGCCTCCAAACCCGTGATGGAAGGTAAGGCAGTACTGTTCAAACGCTTCGCCGACGTAAACTGTATCGACCTTGAGTTGGACACTGAGGACGCGGATGAATTCATCAATGCCGTCCGCCTGCTCGGGCCATCCTTTGGCGGTATCAACCTTGAAGACATCAAGGCCCCCGATTGCTTCATCATCGAGCAGCGGTTGCGCGAAGAAATGGATATTCCGGTCTTTCATGATGACCAGCACGGTACCGCGATCATCTGCGTTGCAGGCCTGATTAACGCCCTGCACATCACCGGCCGCAACATCAAAGATTGTAAGATCGTTCTGAACGGCGCCGGCGCAGCTGGCATCGCTTGCATCGAACTAGTCAAATCGCTCGGCGCGAAACCCGAAAACTGCATCTGCTGCGATACGCGCGGTGTGATTTATCAGGGTCGCGAAGCAGGCATGAACCAATGGAAATCAGCCCATGCCGTTGTGACTGAGGCACGCGATCTAGCCGATGCCCTGAAAGACGCCGATGTGTTTCTTGGCGTTTCGGCAAAAGGTGCCATGACGAATGAAATGCTGGAAAGCATGGCGCCTGCACCAATCATTTTTGCGATGGCAAATCCTGATCCGGAGATCACACCGGAAGATGCGCACGCCGTTCGCCGTGATGCTATCGTCGCCACTGGCCGCTCAGATTACCCAAATCAGGTGAACAACGTTCTTGGCTTTCCTTTCATCTTCCGCGGTGCGTTGGATGTAAACGCCCGCACGATTAACGAGGAAATGAAGATTGCAGCAGCCCACGCTATCGCCAGTTTGGCACGTGAGGATGTGCCGGATGAAGTTGCTGCTGCTTATGGTCAGCGCCCAACCTATGGCCCGGAATATATTATCCCCGCACCATTTGATCCGCGTTTGATCCACGTCATCCCGCCAGCGGTTGCTCAAGCTGCGATGGATAGCGGCGTCGCGCGTCGACCGATCATCGATATGGAGGGCTATGAATTAGACCTTCGCGCGCGCCTCGACCCAACGGCCAACATGTTGCAGGCCTTAACTTCTCGTGCACGCAGCGAACACCGCACGGTGATCTTTGCCGAGGGTGACGAGGAACGTGTTGTACGCGCCGCACTCGCTTATCAGCGCGGCGGAATGGGCAGGGCCATCGTTGTGGGCCGAGAAGAAGAGGTTGCACGCCTACTGACTGAGGCTGGCATGGCTGATGCGGTTGGTGAATTGCAAGTGCTGAACGCTGCCAACTCTCCCTACCTCGATCACTACGTTGATGAGCTGTACGAAAAACTGCAACGCCGTGGCCATTTGAAACGCGATTGCTATCGGATGGTTGCTCGTGATCGCCACATCTTTGCCGCATGCGTTCTGGCACATGGCCATGCCGATGCCATGGTAACTGGTGTTACCCGCAAATCGGCTGTTGTTCTGAATGACATTGGACGCGTGTTTGACACCCGCCAAGGCCAAAAGGTCGTCGGTGTTTCCGCCGTTTTGGCACAGGGTCGCACAGTTCTGGTTGCTGATACGATGGTGCACGAAATGCCGAACGGCGAAGAGCTGGCGGATATTTCCGAACAAGCCGCCGGTGTTGCAAGGCGATTGGGGCTGGAGCCTCGCGTGGCGCTGCTTTCCTATTCCACATTCGGCTATCCAACGTCCGAACGTTCGCAAAACCTGCGCGATGCCGTTGAATTGCTCGATGGTCGCAACGTCGACTTTGAATATGACGGAGAGATGAGTGCGGACATCGCGCTGGATGCAGATGCGATGGCGCAATATCCGTTCTGTCGTCTGACCGGCCCTGCTAACGTCTTAGTCATGCCTGCCCGTCACTCTGCTTCAATTTCGACCAAGATGATGCAGCAACTTGAGGGAACCACGGTGATCGGCCCGATCCTAACTGGTTTAGAAAAGCCGGTGCAGATTTGCGCGATGAATTCCACTGTGTCTGACATTCTCAACATGGCTGTCATGGCCTCAACGCGGGTGGGTTGATGATTACGGTTTTGATCGTTCACGAACCGGGCGTTGACCTCGGCCAAGCCTATGAGGCGGCTGCGGGTGCGGGGGTAAAACTGCGCACTCAGGAAGCTGAAGATGAAGTGGCCGTTCTGGAAGGGCTGGACAATGGCGAATCCTATGGTGCTGTCATTGTCACCCCGCCTGCGGTGACACGGGCAGGCGATGCCTATCAATATTGCGTCGCTGATCTGGTTAAGACAGGCACACCGGTAGTGGAATGGACTTTGGAAAACCGTTCGGCCACCGAGGATGAACACGCAGGTCCTTTATCGGCCACAGCAGTAGTGGCCGGCTTTGGCGCGATGGGCGCGGCGATGGCCGTTGAATTATTGGCCGAGAGATTGGCGGGAGCTGCGAAATGACAAAACGCATCCTTCTGCTCCATGGTCCGAACCTAAACCTGCTGGGTCTGCGGGAACCCGACATCTATGGTGCCGATACTTTGGCAGATGTAGAGGCTGCATCGCGCAACGCCGGAATTGATGCCGGTGTTGAGGTCGTGGCGCAGCAATCCAACCACGAAGGCCAGTTGGTGACGTGGATTCAGGAAGCCCGCGAAACTGCGCATGCGATTGTACTGAATGCGGGGGCTTACACACATACGTCGGTTGCAATTCACGATGCGCTGCGGGCCTTTGATGGTGTGATTATCGAGCTTCATATCTCTAATCCGCACCTGCGCGAAAAATTCCGCCATTGGTCCTATATCTCTCCCTGTGCTGACGCGATTATTGCAGGGTTTGGGGTGGCGGCCTATCCGAGGGCGATAAGGGCTGCCGCGAAGATGGTGAATTGAGGATTGGCGGCGAGAAACCCGTCATTCTAAACGCGAATGATACTGCCCTAAACATCCGTTGCCGGTAACGGGTTATGGGCTTTCGATCAGATAGTTCATTTCAACATTACGTCCCCCTCGGTTTCACCCGCCTTGTTGGCACCGCGCCCGCCGGGTCATCTGGCCATGGGTGTCTTGGGTACCTTCCTCGCATATCCTTGCGCACATCCGCATATGATGTGCGCCAGAAACCCGGCAGGTCTGCTGTCATTTGTACCGGGCGTTGGGCAGGGGATAATAGGTTCAGCAATAGGGGTGTTTTGTTTGGGCCGACGCAGGGGTGGGTGTTCAGACCGAATAGCTCTTGCAATCGGATGGAGATACTGGGGTGTGCGCCGCTATAGTCTATCGGTGCTTTGGTGCCTGTGGGTGCAGCGAAATGCACCGGCGCGATACGATCCAACATGGCGGCACCATCCCACCCCAATCGCGCCTGCAATGCAGCGTTCAGGTCCACCCGGCCAAGATCTTCGCGCGATTGCGCGCCGTCCAAATAGGGTGCCAGCCAGTCGTCTATTGCCCCCATCAACCCGGCGTCGTTAAAATCTGGAAGATCGGCCCCTCGTTCAACGGCCCAGATGACCCGCGCGGCCAACCGTTTCGCGGTGCCCGTCCACGGCAATGCAGGCAGGCCCAATTCGCGGATGCCATCCAGCATGGCAGTGGCCACTATTTCAGCCGGGGCATCTCTCCATCGTTTGGTTTCCAGCGCGATTGCACCCAATTTTAATCGCCGCTGGGCAACTACGCGGCCTTCGCGTTTTGACCATTCGCAGGTCTCTATCCAACTGATCTGGTCTTTAAACAGGCTTTCAATCTCTGCCCGGCTGATCGGTGCTGCTAATCTGACCGTCGCATCAGGCCCGCCACGTGCATGCCCTGCATTGTCCATTTCGGCAACGGCTACATATGCCTCGCCCGCCAATGCATCGTCGGCAGACAGTTTCGCCCCCTGCCCGCCAGATAGGACATAACGCGCCTCGCCGCCCTTGCGCCGCGCAGCGATGCGGTCGGGGTAAGCCAGCGCAATCAACGGGCCAGGCACGGTGCCGATTTTCCCGTCAGCAATGCCCAACCGTTTGGCCAGCCGTTTACCTGTGGCCACGATCCGTCTGGCGGCATCGGCGGATGCACCCTCTGGCCGTGCCAAGGCCCGCATGCGCAGCGACAGGTCGGCCCCCTGCCCGCGCAAAGGATCGCGTTCCTCCAGCAATGCCGCCACCATACAGGCAGTATAGCGCTGTGCCTTGGGCGCAGTCAGGATCATATGGGCAAGACGGGGGTGGGTTGGTGCGGCGGCAAGCGCTTTGCCATGCTCTGTCACGCCGCCTCGTGTATCTAAGCCGCCTAGGCTGGCCAACACATCGCGGGCAGCGATGAGAGCGCCAGCGGGCGGTGCGCTCAGGAATGCCAATTCAGCCTCCGACGCGCCCCATGCGGCCAGTTCCAGTGCCAGGGGTGCGAGGTCGGCAATCTCAATCTCTGCCGGGGCAAAGGGTGACAGCGCGCCTTCTTCGCCGCGTGTCCAGAACCGGTAACAAACGCCCGGAGCCAATCGCCCCGCGCGGCCTTGCCGCTGATCCGCCTCTGCTCGGCTGATCCGTTCGGTGGACATGCGGGTCATACCCGCACCGGCATCATAGCGCGCGCGCCGCGCACGCCCGCCATCAACAACAACCTTCACCCCTTCAACAGTTAAAGAGGTTTCGGCGATGTTCGTTGCCAAAACGATCTTGCGCCCCTTTGCCGGAGCCAAGGCGCGCTTTTGGTCGGCATAGGGCAGCGCGCCATGCAGGGGGGCAATTTCTGCATTAACTGACAGTTTCCGCCGTACCCGCTCAATTTCGGCTACGCCGGGTAGAAAGGCCAGAATATCGCCCTGGGTTTCTGCCGCTGCCTTTTCGATTAAACGCGCAAAGCCATCCTCCCACCACATTCCGCGCCCGGTAGTAAAGGGCTTCTCGAGCCAGTGCGTTTCGACGGGAAAGGCGCGGCCTTCGGACTGCACTATAGGGGCGTTATCCATCAGTGCTGCGACCGGGGCCGCGTCCAACGTCGCCGACATTACCACGATTTTTAGGTCGGGGCGCAGGGCAGCACGGCATTCCAGTGTCAGGGCCAACCCTAGGTCAGCATGCAGGGATCGTTCGTGAAACTCGTCGAAGATCACTGCCGAAATGCCCTGCAATTCGGGGTCAGTCTGCAACATGCGGGTCAGGATGCCTTCGGTGACAACTTCGATTTGGTTTTGGGAGGAGGTTTTGGATTCGCCTCTTATACGAAAGCCGACACTTTCACCCACCTTATCACCGCGAAGTGATGCCATACGCGCTGCTGCGGCACGGGCGGCGAGCCTTCGTGGTTCCAGCATCAGAATGCGTCCCGTCGCCCACGGTTCGTCGGCCAAGGCCAAGGGGACAAGTGTTGTTTTACCGGCCCCCGGTGGGGCAGTCAGAACGGCCACGCCTTGCCCCGCCAACGCGGAGCGTAGTGCAGGCAGCGCGGCGGCGACCGGTAAGTCTGATGGATTCATGCCAATGGATCGGACAGCGGATCAGCAGATGTGTCTATGGCAAATTCATCCAACGGTGCAGTTGTGAATTCGACCAATGGCTCACCTAGAAACTCAACCATTGGTTCGACATTTGGTTCGGCAATTGGTTCAGCATTTGCAAATGCTTCTGCACCAGTGTCCGCGAGAACAAGCGTTGCCGCCCAAAGTGCATCGTCAATGTCCATTCCACCAACACGAGATTCCGTCAAACAAGTGGCCTTGCGTGCACCGGGAATATACCCGTTAGGTTCTTGCTGCATTTGCGCAACAAGGGTGGACATATGCCATGAACCACCGCCGGGCATTGCCGGGTCAAATGCGATGATCGTCAGGCCAACTCCGGGACATTTTGTACCCTCAAGGAACGAACCTGCCTGATGTGACCATGCCGCGCCGGTTAGGCCAGCAGCCAGCATCTCTACCATCAGCGCCATATTCGCGCCGCGATAACCGCCATAGGGCAACAGTGCGCCGTTCATGGCTTCGTTTGGGTCGGTTGTCGGTTGACCGTCAGGGCCAAGCGCCCAGCCTTCGGGAATTTCGCGCCCTTCTTCGGCCGCCTGCCGTATGTTCACAATCGCTGTTTCGCTGGCCGATTGGTCAATGATTACTGGCGCAGCCCCTTCGACGGGCATGCCAAAGGCAATCGGGTTGGTGCTGAATAGTGGTTTTGTACCGCCCGCCATTGGAACCACCGCAGGGCCGGCGTTTGCCGCGATCAAACAGGCAAGCCCATGATTTTCCGCCAATCGCATGGCGTAATAGCTCAGCGAGCCTGAGGTGAAACCATTGCGCAGCGCCAGCATGCCAATGCCGTTCGTCCATACACCGGCGACCATTTCATCCCACGCCTCTTCGATACCAAGATGCGGAAAACCGGATGCTGCGTCGATCCGCATCAAGGCAGGTGTTATACGTTCCAGAATCGGGCGGGCATTGCCATATGCGCGGCCTTTTATCAGTGCATCGCAATAATCGGGCAAATGGCTCAGGCCCGGGCCGGGTGTTCCCAACGCTTCTGAACCGACCACGGCGTTAGCGGTTGCAGCAGCATGATCTGGCGCGGCACCATGGGCGACCAAGGCGGCATTAGCCGCTTTTGTTGCCTGATTCATTGTAATCCGCGCCATTGTTATTACTCCGTCAAAGGGGGCACCCGGGCGATGAAATGCCCCTTAACGCCCTGTGGCCACTGCCGAAACGGCACCGCTCCACTATCGCTTGCGGCATGGCCCTGTGCATATTCCACAATCGCCTCTGCTGCATCTTTCGTCGGTTCAAATTTACCCAATACATATGTCAGCTTGCCGTGGTCCGAGATCGCGACATTACATGCCCTTTCACATCCCATCAGGCAAGAAACCTCTCGCACCGTCACATCGGTTGCAACTGCCCGAATTTCGGCAAGCAGTGTTTCACCGCAGGATGGTTCATCCTTCAGTTCTTTTCTGTGGGCCTGTCTGCACGTATTGCAAACGGTAATCGTCGTCATAGCGGCTTCCTGTTCAGCGCCCGCTCTCTGAGAGAGGATATAGGGCGAGGTGGTCGATGGAACATGCAAAACCTGCACAGTTTCCGTTTTTTCATCATTCTGAGCGGCGCAACAACACGCCGCTTTGATCTCTACATCAGCGCGTTTTTCAGCAATGGACAAGCGGCCGCGCAGGTCATTGACCTCTTCCGCATCAGCATTCCTTTGTTCAACACAATGCAAAAGACCTTTTAAGGCCCATACATTGTCGGGGTGATGGCAACAACGGGCCAGCCCCGGCATCATGCCCATATCGGTGCGGAAAACTTGTTCAGCTTCGTCAAAATGCCCTTGCTCTGCCAACAGCGCACCCAGCGCATGACGCGGTGGGTGCATCCATGCCCATGGCTCCGTATAGTTCAGCGCATCATCGCGGGCGACCGCCAAACGCAGCGCGTCAAAGGCAGCATCATATTCGCCTTTGCGATACTTTAGCTCTCCGTCCAACATCGCATCGCCGACCATCAGCACGGTTTGGGCAGAATTGCTTAGCAGGATCATTTCCTCTGGCAACGCCGCTACCGCCTTGCGAAAACCAACCTGCGCTGCTTCGGCCTCTGTTACTTCACCAAGCGCTGAATGAGCGACCCCAGCACCGTATAGTGCCATGGCCGCTCCAATAGGGCGCACCGCCGGGTCTGGCCGCCAAGGGTTACGGGTCAATTCCTCCCACAATCCAAACCGCACCCGAACATGAACATTCATCGCGCCATATGTATCCAGCAACGACGCCATATAGGGCGCGCTGTCGGCAATCAGGTCATCATTGGCAAGGTCCAGAATACGATCGACGGCATAAAACGCGGTTTTCTTGCGGCCCAAAAACATCGCGGAAAACATATAGAGGTGAAGATCATGACAGATGGCAGTGGTATAGAATTCCCCGCCACCTGCGTGGGCCAAATATTTGTCATCTGCTGCAACGGCCTTAACGCTCTGGGTAACGGCTTGTTCGTAATCCCCACAAATGACGTAGATATGGGCCGGCATATGCTCCAGATGTCCCGCATCCGGCGCAAATCCACGTAATGCGTCAGCAGAGTGGATCGCAGATTCAGGATCATGCGACATTTCCATCGCGTGAATATGCATATGCAAAACACCGGGGTGATCCACGCCTTTCTGGGCGCAAACCGAAAATGCCTGTTCCAAAGCCGCCATTGCCTCTGGAGTGCGAGAGTTGGGGCACATTTCTCCGGTCTGCATATTCCACAATTTGCGAACGGTGCAGGTTACGGCCGCTTCGGCGTATAGGGCAGCAATATCGAGGTCTTCAGGGTGGGCTTGGTGTACCTCGGCCATTGCGTCGGTAAATTCCCAGTGCCATCGCTCCAGAGTTTCTAATTCACGCTCATCTGGTGCTGCATACCGTTTAACAATCGCTCTGATGAGCAACTGCTCTGCTGCCGAGCCGGTTTCGCACAAACCTAGTGCAGATTGTGCCGCCTGATAGCAAACTGGCAATTCACGTTCAATTTCCTTTGGCGTGTATTTTGCCCAAGCCCGGTTATAGAATGGCCCTACTGCATAGGCGATGCCCCACCACGCCATCGCACAATTCGGGTCAGCCTCCAGCGCCCGGCGAAAACACCGGACAGCCTCTTCATGATTATAGCCGTAGATCCAGTTTAGCCCTCGATCGAACCATGTCTGCGCTGCTGGAGAATTCGTCGTGATTGCCCGCGACCAAGGGCCAAGGTCAAAAGGGTACTCAGTCATCCGCAGGGGGCCTCTATCTGATAAATTGGGGACTAAACTTCAACTTACCCCTATTTACCGGTGACAGATGGCGATTTAACCGCCGGTTTGCGACACCGAACAGTCCAATGATGATCAGCGTGAACAAGACAAAGTAAAAAGCCAGGATCGGATAGGCCACAAAAGGGTTGAATGTCTTTTCCGCAAAATATCCCGCGTAGTACAGCGCATCACCCGATTGCCGCCACGCCGGAAAGCCAGAGAAGAATACCAACACTGTAGCATGGCCCATAAAGATCGCTTCGTTGGTGTAGGATGGCCACGCCAACCTTAACATCGTTGGCCAGACAATCCGGCGGAACCGTTTTCGCGGTGTCATTCCCATCGCATCCGCTGCTTCAATATCGCCCTTGGGCACATTTCGTAGCGCGCCATAGAATATCTCAGCCGAGTAAGCCGATGTGTTAAGGATCAGCACGATCAATGCACCCAGCCACGCCTTGGTTAACCATCTTGTTTCCACCGTCAATTCCATAAATCCAAGGTCAAGCGAGCCAGTCAATTTTGGCAGCAACACGAACATTTCGTAGAACAGGAAAAACTGGATAAACAAAGGCGAGCCGCGAAAGATAAAGATAAACCCACGGGAAAGCCCTGACAAAACCCGATTATCACTGGCCCTACCCAGCGCAATGGTTGTCGCCAGAACAAAGCCAATCAGCATTGCCAACACAGTAAAATAGGCATTCCAAATCATGCCGCTACCAATCAAGGCGAACTGATCGCAGAGCGTAATATCCACCTTAGGCAGCGCGCGTTCACCATAGCCGATTGACCGGAACATATAGGCCGAAAAGCTTTCACCACAGGTCATGCTGCGCCCCCCGACACACCAGCGGCGAACCGTTTTTGCAGGCGGCCAAATACCTTCTCACTGATAGAGGTAAGGAATAGATAGAACACCAGCAAAACGAGGAAATAGCCTAGCCGCCAATCCGGGTGCGGGTAAGCATAGCGAGAGGTTTTCATACCCCCCAATTCCTTGGCCCAATACACGATATCCTCGATACCCAGTAGAAACAGCAGTGGCGTTGCCTTTAAAAGGATCATCCACAGATTGGACAGACCCGGCAACGCATAGCGCCACATCTGCGGCATGTGGATACGGCGGAAAATCTGTTTTGGCGTCATGCCGATGGCTTGCCCGGCTTCCAGCTGGCCTTTCGGAACCGCACCTAGCGCGCCAAAGATGATGTTGGCGGCAAATGCACCAAAGACCAGCGTGAAAGCGACAAGCGCCAATATGAAACCATAGCTGTCATGCACCCATTGCGGGGCAGTTCCCAGTGGCAGTTTGGCCGTGTCACAAACGACAAAATCATTGCCCTGCCAAACAGGATCAGTGACGTCAGAGCATAAGGTTTTGTGGCGGATTAGCTCAAACAACTGATCCAGCGCGATTGGTACGAACATGAAAAACGCGATGTCAGGAATGCCCCGCACCATGGAGGTGTAAACGACACCCAACCAACGCAGAGGCGCGAATGTTGCGCGTCTGGCCAATGCGCCACCAACGCCCAGCACCAATATGGATGGCGCGGCGAGAGCCAGCAAAAGCAGAACTGTGCCAATGCTGGTATAAAGATTCATATGTTTTGGTGTGGTGAGGTAACAGGCCCACCAGTCGCTACCCGCTAGCGTTGCGGGGTCGGCGCACATCTCAAACATCAGCCCACCGCTGTATAATCTGGCGCAGTCGATCTGCGCCTAATGCATGCCGCCCCCGGTGATCAGGGGCGGCACTTTTCATCAAATTACCACTTAACGACGCGGCCTTCGAACCATTTAGCGATCATCGCTGACAGCGTGCCATCCGCTTTCATCGATGCAATGGCGTCATTCAGTTTGGCTTTCAGCTCGCCGTCGCTTTCACGAACGCCGACACCGATACCGCCACCGATGGAAACAGGCTCACCCACAAAGGCCAGTTCGCCGTTTGAGGCAGCCACCACATCCGCGAGGAAGGCATCATCAGCCAGAACCGCATCTGCTTCGCCATTTTTCACAGCCGCAACCGTGTCATCTGGTGTTGCGAATTCTACCAGCGTCGCGCCGGATTGGGCGATGTAACCGGCTTGAATGGTGTTCGACTGCGCAGCTACAACACCTGAAGTCGTCACTGATGCATCAGCACCGGCAAGGGCGACAAATGTCGATGGGTCCGGCGGGAAATATTCAGAGCTGAAGTCGATGACTTCATCGCGCTCAGCAGTGATGCTCATACCCGCAATGATGGTATCATAGTTGCCGGAAACGAGGTTCGGGATAATGCTGTCCCAATCATTCGTAACCCATGTGCACGCCAGGCCGGCGCGCTTACAAATCTCATCACCAACTTCACGCTCAAAACCGTCAACTTCGCCTGCATCATTGATGAAGTTATATGGAGGGTACGCACCCTCTGTCCCCATCCGTACAGCATGGCTGCCGGCGATTGCATAGCTGGCGAACATGGCACCTGCGGCCGCAAGGCCCAGAATTTTTGTTAGTTTCATCTCATCACTCCCAGTTAGTTTACTTACAGCGCGCTTGCCAAAAAGGCTTGGCAGCGTTCTGATTTTGGTGCGCCGAACACTTGGTCCGGCGACCCTTCCTCCTCAACCACCCCTTGGTGGAGAAATACGACTTTACTTGAGACTTCGCGGGCAAAGCCCATCTCATGCGTCACAACGATCATGGTGCGACCTTCGTCAGCCAGCGATCGCATCACCTTTAACACTTCGCCGACCAGTTCCGGGTCCAGCGCCGATGTCGGCTCATCAAACAGCAAAACCTTCGGCTCCATCGCCAGCGCGCGCGCGATTGCTACGCGTTGCTGTTGCCCGCCAGAAAGTTGTGATGGGTACATATCAACCTTCTCAGCAATACCCACTTTGCTCAGGTATTTCACCGCGGTTTCCCGTGCCTGTTCTTTGGTGCGGCCCAACACCTGAACCGGGCCTTCCATGACGTTTTCCAGAACCGTCATGTGCGACCACAGGTTAAACCCCTGAAACACCATGCCCAACTGGCTGCGTAGCCGGGTGATTTGCTTTGCATCTGCGCCGGTGATTTTCCCGCTTGAATCCTTACGGACGGAAACTTCCTCACCGTCGAGTTCAATACGCCCGCTATCCGGCGGTTCCAGAAAGTTGATACACCGCAAGAACGTGCTTTTTCCTGACCCCGACGATCCGAGGATCGAGATGACATCACCTTGCACGGCAGACAGGCTGACACCCTTTAATACATCGAGCGGGCCAAAACTCTTATGAATATTCTCAGCGAGCAGCATTTACGGCATTATACCTTGGTTACATCACAAGTCCGCGATTAGGCTTAGATTCACACAAGGTTGCAAGAGTGTTTTCTGCACTCAAACGTCTATATTCACCCGTGAGCACAATTTTTTACCCGAACATACAGCTCTAACAAGTATTGCTTCGATTTCAGGCGTTGAATTCAGTGCGTTACTGCTGCGTAACCTGCCAAACTGAACCATCTGACAAACCAACGACCAACGTACCCTCTTCTATCGCGATGGCCTTGTCGATTACGGCAGGCAATTCGACTTCAGCTATCAGCTTTGCATCTCTCCCAGCGAAACCAACAATCTTCAATTGACGGCGGCTGGCCGATGGTAAGGCCAATTCTTTGATCCCATCGCCATCAATGTCCAGTACAGCGGACAATCTTAGTTCACGAGACCCGATCGCATGGTTGGAAAACCCATACAACCAGGCAATTTCTGTAAACCTCCCTCCCTCATATCGCGCCAGCACCAAACTGCCACCGATGTGTGGCGTTCTGACAAAGGCTATTTGTTTTCCCTCACCCGGCAAAAACCTGGCTATCCCGGCGATGTTCAACCAGCGGAAGGAGCGACCGATAGGCTCGGACACAGCCGTAGAAACCAGCAACGAATCCTCGAGTTCGTAAACGGCAACAGCTGCCCCTTCGGTTTTGGAGGATAGAATACCAATGATTTCATCCGAACCATCCCCATCCAGATCAGCCAGGCGGGGATAACGATCTTCGAACACTTGATCGCTGGGCAGATCAAGTGCGGCGCGTTTCCCATCCCGTAAAACAGCAACGAGAGAACCATGCTCCACCGCGTCACCCATAATCCCGTGAGCATATCTTTCAGTGGGTGCTGCATAGGATACGGCTGCGATGTTACCGCTGCCCACATTGACCAAAGCATCGGGCGCTCCATCTGGCGCAAGACTGCGAGTCTCAACCAAAATCTCTGGCGGATAATCCTCGGCACGAACCTCCACCGCCACCCATTCGGCACTCGCGGCACCTATCATTGCGATCATCGCGGCCAAGACAAATACTGTATTTTTCATCCCGCCATCTCGACCCCGCCTGCATTCATTCGTCAATGCTCACGTTCTCACCTTGTCGTCATGACGATCCACCTCTACTCATAACCGACTGACAGGAGGCGACGATGGCGATGAATGAAATTTGGACTTGGTTTGAGGGCGAATGGCGTGAAGGCAATACGCCAATCCTGGGTGCCGCCGATCACGGCACATGGCTGGGTAGTCTTGTGTTTGACGGCGCACGCGCCTTTGACGGCATGACACCCGATCTCAGCCTCCACTGTGCCCGTGTAAACGAAAGTGCCCGCGCCATGGGGCTGAACCCGTTGATGACGGACGAAGAGATTACAGGGCTGGCGCTGGAAGGTGTCAAAAAGTTCTCTCCTGGAACCGCCATCTATATCCGCCCAATGATTTGGGCCAAAGCAGGCATGGACATGATGGTCGCGCCGGAACCTGACAGCACTGCGTTCGCATTGTGCCTTGAGGCAAAACCAATGCCCGGCCCTGTCGGGATGAGCCTGACTACAACTCGTTTCCGCCGACCAACCCCCGACAGCGCCCCCACGAATGCCAAGGCCGGGTGCCTGTATCCGAACAATGCCCGTATGTTGGTCGAAGCGCGGGCAAAGGGCTTTCAGAATGCCATCAGCCTCGACCCCATTGGGAATGTCGCTGAAACAGCAACGTCCAACATCTTCATGGCCAAGGATGGCGTGGTCCTGACACCGGCACCAAGTGGATGCTTTCTGAATGGTATCACGCGACAGCGGATTATTGGGTTGCTGAGAGAAGATGGCGTTGAGGTGAGAGAACAAACCCTTTCATTGGCTGAATTCCACGATGCGGATGAGATTTTCACCACTGGCAATGCGCAGAAGGTTATGCACGCGACACAATTTGAGGATAGGAACCTGCAGCACGGGCGTTTTGCAAAGCGTGCGCGGGAACTGTACTGGGATTATGCTGCCAGTGGCTGATTAACGTTATGACTTTATGGTGCAGAAAATGTTGGTTTAAATCTGTACTTGCATTTTGGCACCGCCAACCACACATCGTCCTCATGCGTGCTGCCTTATTTTCCCTTGCCATGCTGTTATCGCCTTCTTTGGCGACGGCTGAATGTGTTGCGTTACTTCATGGTCTGGCGCGTGGCCCGGATTCCATGTTGGTTATGGAAAACGCCTTAACCAGTGCCGGGTATAAAGTTGTCAACGTTGGCTATCCGTCTCGCGTTGAAACACTGGAAAGCCTTATCGATACGGTGCCTGAGCGTGGTTTGTCTGGTTGCAACCCTTTGCACACTCATTTTGTCACCCATTCTATGGGCGGGTTACTGGTTCGGGGATATACCGCCCGTCACCCTGAAATGCCGGTTGGCCGCGTGGTTATGCTCGGGCCGCCAAATCAGGGTTCAGCCATCGTTGATCAATTGCGCGACACGCCGGGTTTTGAGCTTTTCAATGGTCCAGCGGGCGTATCCTTGGCCACCGATGGCCTTCCCCCCAAACTCGGCCCAGCGCAGGCAGAGATTGGCGTCATAGCGGGCGATCGCAGCCTAAATCCGATATTTTCGTGGCTGATAGATGGTGACGATGATGGCAAAGTGTCTGTTGCAGCCACCCATCTGCCCGGCCAATCAGATCACATTACCCTGCCAGTCACCCACACATTCATGATGAATGACCCCATGGTGATTGCTCAGACCATTCTGTTCCTGCAAACAGGCAGCTTTGATCACAACGCCAGCTACGACGATTTGTGGCCATTCTAACCCTAAAACCGTTTGCCATTCTTCTTGTGGTCTGATCCCTTAGCAAACTGTATTCAGCAAAGGCCCAACCATGTCTGCTTCTCCCATCACTGGTCCACTTCACGGCGTAAGGGTTCTTGATCTCACCTCAATGATTTCGGGCCCAACCGCAACGTTGATGTTAGCCGACCAAGGGGCCGATGTAATCAAAGTAGAGAACCCCAAGGGCGGCGACCACACACGCCGGGTTTCTACACGGCAGAATGGGTTCTCGGCTGCTTTCCTGAATAACAATCGCAATAAAAAATCTGTCGCTCTGGATTTCAAAAACCCGTCGCATGTAGCAGCACTAAAGAAAATCGCGGCGACCTGCGATGTGGTTGTTCAAAACTTTCGCCCCGGCGTTGTTGACCGGTTGGGGATCGGAGAGACTGCAATCCGCGAAGTGAGGCCGGACATCATCTATTGTTCTATCAGCGGCTTTGGCGATACCGGCCCCTATTCACAAAAGCCGGTTTATGACCCGCTCATTCAGGCTCTATCCGGGCTTGCCACTGTGCAAGCTGGGTCCGATGAAGAACGCCCGCGTCTTGTTCGCACAATCATTCCAGACAAATTGTCGGGCATCGTTACGTCGCAAGCCATAACTGCGGCGCTGTTTCACAAGCTGAAAACTGGCGAAGGGCAGCATATTAAGCTGGCCATGATTGACGCCGTGATTGCCTTTCTTTGGGGTTCGGACATGGGCGGGCATACGTTTGTTGGTCATGAGTTGAAAAAGGAAACGGCGCAAAGCTTTCTCGACCTGATCTATGAAACGGCTGATGGCTATATCTCTGTCGCCGTACAGTCGAACAAAGAATGGGCAGCGCTTTGCCGGGCGTTCAACAAACCTGAATGGCTGACTGATCCGCGTTTCTTGGATTCTGTACTACGTGGGCGAAACATCAATGACCGTTTGACGCTGACACAAGAGGTTCTGTTGACCGATACCGCCGCCAATTGGCTGAAACGATTGGAGGCTGAGGATGTGCCCTGCGCGCCAGTTCTCACCCGAACCGATATGATCAATCACCCGCAAGTCGAGGCGAACGAAACCGTGCAGATCATGTCGCATCCTGTTGTTGGCGACCTCCGTATGGCTCAACCGGCAGCAAGGTTTTCTGCCACCCCAACCAGAATGGACATTCCCGCGCCTGCGCTGGGGGCCGATACCGAAGCTGTGCTGTCAGAAGTTGGCCTGAGCCCTGACGACATCGCCGCGCTGATGAGAGATAGCCAATGACCAAACCACTCGACTTTTATTACTGGCCAACTCCTAACGGGTGGAAGGTTTCAATTCTGTTAGAGGAATTGGGCATTCCCTACACCACCCATATGTTGAATATCGGCAAGGGTGATCAGTTCGCGCCAGAATTTTTGGCAATCAGCCCCAATAATCGCATGCCCGCCATCGTGGATCATGATGTCGAGGGTGACCCTGTGCCAGTGTTCGAAAGCGGGGCAGTTATGCTGTATCTGGCGGAAAAAACCGGGCGTTTTATCGCCACAGACCCGATAGGCCGCAAAGAAACGCTGGAGTGGTTATTCTGGCAAGTTGGCAATCAGGGGCCTATGGCAGGGCAGCACTCGCATTTTTTCAATTACGCACCCGAAGACCAGCGTAAACAGGGCTATGCCTTTGAGCGCTACAAGGGCGAAGCGCAACGGTGCATTGGCGTGTTGGAGCGTCGACTGGAAGGGCGTGATTATCTGGTTGGCGATTATTCCATCGTCGACATGATTAACTGGCCATGGGTATTGATCGCCAAAGCCGTTGGTCTGTCACTAGACGACTATCCAAATGTCACAGCCTGGCGCTCACGGGTGAAGGGCCGTCCAGCGGTTCAGCGCGGAGTGTCACTGGGAAAGAAGGATCGCCCCCCGCAGAAACCGCATACCGAAGAAGCGCGGAAGATTTTGTTTGGGCAAAAGTAGGGTCGCAGAGGCAACACCATCCCCGACTTGATCGGGGGCCTTTTTAGGCTGCACTGCGTAATTGATGAGGCGCTTGTGGCGTGAGGTCCCTGCTTTCGCAGGGATGACAGTTTTGATGCCTTTAAAACAACCGCACAAAAAACACCGCGCTCATCCCAAACCCGACGGTAGCGACAATCGCCCTGACCGCTGATTTCGGCAAAGCGCGGGCAATGGGCGCACCTGCATAGCCGCCCACCGTTGACGCCACCATCATCATTACAGCCTCTGGCCAAGCGACCAACCCAGCCGCTGCAAATGCGGCCACAGAGATGGCTGAAAGGGCAAAACTTAGGCCATTTTTCAGCCCGTTCATCTGATGAATATCAGCCATGCCCCACAGTGCGAACAATGCGAGCAAAACGATCCCCAAACCGCCGTTAAAGTAACCACCATAAAGGCTGACGATAAACAGCCCGGCCACTCCGAATGGCGTCACGCTGCGTGCATGGGAGGCAGCAAATGACCGGATACGGTCGCCAAACAAAAAGATCAACGTCGCGGCCAACAGTAGAAATGGCACGATGGCGGAAAATGCCTTGTCCGATGAGATCAGCAACAGCAGCGATCCGACCAATCCACCAACCAGCGCCACGCCAGTCAAACGCAACAACAACCGCCGATCAAACTTGCGTAACTCGGGGGCAAATCCAATTGCTCCACTCAGATAACCGGGAAAGACCGCAACGGCGCTCGTCGCATTGGCAGCAACGATCGGTACCCCTGCAAACACCAGGGCTGGAAAGGTCAGGAATGTTCCACCTCCGGCGATGGTATTCAGCACACCCGCGCCAAATGCTGCGGCGATCAGGATCAAGGCATCGTTCATTTTTTGAGCTCCGCTTCACGTTCAATTCCGCTTATCTGTCAGCGGCCATCAAAGCAATCAACATCGCTTGTCGGGATTATCCGACTAACCTATAACGGCCACGATCACACTCGCGCCGGAGGCCCGCCTTGTTCCCGCACCGTCACTTATTGGGCATCGAAGCCCTCAGCCGCGAAGACATCTTGGCGATTCTCGATCAGGCAGAGGATTATGTTGAACTTAGCCGCCAACGAGACAAAAAGCGGGCGATTCTCAAGGGCCTGACCCAGATCAACATCTTCTTTGAAAACTCGACCCGAACGCAGGCGAGTTTTGAGTTGGCAGGCAAACGGCTCGGCGCTGACGTGATGAACATGTCACTGAAAACCTCGTCGCTGAATAAGGGAGAGACGCTGGTTGATACAGCGGTGACGCTAAACGCGATGCACCCTGATCTGTTGGTGGTGCGCCACCAGTTTTCCGGTGCCGTCAGCCTGCTGGCGCAAAAGGTCAACTGCTCGGTCATCAATGCAGGCGATGGGCGGCATGAACATCCGACTCAGGCGTTGCTGGATGCGTTGACCATCCGCCGCCATATGGGCCGGTTGCATCGATTGAATATCGCCATTTGCGGCGACATCAACCACAGTCGTGTTGCTCGGTCGAACATTATGTTGCTGAACAAGATGGAAAACCGCGTCCGTGTCATCGCCCCACCAACTCTGCTGCCCAACGGGATCGATCGGATGGGTGTCGAAGTTTACGATGACATGC
>JBMYPG010000006.1:0-56321 GCA_049600095.1 Pikeienuella sp. | reverse complement strand
AGCAGCGGGAAAGGATTAAACGAAAGACGCTCGAAACGCGCCGCTTGCATCACAGACAGCGCGCCGCATAATCAAACCAACCAGATGAGCCAAACTCTCTCATAGCTTAGGCCGCCATTGGTTCCAAAAACTCTGACGACGGACACTTGAAGCCAAACCAAATCAAATCAAATAGGCCGCACCACCGAATTTTAGGGCTACAAACACAACCGGGATTGCCTAGAACAAAACCGCCAACCAGCCCGCCACCCCCGCGCAATCGTCTGCGCCGCCGCATACAACGTGGCAGGACCCGGCATATATGCGAACACTGCCGTCGCCAGAATGAATGCAATCAGGATTTCCATCGAAGGCATGTAGAGGCTCTCTTGCTGAGGATCGACAACCTCACTTTGAATGCTCACCAACCTTGGCCCAAGACATTTCCTGACCCTTACGTACCAGCCTGCCCAATCAGGTTCTCAACCCGCTCTACAGCAGTGTCAAGCTTCTCAATCAACGCCGTTCGGTTGGGGTTCGCTCCCCGAAAAAACGTAATACCCATCGTGGCAATAACGGCGGCTCCTGACCTGACCGGCATCGCCAGTGTGGTCGTCTGCGGGTCAATCTCATGGTCCCTCTCTGCATACCCAAGATAGCGAATGCGCGTTAGGATAGGGTCCATATGCGCCGCCAACTCACCTGGCTGCATCCGCGATACCTGTGTCTGGCAAAGCAGCTTAAACAGGTGGTCGCGCTCGATAGCAGAGCAAAAGGCAAGATAGGCCTGACCATGCGCGCGGGTTAGTAAATCCAACCGCTTTTGCAATGTCGAATGGGTATGCGACAACGGGCTATCAGGTATAGTGGATACACGCACAACCATAGCCTCCCCATCCAATGTCGCCAACGCAGCGGGCCACAGCAGCGTTTTGGTCAGCTCATCCAGAACCGGCTTGGCATCTTCGATAAATCGCGGCAATCCGTGAAATCCCGATGACAGCTCGCGCACCTTTTCGGTCAGCGTATATCCGGCGCGGCGGCCATTCTTTTGCACATATCCAAGCGCGCAAAGGGTTTCCAGAATCCGCACCAAAGTTGGCGCAGGCAGGCCGGTTTCGCGCTCCAAATCCTGCACCCGACTAATCGGTTGACGGTTTAGTTCTGACAACACCAAAAAGGTGCGCTCGACTGATCGGACAGGGGCAAATGAGGTCACGGCTCACCTAACTTAATTTCATTATATGAAATTATCAGAAATTTGAGGCAACGGACAGACCACCTGTGCGATAGGCTCCAAACATATGCCATATCACAAATCCGGGTACCTAAATGAGCCTCCTCTCCCCCAACTTAAACATCCCCTTCAACATCACCCGGCTCAGCCATGTTGTGCTGTCCAGCCGCGATTTGGACGCAACGCGGCATTACTACGAAACCGGGTTGGGGTTAGAGGTGACAGCCCATGATGCCGACCGCTTATATCTGCGGGCCATCGAAGAAACTGCGCATCATTCGCTAGTTTTTGAGAAAACCGAAGCCGAGGGGCCGGGAATCGCCCTTCAAACCGGGTATCGCATGTTTTCTGATGATGACCTGAAACGTGCCCACGACTGGTTTAACGAACGGGGCCATACTGCCAAGTTTGTTGAGCGCCCTTATCAGGGATTAACACTGCGTCTGCACGACGGTGTGGGCGTTCCTGTTGAATTCTGCGCCACCATGGATCAGTCACAAAATCGGATGCAGAATTTTCACACCTATGCTGGTGGGCGATTGGCCTTTCTGGATCATATTCAAGTCACTTGCCACGATGTTGACGGCGCCTATCGCTGGTACAATGACCTCGGCTTTCGCCTCACTGAATATACCGCAAAGGATGATACGGATGAAATTTGGGGGGTCTGGTTAAAGCGTAAGAACAACACCCAAGACGTTGTTTTCGGCAACGGCCCCGGCCCTCGACTGCACCACATCGCTTTTCATACGCCAGAAATTGGCTCCATCATCCACGCGGCGGATGTGATGGCCTCGCTCAGCCTAGCTGGCAGCATGGACCGTGCACCGGGACGGCACGGCATCGGCAATTCATTCTTCATCTATTTCCGCGACCCAGATGGGCACCGCGTGGAAATATTCTCCAGTCACTATACTGTAATTGATGCAGACCACGCACCAAAACGGTGGGACCTTAGCGACACCCGCCGCTCGCAACTTTGGGGCTTTCCCGCCCCTCGCAAATGGTTCGCGGAGGCGTCAGAGTTTGAAGGCGTTGCTGTGAAACAACCCCTAATGGATGTCTCTCCGGTAACTCTCGAAGATTACTTGGCGAACTGGTGATCCTGATGAAATTTGGAACAATAATCGAAGGTGGCAAACGCACCGCCATTGTACAGGGCACAGATGGCAAGGCGCGAAGGTTGGCAGAGGTTTGTGTAGCCGCCAATCTCTCCTCCATCACAACTATTCTGGAATTGGTGGATACTGGGCCAGCACCCCTTCCCGCTATCGCCAGCGCCATTGACACAGTTGCCCCTTGCAAGGCGACTTGGATTGGGCACCGCCTTTACCCAACCCATCAAAAATTCTGGGCGTTGCCTTTAACAACAAAGAGTTGATGAAAAAGGCCCACGTAGACCCCGGCGTGCCGAACTTCTTCCTCAAACCACCCTCTGCCCTGCAAGGTCATCAAAAGCCCATCATCGTTGATCCTGCATGGGGCGCGGTTATTCCAGAGCCTGAGATTTGCGCCATCATCGGCAAACGTGCCAAGCACATCGAACCGGCAACAGCGTTGGATTATGTATTTGGGTACATGATCCACAATGATGTGACATCGCACGGTCTGAAGTTTGGTAAAGATTCAATCGCGGTCACTTATGACAAAGACATGGCGCTGCCCGAATTCTATTATTGGCGCAATCTGAACGGGCCGGATGATACCGACGCATTTTATGTCTATCACACCCGTTCAAAAGGCACCGATACATTCGGCCCGATGGGGCCATGGATCACCCTCGCCGCTGATGTGCCTGACCCCAATGACCTCCATGTCCAGGGCTGGTTGGGCGACGAACCCTTTACCATCGACCATACCGGCAATTACCGTTTCAGCATTCAGGAATGCATTGCAGAGGCAAGCCGGTATTTCACCCTAGAACCCGGCGACATCATTTCCTTTGGCACCACGGGCAAGGGCGCGGGCCGGTTTCCACGCGGTCACAAAAGCCTGCTGATGGGTGAAGAACAGGGCACTATCAGCATTGAAATCACTCCATTGGGCCGATTGGAGAACCCTATAAAACACCAAAAGGGCGGCGCGTGATGGTCAAGTCAATCACCACACCCAAGGTCGCACAGCACAGCAACCCGATCCCCAATGCAGCCGTGCACCGGGGCCTGCTCGTTACTTCCGGCATTCTGGGCAAGGAACTGGGCGAAGCAGATTACCCTGCAGACAAGGCGCGCCAGTTCACGCTCGCCTTTCACTATTTGGAAACGATTTTGGAGGAGGCAGGTGCCACAACACAAGACGTGTTGAAACTGGACCTCTATTTCGCCGACAAAGCCGACCGCCCGCTCGCCAACCCCCACTGGCTACGCCTTTGGCCCGACCCGGAGCAACGCCCGGCGCGGCAAGCACATCAATCCATTCTGCCACCAGGCTGCGCCATCCAGATCGTCGCCATGGCAGTGCTGGATCATGGTGGCTAAATACGACGCTCCTAAATACTCGTATTCCCAGGTAGATAGACCACAAGCGTCGCCCCGTTTGGCGAATACGAATGATGCTCCGTCCCTGACCGCAGCCAAACCAGATCACCCGGCCCATAACGATACCCGTCATGGTCAATGATCTCTCCCTCGATCAGGAAAAACTCCTCATCCCCAACATGCTCATGCGCTGTCGTGGTCTGCCCCGGCTTCATCCGATAGATATGAAAGCCATAGCCAGTGCGATTGCCCGGATTAACCTGTAGTACCTCTCCATCCTCCGCTCCCTCACCATCAATAAACGGGGCAAAGGCACCAGTGGACAGGTTCGCGACACGGCGGTCGTCGGTTGAGATTGGTTTCATTCTGGCACCCTTCATCTTCCTGCAACTGCCCCGTCGGCAGGTCACTTATTGATTGCCTACTTCATAGCGGCATGGGAAGTGACAATACGATAGATATGCCGTCGAAAGCCAATACCATTGGGATTCCTGCGAAAGCGACGGGGCGCAATTATGCGGGTGAGAAAAACAGGCTCACCTATTTTGTGCACTGCACAAAATACCCATTGACAAAATTGCTGCAACGCACAATATTGAAGTCAGCAAGAGGGAAACCCTCCAACGTCACTCGTTCCAAGGATCACACCAATGTTCAATTCTGACAACAACCCATTCGACCCTGCAAAACTAGCTGAAATGATGAAAGCGCCGGACTTTGCAAAGCTTTTCGATCCAGCAAGCTTTGGTGAGCAGTTTAAATCAGCTGACCAGACCGCCATGTTTGAAGCCCAGCAGAAAAACATGGATGCATTGGTTGCAGCACAGAAGGCGGCGGCCTCTGGTTATCAGGATCTGTTTCAGAAGCAGGTTGCAATCTTTCAGGAAACATTGAACGCCGCAGAAACTGAAATCGCCGCGATCTCAAAGTCTTCGAACCCATCAGATGCTGCACAGGCGCAGGCTGATCTGGCGCGTAAAGCGTATGACAAAGCTGTTGCGAACCTGACAGAGCTCACAGATGCTGCCCGCAAAGCTAACGAGGAAGCATTTGAAATTGTTAAGTCACGCGTTGAGGCTGGCATCAAAGAGATGACACCTAAAGCCTAATCAGCCCGCACAGCAAAATTACCGAGCCCTTACGTCAAACCCATAGTTTCGGGCCTGACGTGAGGGTTTTTCTTTGGAGGTTTGCACTTTCAAAAGCCTCCTTTGATGATTTTTGCAGCTTGATTTTCGAGTCGGTACGACTGTTAAAATCGATCCTTTTCCAGAAGCACATAAACTGGCATTTTGCTTCAGATCGATTTAGGGGTCTGTTCTTGGCGGAGAGAAAAATTCGGTTCAAGCCACAAAGCAATTTAATCTGGGAGACCTGATTGACCACCAAGTAGCAGCGGTTGCCAATTGCCTGTCTCGTCAAATTGGAAAACTCATGAACAAAATTTTAGTTATAGGAGCGCCAGATAGTGAATGCGAGGTTGCCTCACTAGCTCCAGGTCACAAAATTCTCGTGTGTGGCCGATTGTTCTAACCTATTAAGCCGCTTTACAATGGTTCGACATCAAAGTGACTTTGCGCCCATCCTTAAGAACTTCTGCCGGCGGGCTTGTTTCAGTTGGGTGCCGGTTAACTTGTTGAGGGCTTTTAACTCGGCACGGATCGCATCCCCAACTGCAGAAATCGCTTGCTCGTGGTTTCGCTGAGCACCGCCTAGTGGTTCCGGTACAATGCGGTCGATGACATCAAGTTGACGGAGATCCTGTGCTGTCAGCCGCAGGGCCGCTGCGGCCTCTCTCATTTTTTCTGCATCTTTCCATAGGATGGATGCACATCCTTCGGGGGTGATCACTGAATAGATGGAATGCTCTAGCATTATCACCTTATCACCTGTCGCAAATGCGACCGCACCGCCAGAACCGCCTTCTCCGACAACTACAGAAATCAGAGGTGCGCTGAGTTTTAGGCATTGCTCGGTTGAGCGCGCAATTGCTTCTGATTGTCCACGTTCTTCGGCACCTTTGCCGGGGTAAGCCCCCGGCGTGTCGATTAATGTGATTACTGGCAGTCCAAACTTATTCGCAAGCTCCATCAGGCGGATCGCTTTGCGATAACCTTCAGGGCGCGCCATACCAAAGTTACGTTCGAGGCGTGATTTTGTATCATCGCCTTTTTCCTGGCCGATCACGACAACAGGCTGGTCATCAAACCGGGCGAGCCCACCAATGACGGCATGATCCTCGGAAAAATTCCGGTCACCAGCCAATGGCGTGTAATCTGTGAACAACCCATCGACGTAGTGCAGCGCATGCGGTCGCTGTGGATGTCGAGCAACCAGACATTTCTGCCATGGCGTCAACTTTCCATAGAGATCTTTGAGCAATGCCCCGGCTTTTTCATCAAGTTGCAGGGCTTCGGATTCAACATCCATGTTTGAATCATGCGCTGCGAGAGCGCGAATTTCTTCAGCCTTCCCCTCAAGTTCGGCCAAGCCTTTTTCAAACTCTAGATATGACTGCATTTACTCGCCTCGTCGACTTTTAGCCGATATAGGTACTTTATGTGGGAGAATGCAATGCACAGCAATGCGGAACCAGAGCAGTTATGCGCTTAATTCTTCGATTCTGGCCAACAGATCACTACGTGCGACGGGTTTAACTAAGGCACCATTTGCTGCGCCACTATCGCACAATCGTTGAGCTGCGTCGTCAACAGCTGCTGTTAGGATCAGTACCGGCACATTAGCTTGCCCAACGTCGCCAGCACGAATGTGTTTTAATGTCTCTTCCCCATTCATATTCGGCATCATCATATCCATGAGAACAAGGTCGAATTGCTCTTCTCGAAGCCTTTTAAGAGCTTCGACCCCATCCGAAGCAACTGCGGCCTGATGACCGCCTTGCTCAAGATAGCTAGCGACGATCATCTGTAGAGTCGGAGTGTCTTCCACCACCAACACTTTACGGGGCGTATAGACTTCATCCTCTTCAGCCTTCGCAGAGGGCTTGCTTTCATCCTTGGGTTCTTCGGCCACTACCAATGGCAGTTCGAGGCGGAAAGTTGACCCAATGCCATTTGGCCCATCGCTTACATTGACCTCACCCTTCATCAGGCGTGCAAATCGCCGAGTGATGAAAAGGCCAAGCCCTGTGCTGTCATTTACTGAACGACCAGAACCACCGATGCGGCCAAATTCCTCAAAAATCAGTTCTCGATGCTCTTTAGGAACACCGGGGCCGGTATCTGTAACTGATACGATTAGATGACCATCCGCACAGGACAATCGCAACTTGACCTCGCCTTCGACCGTAAACTTTATCGCATTCCCGACCAGGTTGAACAAAATTTGACGAAGGCGGCCAGGGTCACTGACAATTTTTGTCGGGAAATCGTCGTCAACTGTACCGGTCAGCTCAAGACCTTTGCGGAAAGCAACCGCACTCAGCAATGCAGTGACAGATTTGATCATCCGCCTTGGGTCTAGTTCTGCATTTTCAATCGATACCTTGTCAGCCTCAACTTGGGCTAGATCCAGAACTCCATTCACGATTGACAGCAGATGAGCAGAGGCATCTTGTGCAGAGTTGATCAGTTCGGCGGGTCGACCCGCGAGGCTCTCTGCCTGCAATAGGTCAATGATACCAATCAAGCCGGTTATTGGCGTTCGAATTTCATGGCTCATCACAGCTAAAAACCGCCCACGTGCTTCATTCGCCGCTTGTGCAGTTGCCAATGCCGTAGCCAGTTCGTTTGTCCGCTCTTTGACCTGCTGTTCCAGTGCCATGGCGGCAGATTGAAGGGCCTGATTTGCGTCGAACAGTTCAAGGCTTTTTTCTTCCAGCAGCCGTTCAGCCTCCAACCTCGCCTTAACCTGACGGTTCAGACGGCGTTGCAGCACTTCCTGGCTCAAACCTACATCCATATTATTTTGTACGAATTGTGAACAATGAATCAGTGCCGTCAGTGGTGTTGTCGACTCGCTCCACCGAAGCGCCCTCTCCAAAATGCTTCATCGCGCCTCCGATCAGGCCAGCGCAAAGATCAGCAAATGGTCGCGTGGACCTGTAATGCATTACAAGCTCGGTTTTGCTTTTCCTAGTAGTCTCAAAAACCGGAGGACGAGCATCCGGATAGAGTTTTCTAACTTCAGTGTGAATGTGATCTTCTATGTGCTCAAGAAAATCTAATGCCTGTTTTTCATCAACAAAGAAGCCTGGATATAATTCAACAAATCTTTCAAACAATCGCTCACCAAATTGATGGACCAAAGTAGCAATAGGATGGCCAGTTTCTTGCGCTACATATGTAACCATACTCAGAATTTCACCATGGCCGTAATTGCCAACAGCTGAATAAGCGCCGCCAGATGGGAGGGCTACATTGTCGAGCATGTCCTCTACAAAATCGGCTGATGTCGCCCCTTCGACGAAGTCCAAAAACTCTGTAAAAACCATACCGCGCATAGATATTCGCCCTTTCAATCTGACATCCCTACACAGCATTAGCATGCTGATAGCGATTGTATTCACTTAGTGCAAAAAAAGGGCAAATCTATGAATTGTCGATTAATATTTAGGGATGCGGGAGCAAAAACTCTCCCGCATCCTTGGGCGACATTTACGCCCCTTCGATTAATTCAATTTGGCGCACAATAACCTGAGCCTGACGCGATGAAGCCAAGTCAATCAGTTTGCCGTCCAGCACAGCTGCACCAGCACCAGAAGCCTCTGCCTCGTCCATCGCCGCGAGAATTCGGCGTGCCTGAGCAACTTTGGCTTCTGAAGGAGTAAAGACGGAATTGGCTGCAGTGACCTGCTTTGGGTGGATAGCCCACTTCCCAACACAGCCCAAAGTGGCAGACCGCTTTGCTTGCGCCAAATAGCCATCATTGTCAGAAAAATCACCAAACGGGCCGTCTACGGGCAATACGCCGTGCTGGCGACATGCGGCAACCATACGGGTAATCGGATAGTTCCAGGGGTCAACCATACTAACTGCGCGGTCCGATCCGGGCTCTCCGTTGGCAAGCATGTAATATTCGTCTTGGGTACCACCAATGCCTGTAACGGCCATACCCATCGATGCAGAATAATCAGCAACACCAAAACTCATCGCCTGCATACGCGGGCTGGCTGCGGCAATTTCATCAACATTCTGCGCACCGGCAGCCGTTTCGATAATGACCTCAAACCCAATCTTCTTGATTTTACGTGCTGCCATTTCGCAGGCAGTTACGAGAGCATCTACGGCATAGATGTCTTTGGCATTGCCTACTTTTGGGATCATGATTAGATCCAGCCGGTCACCGGTTTGTTCAATCAAATCAACGACATCATGGTGCCAAAACTCTGTGTCGAGCCCGTTGATCCGAACTGAGAGTGTCTTATCGCCCCAGTCGAGGTTGTTAACGGCTTCGATTACCGTTTTGCGCGCCTGAGGTTTATCTGCTGGTGCAACACTATCCTCTAAATCAAGGTTGATCACATCAGCGGCACTAGCGGCCATTTTTTCAAAAATCTGTGGGCGACTGCCTGGGCCAAATAGTTGGCAACGGTTAGGACGGGCCGGACCAGCCGGCTGAACATTGAAGCTCATGGGATTGCTCTCGCGGTAAGTAAGTTACAATTGTTTGATAAGTTGCGTTATATTGTTGCGCCGCACAAAGTCAATTGGACAGGCTAATCGTCGAGATACTGTACCCGATCAGATTGCAATAGATCTGTCACCGATGGTGCCACGGTTAACCCTTCGGCGACCTTTGCATCCAACAATTTTTCTAACCCAACAACCCTGTCTAGTTCAGCAATAACCCTATCGATCTGTTCGAATGGGACCACAACAACCCCATCGCGATCAGCGACCATAATATCTCCGGTAGCTACCTGTTGACCGCCAATTTGTATTGGAAGGCCAACCGTTCCCGGCCCATTCGAATAAGGTGACCCTGGCGTTAGGCCGGTACACCAACATGGTAGGCCGACATCAATGATCCCTGAATAATCACGCATCGGACCATCGGTAACAAACCCAATTGCACCATTGTTTTTAACCATTCCCGCAACTCTATCCCCGGCGGCAGCGCAACCCTGGTACGCACCAAACCCGGCAACCAAAATGTCACCCGGCTGCAAAAACGCCAACGCGGCCGATGTTGCGAGTATATCTGCCGGGCCGTTATCTGCCGTTAAAACCGGACCAGCGGCATAACAATGGATATCGCGACCATCGCCTATGGGCTGTATCGTAATATCCAATGCTCCTGCCCCATACATGGCATCAACTACAAAACCGGTGGCAACGCCTTGAAAGGCCTCAATCTGCTTGGCCGTGGGCCGCTGAGACGGGCGCTTGATCGTTAGGGCGGGTGGTTCCTCAATCATTTACTTGCCTTCATCTTATATCTGAAATCGCAATGGCTGGCACCCTGCATGATGGTTTGAGTTCGGGTCATCTCAATTCGTTCATCATAACCTTCGCAAAATGTACCGTCGCGTTGGCAGGACAGGAGGTGCCCGATCTCTCCCAATCCCATTTCCTTGTACATTTCTGAGTACCGACAACGGGTGACATTGAAATCAAACACATCATCCGTTGCAGAAAGGACTTCAGTCTCCAAGGCTCCGCCGCGGGTCCACAACTCGTAGATCTCTTGAAAAGATCGCAACGACGTTTCAGTATCTGCGGCTATTTCACCAGCTTGTTCCAGCGAAGCATTTCGGACGGCCAATTTTATCGTAGCTGCGGCGACATCTTTACCATGAGTTCCGCAAAGCGCATCGTAGACATGCTTAAGAATCTTAGCCTCAATCCGCCTTTGCGCATAAATTGGGCTTTCGTTTGGGTCATTTTCCATTTTTGTAGCTTAACCTACAAACCTTTGCCCGCAACCTCTGCGCGGTTCTGAGTGTCAGCATCTCGGCACATTGTCGCCATCTCGCCGCGCAAAATGTTGACCAAGCGGCTCCATTCCCCTACCTCGTGCCTCATGAGCATTCGTCCGATACTACTCCACCCCGATCCGCGCCTAAAAAAGGTTTGCCCTGCAGTCAGCGACGTTGATGACAATCTGCGCCAACTTGTCGATGACATGTTGGCAACGATGTACGACGCCCCCGGTGTTGGCCTTGCAGCGCCTCAGGTGGGTGTACTCAGCCGCGTTCTTACAATGGATTGTGCTGACAAAGATGATGAACCCTGCCCGATGGCACTCATCAATCCTGAAATTATCGCTTCGTCCGATGAGTTGAACGAGCATGAAGAAGGGTGCCTGTCTATTCCCGACCTGTATGGCAAAGTCACAAGACCAAAAATGGTGACTGTTCGTTGGATCGATAGAGATGGCGCTGAACAAGAACAGGAATTTGACGGGCTTTGGGCAACCTGTGTGCAGCATGAAATTGACCATTTAAATGGCAAGCTATTCATTGACCATCTAAGCTCTGTCCGGCGTCAGCTGATCACGCAAAAGATGAAAAAACTAAAGAAAGAGCGTGCGCGCGGGTAATCAATGGGGGATAGCCATTGGGGGAAAAACCATTGAGCAGTAGTTTTATTCTCTGGCCCAACAAACACCTGCAAATGACAGCAGCGCCGGTTGCGAAGGTGGATGATGAGGTGCACGCAATCTGGCAACGGATGCTTGAGGAAATGTATGCAATGCCGGGTGTCGGTCTTGCGGCACCGCAGATCGGAATATTAAAACGGTTAGCTGTGGTTGACTGCGAAGTGGACGGCCGCGCGCCAATTCGGCTTGCCAACCCAGAATTGTTAGACACCTCAACCGAGACACGGGACCATGAAGAAGCCAGCCCAAACTTGCCAGGCGTTCATGCAAAGGTTATTCGCCCCGCAAGATCGCTGGTGCGTTATTTGGATTGCAATGGTTCGATAACTGAACGGTGGTTTGAGGGCCTGTGGTCTACATCTGTGCAGCACCAGATCGACCACCTGAATGGCCAACTATATGTTGACAGATTATCACCCACCAAGCGCCGCATGGTGCTGGATAAATATCTAAAACTACGGCGGAGACGTTGATGCGAATTGCCTTTATGGGAACGCCTGAGTTTTCCGTTCCTACGTTGATTGCGCTTTCTGAAGCTGGGCACGAAATCGTTGCTGTTTACACGCAACCGCCGCGTCGGGCGGGGCGCGGAAAAAAAGAGCGGCCGACCCCGGTTGCTGTTGCAGCCGATGCGCTTGGCCTTTCGGTGCGCACACCCAAGAATTTTAAGGAGCAAAACGATCGCGATGCGTTTGCGGCCTTAAATCTGGAGGCCGCGGTCGTGGTTGCTTATGGTCTCATCCTACCCACTGACGTGTTGGAGGCACCATCTCATGGCTGCTTCAATCTCCACGCTAGCCTTTTGCCGCGTTGGCGGGGGGCGGCCCCCATACAACGGGCGATTATGGCGGGTGATAGCGAAACCGGCGTGTGCGTTATGCAGATGGAGCTAGGGTTGGACACCGGTCCAGTGGCCTTGATTGCACGCACAGCCATTAAAGACGATGACACAACTGCCAGCCTCCATGATCGTTTGTCCGAACTTGGCGCCCCTTTGATGGTTTCTGCCCTAACCAAGTTACAGGCTGGAACGCTGTCTTTCGAGGCACAGCCCGAAACCGGGCTTTACGCGCCGAAAATCGATAAAGCGGAAGCCCATATAGATTGGTCGCAACCGGCTGAACAGGTGGATCGTCTAATCAGGGGGGTAAGCCCAAGTCCAGGTGCGTGGTTCACTTATAAAGGTCAGCGCATAAAAGTTCTGAACTGCAAAATTGCGACGGGGTGCGGCTATCCCGGTGTTACGGCCAACGATCGGCTGACTATTTATTGCGGCGAAGATGCTATTGAGTTAACGCGCGTACAACCCGCTGGGAAAGGACCGATGGCGGCAGAGGACTTTTTAAGGGGAAGTTCGGTTGAAGCTGGTGAAACACTTAATTAGCGCACCGGGTCTTGCCGAAACGGCAATCGGCTGGGCTAAAATCTCCAAAACTTAGGGCACAATAGATCACAATCTGTTTTAATCACCTATAGCATTTCTGTTTTGCATAGGCATAAAGAACCGTGCCCTGCGCGCTATCGTTGGTAGGCGCGCAAGGCTGTTTGTGATGGCCAATTGTTAATGGTAATCAGGTTCAGCTGGAAGAAAAGTTATGCTGACAGAGCCGCCGCCGTAGCATCAACCGCTTGGTCAATATGCGCCTCTGTATGTTCCGACGTTACGAAAAACCGAATCCGCGCCGATTTTTCTGGTACCGCAGGGAAGATGATAGGCAAGGCATTCACATCCATCGAGAATAGACGATCAGCGGCTTTGCCAGCTTCTAACGAACTTCCGATGAGAATAGGTGCGACAGCGTAACCTAGGCTGAGGCCTGTATCTAGGCCAGCGCTTTCTGCTTTTGCCTTAAAATATGCCCCGTTTCGTTTCAGGCGAGCGGTCCTGTCAGTCTCTTGTTCCATAATTTGCAGGGCTGCCAATGCCGCAGCGGCCGCCGGGGCCGATAGCCCAACTGAGAAGACAAATCCTGATGCCTTGAATTTCAGAAAGTCGATTAGCGCCCGGCTGCCAGCTATGTACCCGCCACAAGAGCCAAGCGTCTTGGACATAGTGCCCATCCAGAGTTCAACTTCATTAGGATTGACACCCGCGTGTTCGGCCAAGCCTCGTCCGGTTTCACCCAGAACGCCCAATGAATGAGCCTCGTCAACCATTAGCCATGCATCATGACGGTTTTTCAGCCGCACCAAGGCTTTCAAGTCAGCAACATCACCGTCCATCGAATAAAGCCCTTCGACGACGATCATCACATGCTCAAACATATGTCGATTGCGCGCTAAGTAGTCGTCAATCCAATCAGTATCATTATGGGGAAAGGCGACGCGTTTCGCACCGGCCAACTTGCAACCTTCGGTGATTGAATTGTGAATCAGGGTATCTGTCAAAACCAAATCACGTGGACCAAGCAACGCGCCTAACGTCGTTACATTCGTTGCATGCCCGGACACCATGGCAAGCGCAGCCTCTACGCCATGCGTTTTGGCCAAGGCATCTTCTAACGCCGTGTGATATGGCCTTTCGCCACCAACCAAACGACTGGCTGTTGCTGATACACCCCATTCCGCAACAGCGTTTTGTGCGGCTTCTCGCAAAACGGGGTGCGCATTCAGACCTAAATAATCGTATGTGGCGAAGTTAATTCTTTCTCGTCCATCAATCCGACTGGATACGCCATCTACGGCATCATGCCGTCGAAAAAACGGCGAAGACATACCCGCGAATTCTGCTGCAGCGGCTTGAATGCGCATCTGCTCATAGTCCTTAAGCTTGGTGAAATCATACGCAACCCTTGTCGTGTTTTCACCTGAAGCAGATGCGCTTGCCGATTTTCCGGGTTGACGTTTGCTGCGCAGCTGGCGCAATTGAGACAACATTTGATCTGTACTTGGTGGCATTAATGAACACTTTCTATTCAGGCTAGCGAAGTGATCGAACCAGCTATGCCCCTAATTTCCTCTTGAACGTCCGACTTTTGCATCTCATCATTTGAGGCATGCTGCGCTAGGAAACTGTCCATTGCGTCTTCGGTACTGACATCGTCGCTTTGTATCATTTGCACAACTTTCCCTGCAACGTCGGTCAGTGTTGTAGCATCTGCAAGTGATAACAACGGTAACGACAAGCCAATTTTATCCTCAATCGACATTCGTAGCTCAACCGCCATCAAACTATCAAATCCAATCTCACTTAGCGGACGTATAGGGTCAATTTCCGCCACTGGCTGATAAAGCACATTCGCGGTTTCCTCGCGCAGAATATCCAGCACACGTTTTAATGCATCCCGTGGTGATAATGCGGCAATTTCTGCCCTTATTTCCGCACCTGCTGCTGCATCGCGCCCGCTATCACGCTTGCTGCGAAGGCGTTCAAATAGGGGTGTAGCTACGATCGGCAGGTCACGGGACAGCCGTGGCCAAGGCAGCCGGGCGAAAGTGATGGCCGCATTTGTCGCCGATGGAGATGACAGGCAATGCTCTAAGCCATCCAATGCCTCTACTTCGGTAATAAACGCACCTTCCAACATTGTGTCGAGCATCGCGCGGGTCTGTTCTTCGCGGGTCAGATAGCCACTGTCACCAATCGCGCCCCAACCGATAGCCAAAGCCGGCAACCCAGATGCAACACGATCGCGAGCGATCTGATCCAAGGCCGCATTCGCAGCAACATAAGGTGATTGGTGCGGGTTCCCAAATAGAACCACCGCAGACGAATACAGAACAAAATGTTCTAACGCCAAGTTGCGGGTCGCCAAGTCCAGGTTCATTGCACCTTTCACTTTTGGTGCAAAAACAGCATCCATATCTTCGAAAGTCATCTCAGAAAACGGTTTGTCCCTAAGAACCATTGCGGAATGGACGACACCCGTCAGCGAAATCGAATCTGCATCAATGTGGCTGATAAACGCCTGAACCGCAGCGGTGTCCGCGATGTCCAATGCCGCTGTTTCCACAGAAATGCCCGCTTCCATCAGTCGTGCCAAACGCTGTGCATCGCTAGGAGAGGCCTTTCCGCTACGACTTACGAGCCATAGTTTTTGTGCCCCGCGCTTCGCCAGTCGTTCTGCGGTTGCCATGCCGAACCCGCTGAGGCCACCAACAACCAGCCATCCACCATGGGTCGAGAACTGATTTGCAGCTGGTACCGATGGTAGGCTGGTATCAATTACAGGTGGGCGGATCACGACTTTTCCGAAATGTCCGGATTTCTGCATCATGCGGAAGGCTGCTACAGCATCATGCGGATCATATACCTGATAGGGCGGAGGCGAATAATCGCCTCGTTCGAATGCAGAACCAATCTCAGCAAAGATAGCGTTTGCGCGGTCAGGACGTTCGGCAAGCAACTGATCGAGATCAACGCCAAAGTAAGTCAGGTTTCGCCTGAATGGTCTAAGCCCCAGTTTCGTATCGGCAAAAAAGTCGCGCTTGCCCAGCTCAATAAACCGGCCGAACGAGCGCAGGCAATCAATAGACCTTTCCATTGCTTCGCCCGCAAGCGAATTGACGACTACGTCTACACCCCGACCCTCGGTCAATGCCATGACTTCGTCGGCAAATGACAAAGACCGGCTATCTAACGTATGATCTACACCAATGGCCTTTAGAACACGTCGGCGGGCTGGCGATCCGGCGGTGGCGATTATCTGAGCGCCAATCGCCTTAGCAATCTGGATTGCGGCCAGGCCAACACCACCAGCACCGCCATGAATAAGAACCCATTCGCCGCGTAGCAGCCGTGCGCAATCGACCAGCGCATATTGCGCGGTTGCAAATATCGTAGGCAGGGTGGCGGCAGCTTCAAAGCCGAGCTGAGCAGGCATCCGGGACACGGTTTCCGCTGACACAGTGACATGCGAAGAAAGGGCATGCGGTGCAAACGCGATAACTCGCTCACCCTCTTGGAACGATGTATTATCGCCCACACCGACGACAACGCCTGAACACTCCATTCCTAGCGTTGGACCTGCGAAGCCATTTTCCAATGCTTCCTCGGGCAACAATCCTTGAGCCCACATCACATCACGGAAATTCAGGCCTGCGGCTCTAACAGCGATTTCCACTTCTCCCGCACCAGGGCGTTGACGTTCAATGCCTGCCCATTCCAGGTTCTCTAGCGCGCCTTGTCGTGGGATATCCAATCGCAGGGCGTCACTATCTTGTTTCGGCGCTGCCCACATCTGTTCGATACGTGGCGCGGAGCTACTGACGGCGTCCAGGTAGATTTCTGGTTCCTCCGACGGAGATAAAATCTCCTCTGACACTCTGTCCGCATCTGTTGCTGAATGGACAATTAACCGGCTGTCCAGCTCTGCGTCCTCGTTTGATAGAACACGTCGCATACCACTCAAGGCAGAAGCGCTTACGAGGTCTCCATCAATTGTCAACCAAAGACGAATTGGTTTTGGCAGCGCCTCTAAAACCCCGTGCACACGAGACATTGCCTGCACGATCCAGTTAGGTAATGCATCCAATGGCACATCGGTACATGACAAAGCGATGATCGCTTCCCAAGGTTCCTCGGGTAGTACGTGTGGGGGTGCTAACCGGGAACGTCGTACTTTTTCTCTTCCGGCGTTCGATATTAGAGCTCTCAATTCTTCGGCAAATGTTTCCGAGTGGCCATTCTCATTGAAAATGACCAAATTGGGTAGCGTGGCATCCAGTTTCTCTGAGTTTGAAGACTGGATGTTTTTTTCTGTTTGGCTCGAACCATTGCCAAATACGACACAGCAATCTGCATATTGTGAATTGAGATTGGCAGAACAGATGTTCGCAAACCCAGCCTCTACCATCTGCACTTCTGCCGCTGCTACATCAAAACGTTTTCCAGTTCGCATGATCGACGCAGATTGCGACGTCCACCAGTGTGCATATCGGCCTGCAAGCAAGTTTGAAAAAAGGTCTGGTGACGGTTGTGTCGCAACCAACAAACCATCACCTGATAGCTTGGTTGCCAAACGCTGCAATTGTCCAACTCTTAGCTCATGCACCCTGTCAGCCATGATCAGAAGATCATATCCATCTCTCGAACCAATAGCTTCGTCCAATGTGGAAATTTTCAGTAATCGGTGATCCTCGGTCCGACGCTTCATAACCTCAACAGAACCATCGATGACCTCTGTCAAGGTTAGTTCTGTCAATGCAGAATAATCTAGGATTGCACGAATTACATCGGCGGGGACCGTACCGACAACAAGGATATTCAACCGTGTTTCGGCGCTCCAGCTAGATGCCAGGTCGTCTAACATCGTTTTTATTGCGGTCCATTGAACCCTATGCACCAGATCCGCGAGACCTGCGCTGTGGCCGCCTTCATCAACCTCTAGCCCGTTCAGCAACGCATTTTCCAAACTGTCAGACAAATCTGAAACCGCGAGGATTTCCTGACCGTAGTGCGGCGCTGACAAACTGAGCTGCGCTAACATTGGTTTAATATCGGGATAGAGACAATCTGGTACCAATATACCGGTCATGTCGTCGGCATTGTCGAACACAAACTGCTCATCTTCGGCCATTGCATCCAGCATTAGGCCAAACAGCGGTGTGGCATCAGCCGAGATTTTTTCGAGTGCCTTTGTTTCTAGTCGACCTTTTGAGTTGACCCGTGCTTCGATACAATTTCGCACGGTTTTGCGGCAAATTGCATCGATTAGTACTGCCCCGTCGTCCGATTCAGGTGCTTCGATGGCAGCGGCCCCTAGCTCAACGGCCCGGTTTTTGGCATCCAGCCAACGATTTGGCACAGAGAGGCCGGCGGAAAGTAACCTGCGAGACTGAATCCAATATTCCGGTTGAAGTGAGGCCGTTTTAGTAAGCGGTGCCGCGCGCAATCGCAGGTCACTTAAAGACGCTATTAAACGCCCATCCTTATCAAAATACTCAACTTGAGCCTGCACCCCGCGAAGGGTCGCTTTTACGACCTGGATTTGTGCCCGCCTAATCGGTGCCGAAGAGCCATAAAGGCGGAAACGTCCAAAGCGTACCGGCAGGTATGATTGGTCGGTTAGCTCTGGGCGTTTTTTCAACAACGCCAAAAGCCCATGCAATGAGCAATCCAGCGCACAAGTACCGACCTTACTCAAATCCGCAACTGGTCCGGCGCTGAGAGTTACAAAAGCCTGATCATCGCCCTTCGTTTCTATTGCTTCTATCAGGCGAAACGCTGGCCCATAATCAAGGCCCAACTCAGCAAAGTTTTCATATAGCTGGCCAAGGTTGATTTTTTTACCGCGGGGAAAGTTTGGGATTGCAGTCTTGCTGCCCTGACCTCTTGGGTCAGGGCGCACCCTTGCAACAGCATTCAAGGTCCAATCTGCACCCCCTAAATAAGGACGGCTTTCAATCGTAACACCCGATGTTTCCCGGTTGAACATCGTTCTAATTTCTGCGGTTTTATCGAGCGCCAACGGAGCCACGATGTCCATGCCAGACACCTCAAGCGGCTGGTCAGCAAATTGAGTATCCCCAACTGCCAACGCAATTTCCAGATACCCTGTACCTGGGAAAACCGGTGCCCCGCCGACGGCGTGATCTGCCAACCATGCTCTGTGTGCAATCGAAAGGTGATTTCGCCACTGGAGTAAATCGCCGCTCTCATCCCATCCTAACAGTGGATGTAGCTCGGACAATGAACCATTGGTATCAACCGATGCTTCGGAGGCTGCGGCGCGAATAGGGACCAGACACATAGGCGTCAACGGCAAATCCCGCCGATAAGGCAGTTTTGGTCCAAAATACTGATCAGGGTCCACATTTCCACCGACAGCAATTACCTGTGCTGCAATGCGATCCATATCAATAGTTTTACGGCGACCATTATTCATGGTTTCGGCATATCGGATAGTAGCACCGGCTTGTGCCGCCGATTCCATGACATAGTTCTTTAGGACAGGGCGTGGCCCAATTTCCACAAAACAGCGGCAACCCAAGTTTGTCAGCGCACCAATGGCGCTTTGAAAGTTCACGCGACCGCGCGTGTTTTGCCACCAATAATCAGCGCCGAGAGTTTCCCCATCTGTCTGGCAGCCAAGCGCAGACGATACGAACGGTATGACAGAGGCGTCAGGCGTTAAACGCGCCAACTCGCCCAGCATTCGCTCTTTAAGCGGTTCAATCGCTTCGCTGTGATAGGGGTATGCTATATCAAGTTGCTTAACTGCAAGCCGCCGTTTTCGAGCGAACCCCCTAAATCGCATTAGTGCATCAAGCGGACCGCTAATCGTAGAGGAACGTGGATTATTGTCGGCTGCGATGGAAATATACTCGCCTTCTTCGAGCTGGTCGTCAAAAGCATCAAGCGCTTCTTTCAAATCGGGAACGCCATTCAATACAGCTGCCATTCCACCTGCGCCATGCAGTTCCTCAAGTGCCAAAGACCTTGTGCGGATTAGGTATACTGCATCGGTTAATGTCAAAGCACCGGAAGACCAAGCGGCGGCAACCTCGCCAATTGAATGGCCTACGACGGCATCAGGTTTAACACCTCTGGCGGCCAGAGATTCCACGAGCGCAACCTGAATAGCAAAAATCAGGGGCTGAACAACGGCCGCCCGTGCAATCTTCTCTTCAAGGTTTTCATCAAACAGCAAACCCAATATATCCGGGCCATTTTGCGCAATGAATAGCTGCGCCACTTTATCAAAGGCGGCTCTAAAATCATTGTCATGCTCATACAGAGACTGGCCCATTCCTGGCCATTGCGCGCCATTCCCTGAAAACACGAATGCCGTTGTGCCGCCAGCAGCTGGCCGTAAGCCAGACGCATAAGCTGCATTGGGACGCCCATTGTTCCAATCGGCCAGCGCATTTTCTGCCTCGTCGCTATTATCGGCAGAAACGACCAAAGTATGCGCGGAACTTTCTCGGCGGTAAGCAACGTTATTTATCAATTCAGCCGCTACTGAATCATCTGACTGTTGCAAAAGAGTGCGCCATTCTTGCACCAATAAGCCCAAGGATTCTCGGGTTGGGGCCGACAATATTATAGGTGCGAATTTCGGTGCATCAGACGTTTTTACCGAAAGCGAACGTTCTTTGGCGGAGATCACTGCGTGGCTATTTGCGCCACCAAAGCCAAATGAGTTAATTCCGGCGAGCCAAGGGCTTTTGCGTTCGGGAATTTTTACGCCAGTGGTTGCGACCTTTAAATTCAGGGCATCAAAGTCAACTTTTGAATTCAGCGTCTCAACATATAGGCTTGGTGGAATATAGCCATGCTCCAGCGACAACTGGGCCTTTAACAGCCCAGCAAGACCTGACGCTGGTTCCAAATGACCAATATTTGTCTTTGCAGAACCAATCAAAAGCGGTTCTTCACGTTCAGCCCCATAGACAGAACCGATGGACGTTGCCTCTACGTGATCGCCGGCCTGCGTCCCGGTACCATGAGCCTCTACGAATGCCAGATCATTTGGGTCGATTTCGGAAGTATTCTTTATGCGCCGCAGGAGTGCTGACTGGCCTTCGATGGAAGGCATCGCAACACCGGTTGTACGACCGTCCGTGTTAATATCTGTGGTTAGCAAATGTCCGCGTATCGGATCACCGTTTTCCTCGGCGAGTTCAGCGTTCCGCAAAACAAATGCAACCGCGCCCTCTGCCCTGACATAACCATTTGCTGTATCTTCAAACGCCTTACAACGGCCATCTGGCGATAACATGCCAGCCCGCGAAAATCCGATAAAAGGCCCCGGTGAAAGAAGCACATTTACGCCACCGACAATGGCAGTATCAATTTCACCTGCCTCCAAGGCGCGACGTGCTTGATCAAGTGCATAAAATGACGATGAACAAGCTGTATCAACAGTGAAGCTCGGGCCGCTAAAATCAAACAGATACGACAGACGGTTTGAGACAATGGACAAGGTACTGCCCAGCATAAAGCCGCTGTCCATCCGAGCTGGGTCCTCTGCAAACGTATTTGCATGGTCAAACCCCGACGCACCGACATAAACACCAACTCGGCTGCGATCCATTCCGCTAGGACGAATGCCCGCATGCTCCATCGCCTCCCACACAACCTGAATGATCAGCCGTTGTTGTGGATCCATTTGCAAAGCTTCGCGGTGAGAAATGCCAAAGAATGCAGGATCAAAGCCCCAGATATCATCCAGAACACCCGCTGCAAAAGTATAACTTTTGCCGCTTTGGGTACCATCGGGATTGTAGAATCTATCCGTTGAGAACCGATCAGGTGAAATCCACCCAACGGCATCTTTGCCAGACTTTAGTAAGTCCCAGTATTCAGCGGGATTATTTGCCCCCGGCAGGCGACAGGAATAGCCATTAATAACAATAGAGTGTTTCATATCAACTACCCAGCCAATCTTGCAAACTTGGAAATATGATCATCAGAGCTTAAATCGTCATGCACAACTGTCAAACGGCGCACGATTTCATCTATGGCAATCTGCTGCCCTTTTCGGTGATAAAATGAACCTTTGACCTGAATATGCGCTGCCAACGCACGAGTAAGTGCTGTATTCAATTGTTCATCCAGATCATCCGGCGTTCGCCAAAAAGTATCCAGCGGCCCCTGATGCGTTAAACCGGGCACATCGTAAATCGCATCGCCTAATACGATCACCGGCTTCAAAAGACGCAAAGCATGTAGGCCGACAGTAGAATTCGCCAAAATCACGCCATCAGACAAGAGGATCAAACGGTGGAGGTTACCTCCTTTGATCAAAATAACCCTGTCAGAAATTCTGTATTTTGCTGCAATCTTTGCCACACGTTTTGGCCAATTCTCACTTCCATTGTCCAATGGGTGCAGCTTGATCACCAAACGATTATTTTCTGGAGCCTGTGCCGCAAATGATTTTGCAACCTCATCAAGCATATCCTCTAAATGGTCATAGTCAGTGGATCGGCGAATTTGATAATCACTTTGCAATTGCATGGCAACCAAATGGAATTGCCATTCTCCCCGCCCACAAGCCGCCTCGACGACCTCGGCCTCTTTGTTATATTTACGTTCGCGCGCCAGCTCTAAAAGCCAATACAGGTAATCAAATACAGGGTTTTGATACTTGTCAGATTTGTACCTCGGGAAAAATGGCCAACCAAATACCATCGTAAGGTTAAACAAAACTTCTCCGACCGCTTCTTCCGCGAAACTATGTGTGTAGAGGGGTGCCATGTCGGGGTCATCCTGATCTTTAGCCAAAGCAAGCAGGCTTGATGGCTTTTTCGGCCATAAAGACGCACGCCCCATCCCACCTGGTTCGAGCGTCAGCCAATCAGGCCTCAAATAACCGAACTCCATAACCCACGGTCGAACGCCTAAATCTTCGGCAATTTCCCTTGCAACGCGATGATATGGCAATTGATCCGCGTAATATAGCACATCCGTAACACCCTCGCGTTTGATCAGGGCAGTTAACCAATCGGACCAGTTAGCGTAGCTTCCCCGGTAGTTAATGGCCTCTTTTTTCCGCCAAAACATTTGATCAGCAAAGCAAAGATTTACGCGCAAAATCTTGTGGCCATTATCCTCGAAGCTGTCCGCTAGACGACGCCAAAACGCGCTAGGTGGGCCCTGCAAAAATAGGATCACACGCGCCGTATTTTCGCCAGGAACAGCGGAATAATGCATAATTCAATTAGTCCCAAAAAATCCTGCGCCTTCAACGCGCCAAAGCTGCACCTCAGACAACCACACAAAAACTCACGGCGATCAACCATGAGCCATTAGGCTATCAATTCAATGGCATCAGCGCAAATGCTGCAGTCACCTTACGTTTCAGCAAGCAACGAACCACGTTTATTTTTGGCCGCGATGATCGCCAGAAAATAATATTCTTAACGCGAAGCTTACTGGCGCGCACCAGTAACTAACAATTAGTCCCCTGTCACGACACTTCAGACTAATTCACATCCACCATCGCAACAATATCAAACATGATTTTGTTTAGATCGAAATTCTTTGGCGTGTAGACTTTAGTAACACCAAACTCGATCAAGGTGGCAGCATCAGCATCGGGTATAATGCCACCAACGACCACAGGAATAGCGATAGATTTGGCCGACAACCTCTCCATCACCTCTTTGATCAGCGGGATATGAGAGCCTGACAGGATCGAAAGTCCAATTACATGGGCGTCTTCTTCGACCGCCCGGGCAATAATTTCCTCAGGAGTCATCCGGATGCCTTCGTAGGTTACATCCATGCCAGCATCTCGCGCCCGCACTGCAATTTGTTCAGCACCGTTTGAATGGCCATCCAAGCCCGGCTTACCAACGACGATTTTCATCCGCCGACCAAGACGAGCGGAAGCCTGATTGACTGCTTCGCGAATGTCATCCAATCCGGTGGCTGCGTTTGAAACAGCCTTGCCAACGCCAGTTGGCGCGCGGTATTCACCGAATTCAGCGCGGATCGCGAAGCCCCACTCGCCAGTTGTGACACCGGCCTTGGCGCAGGCGACCGACGCGGGCATGATATTCCGCCCATCGCGTGCAGCCGCACGCAAGTCAGCCAGCGCTGTTTTTACGGCTGTATCATCGCGCGCTGCTCGCCACTCATTCAAGCTATCGATTTGCTGCTGCTCAACTGCTGGGTCAACGACGAGAATGCCGCCTTTGCCTGATGTCAGTGGGCTTTCTTCACCCTGCTCATAGCGATTTACGCCGACAACCGTTGTTTCACCCGTTTCGATCCGGCCTAACCGGGCGCTGTTCGCCTCAACCAACTGCCCCTTCATGTAATCAATACAAGCAACAGCGCCGCCCATCTGATCAATGGTTTTCAACTCTTCGCGCGCGCCAGCCTTCAGCTCTTCGACTTTTGCATCCACGACCGGACTGCCATCGAATAGATCGCCGAATTCCAATAGGTCGGTTTCAAAAGCGAGAATTTGTTGCATCCGTAGCGACCACTGCTGATCCCAAGGGCGTGGCAAGCCCAATGCTTCGTTCCAAGCGGGCAACTGCACGGCCCGAGCGCGAGCTTTCTTGGACAATGTGACAGCCAGCGTTTCCAGCAAGATCCGATAAACGTTATTCTCCGGCTGCTGTTCTGTCAGGCCTAATGAGTTTACCTGCACACCATAGCGGAACCGGCGCATCTTTTCGTCATCAACACCATAACGGTCGCGACAAATCTCATCCCACAGATCGCAGAATGCGCGCATCTTGCACAGTTCAGTAACAAACCGAATACCAGCATTCACAAAAAACGAAATCCGACCAACGACACGCGGGAAATCTTCGTCGCTCACCGCACCCTGCGCTTTAACGGTATCTAACACCGCAATCGCTGTTGCCAGCGCGAATGCAAGTTCTTGCTCAGGTGTCGCACCTGCCTCTTGCAAATGGTAAGAACAAACATTCATCGGGTTCCATTTTGGTGCGTTTGAATACGTCCACGCAGCAATGTCACCGATCAGTCGAAGGCTCGGTTCTGGCGGAAAGACGTATGTGCCCCGCGAGAGGTATTCTTTGATAATGTCGTTCTGAACAGTACCCTGAAGCTTGGATACGTCCGCGCCCTGTTCCTCTGCCGCTGCCACATAAAGCGCCAGCAACCAAGCTGCCGTCGCATTGATGGTCATCGACGTATTCATCTGCTCAAGCGGGATCTGATCAAACAACGCACGCATGTCGCCCAAGTGGCTGATCGGCACGCCAACCTTGCCGACTTCTCCGCGCGACAAAACATGGTCGCTGTCGTAACCGGTTTGGGTTGGCAAATCGAAAGCCACACTTAACCCAGTCTGGCCCTTTGCAAGGTTAGAGCGGTACAACTCGTTCGATGCAGCAGCAGTTGAATGACCTGCATAGGTACGGAAAAGCCAGGGACGGTCAGCCATGATAACCTCAGGAATCGCGATTATGTTGCATTGCAGCGCAACATAACTGCGCAATATTCCTGCGCAAGAGGAAATCCCTTGCTAACAAAATGACCAAGTTGAATGTTGAGGCGCACTCCTAAATCCATTGAGCATAATTTTCCGCCGACAATTGTTTATCAATAGGCCAATGGCATCCTTCTTTGGTGCGCTATTCAACCAGTTTCTCGGCCTATTGTTGCCGCGACGTTAAAACTATCCGATGACGAGCCTAACATTTTCTGCCACAAGGCAATAATGTCAGGTGTAATCGAACTCCCGGTCTGGTTAGCAATTTTGGGCGCTTTGGCGTTGTGCATTGCTGCGCTTGATCGCATTCTTGCACCTTCGTTTCGGTGGTTTTTCCGACGACGGTTGCATCGGGCTGTTAATGAGTTGAACAAGCGGCTCCAACTGCAAATCCAGCCCTTCAAGCTGATGCGCCGTCAAGAATTGATTGATCGCCTCGTTTACGATCCAGAGGTAACGCAGGCCGCCGAAGATTACATCCGCGATACGGGAATGCCGCGCGACCTGGTAATCCGGCAGATTCAAATTTATGCAAAGGAGATCACCCCCAGCTTCTCCGCCCTGATTTATTTCACCATTGGTGCGCGGCTCGCCAAGTGGGTGAGCAGGTTTCTCTATCGCGTCCGCCTGGGTCACGTGGACGAAAACGCGCTGACCAATATTGATAAAGATGCTTCTGTTGTCTTTGTGATGAACCATAGGTCAAACGTCGACTACATATTGATTACCTATCTTGCTTCAACATCATCAGCCCTGTCTTACGCGGTTGGGGAATGGGCGCAGATTTGGCCGCTTTCCAGATTGATCCGCGCGATGGGTGCCTATTTTATTCGCCGCAAATCACGTGATGCTCTCTATCGCGCTGTTTTGCGTCGGTATGTCCAACTGTCGACTGTCGGCGGTGTCGCTCAGGCTATTTTTCCCGAGGGCGGCCTTAGTCGTGATGGTTACCTTGGCCCGCCGAAACTTGGCCTGCTTAACTACATTGTAGAAGGTTTCGATCCGAATGGGCCACGCGATGTTGTCTTTATCCCTGTCGGTTTAAATTATGACCGAGTAATGGAGGATCGCCTGTTAATCCGTGCAGCAGCCGCAGAAGGAAAGCCCAAATTTCGGGTCAGTCCCTTTGGCGCGATGGGTTTCACGCTCAAATTCGTTCTTGGCAGGATTACGGGCCGCATCCACCGTTTTGGCTATGCCTGCGTAAGTTTCGGTGCGCCGATGTCTCTTCGTAAGTTCCTGACAACGAACCCGGAGGCACCTACCGAGGCTTTGGGTGATGAACTGTCGCGCTGCATCGGTGCGGTTGTTCCAGCCCTGCCAACGCCCCTTATTGCACAGGTATTGTTAGACGCTGGGCAAGAGGGCCTTAGCTTTGCCGACGTGAAAGCCAATGTGGACAAGCTGGTATCTCACGTCGAATCTGCCGGTGGTCACACCCATATTCCACGAGATAGTTTCGATTATGCGGTTGAGTTTGGGATGAAAATGCTCACCACGCGCTATATTGTTGTTGAGGAAGCTGGCATATACCGCCCTGCGGCCCAAGAATCGGCGATTTTGCAATATTATGCGGCTTCGATCGCTCATTTAACGGGCCGTAAAACAGGCTAATTTGGCAACTCTATAAAATGCGGCGATATTGCACCGCACAACGCGCTTGCGCCATTTGATGGATAATGTAATTAGCCTATCCAGCACTAAAACGAACGAATCTTGCGCCAAATTTTCACGGCGCGACGGCTCAGGAGACTGATCATGGCGTTGGACGACGCGACCGAAGGCAAAGATCTTTACGAAATTGGCGAAATCCCGCCGCTCGGCCATGTGCCGAAGAAAATGTATGCATGGGCGATCCGCCGCGAACGTCATGGTGAGCCGGATAAGGCCATGCAGGTTGAGGTCGTGGATACGCCAGTTCTGGATAGCCACGAGGTGCTGGTGCTGGTTATGGCCGCTGGCGTTAACTACAATGGCGTTTGGGCAGGTCTAGGCTTGCCGATCTCTCCTTTTGATGTACACGGCGCTGATTTTCACATCGCTGGCTCTGACGCTTCTGGTATCGTCTGGGCAGTTGGCGACAAGGTTACCCGCTGGAAGGTTGGTGACGAAGTCGTAATTCACTGCAACCAAGACGATGGCGACGATGAAGAGTGCAACGGCGGCGATCCGATGTTCTCTACCAGCCAGCGCATCTGGGGTTATGAGACACCGGATGGTTCATTCGCCCAGTTCACCAATGTTCAGGCACAACAGCTGATGAAGCGCCCACAACACCTGACTTGGGAAGAGGCTGCTTGTTACACCCTAACGCTGGCCACTGCATACCGCATGTTGTTCGGCCATCGCCCTCATATCCTTAAACCAGGCGACAACGTTCTGGTCTGGGGCGCTTCGGGTGGTCTGGGTTCCTATGCGATCCAATTGATCAACACAGCAGGTGCCAACGCGATTGGTGTAATCTCGGAAGAGGACAAGCGCGAGTTTGTGATGAGCCTGGGCGCCAAGGGCGTGCTGAACCGTAAGGATTTTAACTGTTGGGGCCAAATGCCAACAGTGAACACGCCGGAATACAAAGAATGGTTCGGTGAAGTTCGTAAATTCGGCAAGGCGATCTGGGAGATCACCGGCAAGGGCAACAACGTAGATATGGTGTTTGAACACCCGGGCGAGGCCACAATGGCCGCTTCGGTCTTTGTTGTGAAGCGCGGCGGTATGGTCGTGATTTGCGCCGGCACCACCGGTTACAACCTGACTATGGATGCACGCTATCTGTGGATGCATCAGAAACGTGTTCAGGGCAGCCACTTCGCCAACCTGAAACAGGCCAGCCAAGCCAACAATTTGATGCTGGAACGCCGCCTGGACCCTTGCATGTCTGAGGTGTTCACTTGGAATGACATTCCAGCAGCACACATCAAAATGATGCGGAATGAGCATAAGCCGGGCAACATGGCCGTGCTGGTTGGCGCACCAACCACAGGTCTGCGTACTGTCGAAGATGCTCGCGATGCGTATAGCGCTTAAGCGCAGTTAAAAGGCTAAAATTTCAGGCGGCGAAGCATATTGCTTCGCCGCCTTTTTCATGCTCTGGGTTATCCATGATTTCAACGAGATTAGCAGTACCGGAGGATGCGCCCGCACTTGTCGGCGTTCTTAACCCGATCATCAAACGCGGCGGCACCACGGCCTATGAGGATGAAATCTCTGTTGAAGCTATGGCGGCAATGCTTACGGGACTCATCCAACCTTCGTTTTGCCACGTAGCAGAGGATGCAGGACGTATCCTTGGGTATCAGACATGCAAGCTAGTTGATTACTTACCACCAAATATTGGGGACATGGCCAGCTTTGTTGCTGTTGAGGCCGTTGGTAGGGGTATTGGGCGGGCATTGGCGACAGCGACGTTCGCACAGGCAAAGGTAAATGGATTTACTGAACTGAACGCCACCATTCGCGCTGACAATAAAAGTGGTCTGACTTACTATAACAGCATCGGTTTTGTTGATCATTCAGTTAACCCTGCAAAACCTTTGAAATACGGGCCGCCTGTTGACCGGATCAGCAAACGCCTATCGCTGCCCTGAAAGGATATGCCGATATGAACACACAGACCAGAGCGACCGGTCCCCGCGCAGGGGCCGCCCTGCAAACCATTGCGATGCCAAGTGACACCAACGTGAATGGCGATATTTTTGGTGGCTGGTTAATGGGGCAGATGGACCTTGGCGCATCGGTTTTGGCGCGTTCTATTGCACAGGGGCGTGTCGCAACCATAGCCGTTACTGAAATGCTGTTTGAGCACCCAGTCCATGTCGGTGATGTTGTTTCGATTTTTCCCGAATTGGTGAAACATGGCCGCACCTCGATGACGCTTAGTGTAACGGTGCGCATATACAACGCCGAGACCAGCGAGGAGCGCCAAGTTGCATCGGCCAATATCGTGTTTGTCGCGATAGGCCGCGATAGCCGGCCGCGCCCAATTCCATAATGCCATGGTTGATCAACCCACCGGTAAATTTCGATTTTGGTTAACCTCGATTTTTCTACCAAGCAGCAGTTGGTTTGAATAACTATCTTAGGACAATGGGAAACGCGCTGGTTTCAACCGTCTAAATCTATCGCCTTAAATGCCAGCATGTCATATAGCGTTGAGGTCTATTTTTTGTTTCCAATACAAAGCTGAGTACCCGTGACTGAAATTCAATTCTCCGAAGATCAGCAGGCAGCTTATGACGCCATCGTGGCTCGTCTTTCCTCGGCTGGTGTTAACCTATCCTCTGGATCGATTTCTCCGGCGGCGACGGATGCCGATGTTACGGTTGCAGCCATTCTCGGTAAGGCTGGTTCAGGGAAAACGGCTCTGCTAGCTCGTGTAGCGCAAGAGCTCACAGATGCTGGTCTTGATGCGATCAGCGGAGAATACGAACCGGCGCGGGGTCGATCACGGCGCAGCTTTGCCGTTTTGGCCCCGACCAACAAAGCTGCTTCGGTGTTACGTCGCCACGGCATACCGGCGACAACTTTGCATCGAATTATCTATACGCCGGTATACGATCCTGAGTTTGAGAAAATCGCAAAATGGCTAACGGAAAAAGACTCCCCACGACCGGAGGTAGAGGGTGTTACTGATGAAATGCTGGATCGCGCCCACGCATTCTATCAAGGCCAACCTTCCGTGCCTGCGGCACTGGCTGCTGCGGGCCTGAGCGGTTCGGACTTTATCAAGGGCTGGACCCGGCGTGATGACTCGCTTGACGTTGCTCTAGTCGACGAAGCTTCGATGCTGGATGATCAGCATTTCGCTGATCTGAAAGAAATATTCAGCACGTTGATCTTGTTCGGTGATCAAGCCCAGCTCGCCCCTGTTGGGCAATCAGGCCAAATGGTGTTCGACAAGCTGCCAGCCTCTGATCGGTTATCGCTGAGCCGCATCCACAGGCAGGCCGCGGACAATCCCATTCTGGACCTCGCGCACGCGCTTCGTGAAGGAGTGGAGTTTAGCGAGTTTGAATCAGAGATAGAGCGACTGGCGAAATTAGATGACAGAATCGTCGTTGCACCGCGTGCTAACCCGGACCTGATGACGCGCGCGCCTATGTTGGTTTGGCGCAATGCAACGCGCGTGCGCCTTATCCATGGGTTCCGCACCGCCTTTAATGCCCCAGCAGATGGCTTGGCCCCCGGCGAGCCCCTGATTTGCGATGGCATTGAGCTGCCATTGAAACACCGTAAAAAACGAATAGATCTGGAAGCCCGCGGTCTTATTAAGGGTGCGCAAGCCGTGTATCTGGGTGAGGGTCGGCGAAACGGATTTGCTCGGTTACACATAATGGGTGCTGAAACGCCTGCTATTAGCGCGGCGGCCATTATCAAAATCGAAAGCCCCGGGGCCGAGGAGCCATTCATCCCTGCCGCTGCCCGAATGGGTGCTGCATTTGTACATGGCGCGGCGACGACCATCCACAAGGCCCAAGGTTCTCAGTGGCCGGAAGTACAGATATTTGCTCCAGATATTTTCGCTGCGGCCCAGGCAGGGCGAACAGAGGCCGGCGCGCCGCTGTGGAGACGCCTAGCCTATGTTGCGGTGACCCGCGCCGAACGTCGTTTGCATTGGGTGACTCGTTGGCGGATAGCTAAACCGGAAAAGCAGTTGGGCGTCACTGATCTCGCCTAACAGAAGAGAAGATATAACGTTTGCGGTAATTCACTAGCTGTGACTTGACCAACACCAGTGGCCAGTCAATGCTGCACCGCCGAAATGCCCGACAAAAGGAATACGGAATGAATTTTGCAGGAAAATCTCTTATCGCGGTGGCTGGTATTGCTGCAATTTGGTCAGGTGGGTGGTTCGGTGTCAAAGCCTTTGTCGTTGAACCCGAGGCTGATCGCGCGATTGAGGTTATCCGTGCAGGCAAACAATATCTTTCTTATGACAATCGAAGCATCACCGGTTTCCCTTTTGGTTACTTAGTCCACTACGACGGGGTGCAACTTTCTGACGAAGGTGGCATTTGGCGCTGGTCTATTGATGGGATTACCGCAGAGCGGGGAACCGCAGAAACCATTTTGATGTTTCAACCGGGCAGTGTGGTTAGCCTAGACACCAAGAGTTTTGGTGCCCCTGATGATACACCTCCTGTTTTGTTTGAACTGGAGACCGATGCACTAATTATCACGGCACCTGATGATCCAAGCAGTACGCCTACAATAATGTCCGCAGATCATTTGTCGGTAACGCAGAAAGGCGCGGCGACCTTCCTTTCAGGTTTACGGTTAAACATGGCAGGCTTGAAAGCCGACTATACCCTAGAAGACGGCTCAAAAGGATCTTTCAACTATTCGGTGGATGGCTACGAAACCAGTTACAATTTGATACAACCCGACGGTGGCGAGCAATGGGCCAAATCCAAAAGCAGTGCCATGGTTAGTAAGGGTTATTATAATCTTAGCGGCTTTGATGCAGCCAATCCGCTTGATTTCCTACAAGGCGAGGGCGCCATTAATGTAACCATGAAAAGCGAGGGTTTTTCTGGCGAAACCGGTTTGTCTGGCGACCCAAACACACCGCCATTTACAATGAGTTACCAAATTGATGATTCCGACTTGCTGCTACAAATAGAAAGTGGCAGCTTGCGATACGCAGGCGAAACCGGAGCCATTGGCACGACCCTAACATTTGACGATCCTGCACCGCTGCCTAGTGGCGACATAAATGTTGCAGGTATGAGTGTGGATATTCGGTTCCCTTACAGTCCATCTGAACAACCGCAATCATATCTCATGGCCTTTTCCATGGGCGACCTTGTCGTAGACGAAGCATTCTGGAGCATGGGTGACCCGTCTGGTGCAATACCAAGAACACCGGCTGGTTTCGCAATGGAAATTGGTGGTGAGGCGATCATCCATGATTACCTCAATAGTCTGAATGCAGGGAGCACAGCGACAGAGTCACCGGCTGAGGTACAGACCGTTGAAATCCGGCAGTTTGATATCAACGCCGCTGGCATCACTGTTGGATTGCAGGGTGACCTTACAGTGCCGAATGATGCGGCAACACCAAATGGAGAAATTGAACTGAAACTCTCGGGCATTTCGGCCTTGCTTGACAACTTGGTGTCCGGCGGAATCATTCCAGCACCTGCTGCCGACCAGTACCGGGCCATGTGGCCCTCGTTTCTAACCGCCGGCGATCAGCCAGACACATACACTTCAAAGATTGTGGCAAAGGACGGACAAGTATCTGTCAATGGTCAGCGCGTTCAGTAAGATCGATCGCAATTGCCAGATCATCCTTTAGTTTCGCCCACGGCAAGCATTCGTGCTGGTAACCGAGCGACAGTTGTGGGTGGCGGGGTTGGCGGCCTATTCACAGCGCACGCCTTAGCGCGCGCCGGGTTACAGGTAACCGTTCTTGAGCAAGCATTCGCGCTAACTGAGGTTGGCGCGGGCTTGCAGCTGGCTCCGAATGCAACCCGCCTGCTATCGCGCGCAGGATTGCTGGATAGCATTGTGGCGAAGGCTGTTCGGCCTGTTGCTTCGCATCTTAGAACTGCACGATCAGATCGTGCCGTGCTGCGTTACCCATTAGGCGCTGTGATTGAGGCACGCCATCAGGCCCCTTATCTTCACGTTCATAGGGCCGACCTTCTGGACACGCTAAAAAATGCAGTGGCCACAACAGGTGCAGAAATCCGGCTAAACGCGCGAGTGGTTCATGCTACTGCAGAAAATTGTACACTTGAAAACGGCGAGGTCATTGAGCACGACCTGTTGGTCGGTGCTGACGGCGTAAAATCGACAATTCGCCAGATCATGACAGCAAGAGAAGGTGATCAAGAAACTGAGCTGGAATTTACCGGCTCCATCGCCTGGCGTGCTACATTTCCTTCACCCCCTACCACTGAACAGCCTCTTACGGAAATCTGGATGGCACCCGGAAGGCATTTGGTGAGTTACAAATTGCGCGGCGGCACATTGACTAACCTCGTCGCAGTTGAAGATCGGGACGAATGGACGACGGAAAGTTGGTCTCAGCCGGGTGACCCCAATCTTTTACTGCGAACATTTTCTGACTTTGCGCACAGGCCGAGATCACTTCTGTCCTCGGTGGAAAACTGCTTCATCTGGGGGATATTCAACCATCCTGCCCCCGAAACCATGGCTAAAGGGAATTTCGCGCTGTTGGGTGACGCCGCGCATGCCGCCCCCCCGTTTGGTGCACAAGGTGCCGCAATGGCGATTGAAGATGGTGCGGCGCTGGCCAAGGTGATTTTAGTTGAACAAGATTTAGAAACGGCCTTGAAGCGATACAGTAAAGCCCGCTGTGCCCGGGTTACAGATGTACTCAACTGGTCGCTAAGCAACGGGCGAATGTTCCATCAAAGCAACCTATTTCAGCGCGCTTTCAACTATGCATACTTGGGAGTGGGGTCACGTCTTTCGCCTGGCACAGTCGCCCAACGGATGGACTGGTTGTATGGTTACGATGCAGAGTTGGAAGTTTAAGATGCAAATACCAATGCAGGCTATCTCTATATTCGTATTTTTACTCATGCCCTTAAGTGCCTTTGGCGGCGCTTCATTATCTATTTGTGCTGATTCCAATGCAGCCCTTCAAGACAAGGCCACCCACTGCGCCAGAGCACTGGAGAAGGAAGATCTGTCCGAGAAACAGCGCTGGGGCGCCTATGTAAATTTAGCCCGCGCGCATAGCGATCTTGGCCGTTATGACCGGGCAGAAATTGCATTTACAACGGCGCAGGAAATGAGGCCTCATCACCTAGCCGTCTATCCGGACAGAGCAAAGGTGAGGGAAGCCCGCGGCAACTACGATGGTGCCTTGGCCGACTGGAATGTAGCACAAATGCTGGCACCCGATGACATCGACATCCAAATTGGGCGCGGTGGTTTTTTCATGCGCCGTAACGAACCCGCCCAAGCCTTGGCCGAATACGAAGCGGCCTTAACCAACGATCCGGAAGGTATGGATATTCTGTTCAATCGAGCGCTGGCGCTGATCGCTTTGGACAGAAAGGATGCTGCTGTCTTCGACTTAACAATGGTTCTAAGCACTGCACCAAATGATGCCGAAGCATATTATCACCGCGGTCGTGCATTGACTGGGCAGGACGATGAAACTGCGCTCGCAGATTTTATTGAGGCCACGACGCATTCTCCCGAATGGTCATGGCCTTGGTTTATGGCCGGAAAAACACTGGACCAGCTCGCCCGGCGGGGCGAAGCATTAACTTACTATCGCCGAGCATTTGAGCTTGGCCACAAGGATGCGTGGCTGTTGGATCGTATCCAATCGGCGGATTAACGATTATTCACTGCCTGCAAAACGAGATTCCAACTCTGCGCGCCTGTCATCTGTGATCTTGGCGAACAGCGTCTCAGGCGTGGTAAAGGCATGGCCCGGTGACAATGACGACAAAGCTTGCCCCGCCGTTTCGGGCCAAGCTTCATCAGTTGAAAGACCTAAGGCCGTTAGCATTGTGTCTGAAGCATCAGGAATAAACGGACGGGAAACAATGGCATAAAGCCTAATCAGATTCAGAGCGGTGCGCACGACAACTGCCGCCGCATCCGGGTCGGTCTTAAACTTCGCCCACGGTTCAGCGTGTTGCAAATATTCATTACCGGCAACCCAAATGGCGCGTAATTCTGATGCTGCCTTACGTAGCTCAACCTCTTCCATTGCGGTCTGATAAGCCATCAGACGTTTGTCCAACTCAGCAGACAAAGACGCCTCCGCTTCACCGGTCTCTCCACCAGCAGGAACAACTTCGCCAAATTTGGACCGGCAGAATTTCGTCACACGGCTAACGAAGTTACCCAGTACATCTGCCAGATCTTTGTTCACACCGGCCTGGAAATTTTCCCACGTGAAATCAGCATCCGACCCTTCGGGAGCGTTTGAAAGCAGCCACCAGCGCCAATAGTCAGAAGGCATGATTTCAAGTGCTTCGTTCATGAAGACGCCGCGCCCTTGGGACGTAGAGAACTTTCCGCCTTCGTAAAGCAGCCAGTTTACACCCTTGATGTAATCAACCAATTTCCATGGTTCAGCCGAGCCCATCAGCGTCGAGGGGAAGCTTAATGTGTGGAACGGGATGTTGTCCTTGGCCATAAACTGAACATAGCGGACATCATCGGCACCTTCGTCAGTTCGCCACCAACGACGCCAAGCGGTATCATCCAGTCCGTTTGCATCAGCCCACTCTGCCGTCGCAGCAATGTATTCAATCGGCGCATCAAACCAGACGTAGAAGACCTTGCCCTCCATTCCCGGCCAAGGGGCATCGCCCTTTTGCACTGGAATGCCCCAATCAAGGTCACGCGTGATTGAACGATCTTGCAGGCCATCGCCGTCATCCAACCACTTTTTGGCGATGGAGGTCGAAAGAACAGGCCAATCCTTTTGGCCATCTATCCATTCGCGTAAATGCTCACGCATTGCAGATTGGCGCAGGTAAAGATGTTTAGTTTCACGCACTTCAAGATCGGTGGATCCTGATATTGCAGAACGAGGCTCAATCAAATCGGTTGGATCTAACTGCTTGGTGCAGTTTTCGCACTGGTCACCACGTGCCTTATCATAACCACATGCAGGGCAAGTGCCCTCAATATAGCGATCTGGCAAGTATCGTTTATCAGCAAGTGAATACACTTGCTTTTCCATCACTTCATCAATCAAACCTGCACCGGCCAGCCGTTCGGCAAAATGCTGGGTTAAACTGCGATTGCGATCTGAGGATGAGCGGCCAAAATGATCAAAGGATAACCGAAACCCATCTGCAATGTCCTTTTGCACTTTCCACATATCGGCGCAAAAATCCGCGACCGGCTTATCGGCTTTGGCGGCTGCCAATTCTGCTGGTGTACCATGCTCATCAGTCGCGCATATTAGCATTACTTCATGACCACGCTGGCGCATGTATCGTGCATAGGCATCGGATGGTAGTTGAGAGCCAACCAGATTGCCCAAATGCTTGATCCCATTGATATAGGGTAAAGCTGAAGTAATAAGAATACGCGCCATGACGGCCTCCGTCGTCTGAGTCGAGCCGGGTATAGCTGATCAATCTAGTGAGTGCGAGATCGGGATTGCCAAACGCCCCCTATTAGGCTGCGCAACAATCTGGTCAACAAAATTTGCTACTCAGAAGGCGTCCAAGAGATTTTCTCGCGACTTGCCCGAACTTTGGCCCATAGCTCACTATCATGGGTCGGCAAGGTGCCTGACACCATACCTAATCGCGCCATTTGGTTGCGCACAGTGATAGAATTGATTGATGCATCCACTTTATCGTCAAGTTTTTGGGCAATCTCATCCCCAACGATTGGCCGGATCAGATCCATGTTCTCATCTGTCAAATTAGCAATTAAGGGGAAGCCTTTTTCCGCCTCGACTGCAGCAGAAAGACGCAAGATGAATTTATGTGCCAAATAAGCGTCATCGACCAAGCCATAAAGGCCCAGCGCATCTGGGATCAGGTCATCAGGATCAACAAAATATTGCACGGCAATCCTGATCATCGGATCCGCCCAACCACGGGTGTCCTGATCATTCGCGGCGGCTTCAGACGCTTCGAGCTGCCCGATAACTGCGTAAATATAGACCTCGGCAATCTCTGCGATTCGCCCATGGTCGCTTTTAACTGGAGAGCCAGCCTCATTTTCCATCTCTACTAGGCGTTCAAGAAAGGCGGTACGCGCACCCGGCTTTTCTAAACATTGCTCAACGTAAGAGTGCAATTCTGCGGTTTTCATTTTCGGACATTCTCCAATTGGGCACCCTGACCCATAGAATCTCCTCAACTTTAAGCAAATTGCAATCAATTGCGCGTAGATAATTGTCACATCATCTGCAATGCCTAACTAAACCACGCCGAATTATGCGCAAGCACGCCTCTAATTGGTTGTTTACCCCTCCATTCTTTCTTCCTGCTTACCTGGCACCTGACCGCCGGAGATCAAAGCGGTCGTCTTACCTTGGAACACTTGGGTCGACGTAATTCACCGCACCAAAACCAATGTGGCGCGCGGCCTGAGACGCTTTGCATCAATGCGCTGAAATTGCCTTTGCAGATGCCGCAGATCAGGTAGGGCAGTCAGTCGGCAGGGTTGATACCCTTACATGTGTTTTGGGGAAAGCACTGTCAAAGGCGAAGCGGCGACCCTTTGGTCGTGTCCATTATCCTTTGGTTGCCACCCTAAAAAGCCTTTGAACACGTATAATCACATGCGCTTGCCCAATGATGCTTAGGCAACCTTCAGAGCGTGTCGCGCCAAATCGCATTTACTTGGCTCAATGAACGCGTTGTATTGTGTAAACGCTGCCTCATCGGGCCAAGTGAATACATGAATCAGGTTAGGCGCGATACGCTATAACCGAACCTTGTATGAGTTGAGATGCCTGTCACCTTGTTCGGCCGAAGTGAAGCAATGTCACGTTGCGCCCCTTAGTTTCGGCGATCTTCACTTGCGTTGAAGATACTGGCCATGCCTTCTGCACAGGTGCCACCCCATTCGCTGCCTTGTACATTTGCATTTAAAGGATTCTGCAAGCTAAAGGCATTGTTAAGCGCGCTTTTCAGGCGTGGGGTCGACAGCAAATCATCTGTCGCAGTATCCAATTCAGCAGCTAGACGCATGCCCAATAAACGCCGAATGATAGGTGCCTCTAGATGGCTGTCCGAAGACAACAATGGAACGCCACGCGAACTGCGCAACGCATCTGAAAGCAACGAAATCAAACTCCGCGCGATGTAGGCATCACACATCAATCCAAACAGACCTGTAGTAGGTCCAGGCGCATCAATCTGTGCAGCCAATACTTTAAGAGATGTTTCGCATAGCGGCGTCACCAATTGTTCCGCCTGGGCTTGTTTAGCCGCGACATCACATGTTTCGATAAGGTGTAACGTTTCCAAAACATACCGCTCTGCTAGCTCTGCCAAGGCTTCAACATCATTCTCATCCAGCTCGGCATTCCTCGCTTTACTTAGCATGCCCAAGCGCCTGCGAAACAAGTTCCGTGCTTCGGCATCTTCAAAAGTATGTTCAATATGGTTTCTTACAACTGATGAAATCATACCAAGTTTCCCCCTCAACGGAGTTGTCGGCAACTTTTTCAAGATACACATCCACACACGCCAAGGCATGTGCACGCTTACACCACTCGTCTTAGTTGCGCTGCCGTATGTTTAAGTTGAAAATACCACAGTATTTTCGGATTATGCGCCCAAATCAGCTACATATTTCTCGATTTGAAGATTCGTGTAAATAGGAACGAAGTGCGCGGGACATATTTATGCTCTGTCTTTGCAGTTGCCACTGGTCGCCGGCGCATGCGCCAAAGTCCGAACAAAATCAGTGCAAGATGGGCTGCAGAGATATAAATGAACAGCGCTGAGGGCCCATAACTCTCGATTAATGACGCCGCTGCAATCGGCGAGATAATGGCACCAACACCGTAGAGAAACATCAGCCCGGTATTCAATTCGACCATTTCTTCGGGTTTAGCAAAATCGTTTGCATGTGCTGCTGCAATCGAAAACAGCGGGAAAATCGCAGCCCCGAAAGAAAACGCAGCAACATAAACCCAAACGCCTGTTACAGTGCCACTTAGTGAAATAACCGCACTAACAGCCATTGAAAGCAGTGATATCCAGATAAGAACCCAGCGCCGGTCATATTTGTCAGACAACCAACCTGCGGGCCATTGTGACAATGCCCCACCTCCAACACCAGCCGCCATGAACAGCGCCACACCAGTGGCATTCAACCCGCTTTCAATTGCATACACTGGCCCAACCATCCGAAAACTTGAGTTCGTCAGGCCAACAATCAATACACTGAAAGCTGCTAATGGTGATCTTTGGAAAACCATCAACGGCCGCAATCGTGGAGAAACCGGTGAAGGCGGCGGTTTTGCGGTCGTCATGGTCAATGGCAACAAGCATAGGCAGCAGATCACCGCGATGATATTGTAAGCGATATAGGATGTAGGATCGAGAACGGCCACAACGCCTTGCGCAGCAACCGAAGCGGCCATGTCTACTATCCGATAAATGCTAACAACCCGCCCACGGTTGGCATTATCAACCTTTGCCTGCATCCAGCTTTCAATAACCGAATAGCAACCAGCTACAGTAATTCCTGTGAGAACGCGGAGGGCTGCCCAAGCTAAAGGGTCATAGAATACTGGGTGCAACAATGCCCCAATGGCCCCGATCGCTGCCATCGCCGCAAATGCCCGCGAATGCCCAATTGCGCCCATTAAACGCGGCGTTAACCAACAACCAAGAAAGAACCCCAGGAAATGTGTGGAGCCCATGAGGCCGATGTCGCGGGCAGAAAACCCTAAGGCAGAGCCAGCGAGGGCATCCAAAGGGGACAATGCGCCCGATGAAAGTTGCACGAAGGCCGCTGATAGGAACAAAGCGGCGAATGAAATGATGGTGCGCATTAGGAGTCCTTTCCGCTCGAATACGCCTGTTAATCACATTCAGCACGTCAAAAATCGCCTTACTGACGACGTTTCCGGACATTAGCTGGAAATGCGGCGCTCCACCGGCTTGAGCATCGGCGCGTGCGTTGCTACATCCTTCTGGCTGAACACTGGTTGAGAGTGATGAATGACCGATAAATCCGCGCAGGCGAAACGCGATAAATCTAAAACTGTCAAACCACTACGGTCTTTGGCACCTTTCCTAAAACCCTATCGTTTGATGGTGTTTGGTGCTGGTATCGCGCTGACCTCTACCGCGACTTTGTCATTGGTTTTGCCTTTGGCTGTGCGACGCGTGATCGACGGTTTTGCTGAGGAAAGTGCTGAGTTAATGGACCAGTACTTTAGCGCGGCAATTGCAATCGCGGCCATGTTGGCCGTCGCCACGGCTATTCGATATTGGCTGGTCACTCAATTGGGCGAACGGGTCATCGCTGACATCCGCCGTGCAGTTTATGATCATGTCATTGGGATGAGCCCGGCCTTTTTTGAACGGGTAATGACAGGCGAGGTCATCTCACGGCTTACGACTGATACGACATTAATCCTTTCTGTGATTTCATCCTCAGTCTCTATCGCCCTGCGCAACTTACTTATGTTTGTGGGGGGGATGGGCCTGATGTTCTGGACTAGCCCGAAACTGGCGGGCTTTGCCTTTCTCATCGTTCCAGCCGTTGTGTTACCAATCCTACTTCTCGGGCGGCGTGTTCGTCGCCTTAGCCGAGAAAGTCAGGATCGCGTTGCCGAAAGCTCCGGCCAAGCCAGCGAAACACTGAGCGCGGCCCAAACGGTACAGGCTAATACCGCCGAAGCGGCCAGCCGAGATGCCTTTGGCGGACTAACAGAACAATCATATGATGCTGCCCGGCGCCGCATATCTGTTCGCGCGGTAATGACCGCCATTGTTATCTTTTTGGTATTTACGGGGGTTGTAGGTGTTCTCTGGATTGGCGCGCAAGACGTCCGTGCCGATGTCATGAGCCCGGGTGAGCTTGCCCAATTCCTGATATATGCGGTTCTCGTGGCTGGCGCAGTCGGTGCTTTGTCTGAAATATGGGGAGAGCTACAGCGTGCAGCGGGTGCCACTGAGCGGTTAGTGGAACTACTGGAAACACAGGATCCGGTTACGCCAGCAGTCTCTCCGGTCGCATTACCAGCATCAAAAGGTGAAATCCGGTTTGAAAATGTAAACTTCCGCTATCCCGCACGCCCAACAATAGCGGCGCTGGATGGATTCGACCTAACCGTAACCCCTGGTGAGACAGTAGCTCTGGTTGGTCCATCGGGTGCAGGAAAAACCACCGTTTTCCAACTGTTGCAGAGGTTCTATGATACGGATGCAGGCACCGTCAGCATTGATGGCATAAACGTTGCTGATGCCGACCTGCCAGCTCTCCGCGACCGTATTGCTCTGGTGCCTCAAGAGCCAGTTATTTTTGCTACTTCGGCCCGTGAGAATATCCGCTTTGGACGCCCCGGCGCGTCCGATGCTGAAGTGGAGGCGGCTGCGGCTGCAGCTGCGGCCCACGACTTCATCGCCGCTCTTCCTGATGGATATGACAGCTTTGTGGGTGAACGCGGTGTTATGCTGTCTGGCGGCCAAAAACAACGCATTGCCATCGCTCGTGCAATCCTACGTGATGCGCCCGTACTGTTACTTGATGAGGCAACATCAGCACTGGACGCTGAAAGTGAACGTGCGGTTCAAGAGGCGGTTGAGCGCCTTTCAACAGGCCGTACGACACTTGTTATCGCGCATCGACTTGCAACCGTGAAGCAAGCGGACCGTATAATTGTCATGCAAGATGGTAAGATCGAGGCCGTTGGCAATCATGATGAACTGGTTGCCAAAGGTGGTCTTTACGCCCGCTTGGCGCGACTTCAGTTTACTGATGGTACACCATTTGAACAAAGCAGCAGCGAGGAATAATCGAGGCTCATCATGGATCCATTGACCATTACAGTTGCCGTTGTTGTCCTTATTTTGGTTGGGGCGCTGGTTCTTTTGGGCGGGGCAATTCAAACCTTTCGCCGCCAACCTGTTGTCGCCATCCTTTGCCTGATCTTCCTGTTCCCTTTTTGGGTTCTCTGGGCCATCGTTGAAATCTTTCTTAGTCGCCCTAAATGACAGTCCTTATTGCGGGAGGGGGTATTGCAGGCCTTTCGCTTGGCCTCACTTGCGCAGAAATCGGCGTGCCCTTTTATATTTTTGAGGCTGCGCGCACTTTTCGCCCTTTGGGTGTTGGCATAAACCTACAGCCAAACGCAGTCCGAGAACTTTTTGATCTGGGGTTGGAGAGTACACTCCGTAATATTGGCGTCGAAACTCAGGAATATGGGTTCTACACGAAGTCCGGGTTAGAGATTTGGAACGAACCGCGTGGCTTGGGTGCCGGTTATGCATGGCCGCAATTCTCTGTGCATCGTGGTGAATTGCAGATGGCGCTTTATGAGGCGCTAGAAGCGCGTGCGCCGGGCTGTGTCAAATCCGGCTGCCGCGCGGTAGGTTTTGAAAACCATTCTGACGGCGCCTCATTGTTCCTACAAAACGCCGATGGACAAACGCAAACAGCTTCAGGAAGCGTTGTGATCGCAGCCGATGGCATCCATTCGGCATTGCGAGCGCAAATGAACCCCGATGAGGGCGCACCAATCTGGAACGGCACGGTCCTTTGGCGCGCAACCACGCGCGCGAAACCGTTCCGTACTGGTGCCTCCATGGCGTTGATCGGCCATGGAACCCAACGTGTCGTTAGCTATCCAATTTCAAAACCTGACGGAGACGGGCTTAGCCTGATGAATTGGATTGCAGAGCTGACTTTCGACCCGTCACAAGGGTGGGGAGACAGCGATTGGAACCGTCCGGTTGATCCGGAGAAGTTTATGCCAGAGTTCACTAATTGGAGTTACGACTGGCTGGATTTTCATAGCATGGTGGCGAACGCAACCGAAGTTCTGGAATATCCGATGGTCGATCGTGACCCTTTGGAGCAATGGACCCATGGCGCAGTCACACTGATTGGCGATGCCGCACATGCGACCTATCCCGTTGGTTCCAATGGTGCGAGCCAAGCCATCGTCGATGCGCGTAAACTGGGGGCGTCTTTTCTAACCCACGGACTGAACCAAAATGCACTATTGGCATATGAGGCTGAATTGCGTCCTCAGACCACAGGTCTGGTGCTCGCCAATCGTGGCGGAAACGGCCCTGATGCCGTGCTCCAACAAGTAGAGGACTTGTGTGGTGGGGATTTCGAAAACATCGAAGATGTAATCCCTAGGGCTGACCTTGCAGCCCATGCCGCCAAATACAAGAAAATCGCCGGTTTCTCGATTGATGAATTGAATGCCCAGCCTAAGACAATTCCCGCAGGCGCAAGGATGGCACAATCGTCTTAGGGATATGAAAATGGCCGCACCCAAAAGGAGCGACCATTCGTCAATCTCTGGATTTTGCGGCAGCTTTACCGCTTGTCGAAACGTACCTGCACATACGAACCCGGGGCGGCTTCGATCACACCGTTCACTGCACCCGGTGTCCGTGCAGCCACTTTGCGTAAGCTGTTTTTCGCGAGCCATTTATCCCAATCCGGCCACCAAGAACCGGCGGTTTCATCTGCACCAGCCGTCCATTCTTCCAAATCAGCCGCCTTCATGCCTGATTTCGCAGTCCAATACTGATACTTGCCAGCGGCCGGTGGATTAACAACACCGGCGATATGACCCGACCCGGTTAGCACAAATCTGTTCTTGGCATTATCCATCAGCTTGGCACCACGATACACGCTCGCCGCTGGTGCGATGTGATCTTCTTTGGTCGCCAAATGATAGACTGGCACTTTGATGTCAGACAGATTTACATTCTCACCATCAAGCACTAATTCGCCTTTTGCTAAGGCGTTATCGTTGTAGAAGTTCTCAAGATAAAAGTGGTGGACCTGCGCCGACATGCAGGTGCTATCGGCATTCCAATACAGCAGATCAAATGGGAAGGGCGATTTGCCGAGCATATAGTTCTGAACGACATAGCCCCAGACTAAATCGGACGAACGTAGCAAATTAAACGCACTCGCCATGCTTTCAGCGGGCAAGTAACCTTTGTCCATCTGCTCATCGACGACTGATAGAATTTTATCATCAACCATGACCTGCAGTTCACCAGCGTCCGAAAACTCTAGCTGAGCAGTAAACATCGTAGCAGATGCAATGCGCTTATCTTCTTTTTTGGCCAAATATGCCAACATGGAGCCGGTCATTGAACCGCCGACACAGTAAGAAGCGACGTTTATCCGGTCTTCTCCAGTCTCTGCACGCACCGCGTCCACTGCATCCAGAATATGGGCCATATAGCTGTCCCATGTCTCATCTTTCTGCGCTTCCGACGGGTTCACCCACGAAATCATAAAGACTGTGTAGCCTTGCTCAACAAGCCACTTTACCATCGACTTTTTCTCATTCAGGTCGAGGATATAGAATTTGTTGATCCACGGCGGGATGAACATCAATGGGCGTGCATAAACCTGCTCTGTTTTTGGGGCGTATTGGATAAGCTGCAAAACATCAGATTGAAATACGACGCTGCCTTCAGTCACGGCCATATCGCGACCAACTTCAAAGGCATCCATATCGGTCTGACTGATCAACAAATTGCCTTTGCCGCGCTCTACATCTTTGGCCATGGCATTGATACCACGTACCAGGTTGGCACCTTTTTCTTCAAAGGTCGTACGCAGAACCTCGGGGTTCGTTGCCGCAAAGTTTGATGGGCTCATCGCTTCAACAATTGCGCGGGTGTAAAAATCCGCCTTTGCGCGATCGCGTTTTGGCATGTCGCCTACGTTATGAACCAAGTCTTGCGTGTATCCAGCAGCCAACAAATAGGATTGTTTTAAGTAATCAAATACTTGGTTCTCGCGCCATTGATCATCTTTGAACCGTTTATCACCTCGGCTAGGTTCAACGACCGGCTCGGGCCGTTCTCCACCCATCCAACTCATCATGGACCGGCGCCACAGTTCCGCTTGCTGGCTCCACAATTCAACCGATTTTTCTGCGATGGTCTCTGGATGAGCCATCATTTCCTTTGCCAGATCCGAAAACACAGGTGACACATTTAGTGGGTCAGAGTGCAAAGGGTGTTCATCTTTAGCTTTCGCTTCTGCCATACGGGTCCAGACTTCCTGACCACGCTGAGTCGCTTCAGCCAAGTTCTGAACGAACTCCATGCTTTCTTCTGCAGTTGGCATTTCTGGCGCTTCAGTTGGTTCAGCAGTCATTTTCTCATCCCGTCAATTTGTCACTGGCGTATTGGCGCGGTCGCCATTATGGTCTCAATTTGTGCGGTGCAATATCACAGTTGATCATGAAAAACACCCTTAACAGGTATGACCTCTCTGCAAAACGGCTGTGCGTTGCCGCCGTTGCCTTTGCAATGGCTGCCTGTTCGGGGCCAGATCAACTATATCAGGCTGGTGCTGATAGTACCGCTGAGTTTCCGCGTTTAGTGGATAAGCCCAACATTTCAGCCGTCGAAGCAGATGCCACAACATTGCGTACAGAAATGAGCGCAGCGGCGGCTGCGGCAGCCGCGCGGCGACATAAATTGGCGGCATTCGAGTAAGATTTCAGCAAAATCTGCGCATAAGCCGCCCGGAGCCGCCGGGTTCGGCAGCTTATTGCCGACGAACAAGCCAACTTAGCCAGACAAACCAAGACCCAGTTAAAGACTTAGGAAAGACCATGCCTCAACTGACCGAAGACTTTCACCGCATTCGTCGCCTGCCACCCTATGTGTTCGCCGAAGTGAACCGATTGAAAGCAGAGTACCGAGCGGCAGGTGTCGACATCATGGATTTTGGTATGGGCAATCCCGACATGGATACGCCTGAGCATATTGTCGATAAATTAGTTGAAACCGTTCGAAAACCACGCACACATCGGTATTCAACTTCACGCGGCATTCCCGGTCTGAGGCGAGCGCAGGCTGCCTATTATGAGCGTCGATTTGGTGTAAAACTGAACCCGGACACCGAAGTCATCGCTACCCTAGGATCAAAAGAAGGGTTGGCCAATTTGGCAATGGCGATAACCGCCCCGGGCGACGTGATCCTTGCCCCAAACCCTAGCTATCCGATCCATCCATATGGTTTTATGATTGCCGGGGCTGCGCTTCGCCATATTCCGGCGCTAAGCAACGGTCGGTTTGACCCGGAGGCATATTTGACCTCTCTGTCCCGCGCGATTGCCCATTCGGTGCCAAAACCCTCCGCAATCGTAGTGAACTTTCCGTCAAACCCAACAGCGCAGGTCTGCGACCTAGATTTTTATGCAGACCTAGTTGCCTTTGCCCGCAAGCATGACATCTGGCTGCTTAGCGATCTCGCATATGCAGAGATATACTACGACGACACTCCGCCACCGTCTCTCTTACAGATCAACGGGGCAAAGGATATCGCGGTCGAATTTACGTCATTGTCTAAAACCTACTCCATGCCCGGTTGGCGCATGGGCTTTGCTCAAGGAAATGAACGCCTGATTGGAGCGTTAACCCGCATAAAGTCCTATCTCGACTATGGCGCGTTCACCCCAGTTCAGGTTGCCGCCGCCGCCGCCCTGAATGGCCCGCAGGATTGCATCGGCGATATTCGCGCCACATATAAATCACGCCGGGATGTATTGGTTGAATCAATGGGCAAGGCTGGCTGGGATATTCCTGCTCCACCAGCAACCATGTTTGCATGGGCACCACTGCCCACGGAATTTCGCGAAATTGGCTCAATGGCTTTTTCCAAAATCTTATTGAAAGAGGCCGGTGTTGCAGTATCTCCCGGTGTGGGTTTTGGCGAATATGGCGAAGGCTACGTTCGACTTGGTTTAGTTGAGAATGAGCAACGTATCCGGCAGGCAGCGCGCGGCGTGCGCAAGGTGATGCAGAGCGCGGATACACTAATCAGCGGATACAAGGAAGAATCTACCTAATTTTGACCTAGACGTACAGTTGCGCACAAGCGGCCGCATTGCTTCGGCGTCTGATTTCGCGCATGTAACAGGCATAGAAAAGCAATACGGAATCTCTCTTATGTCTACCCCTTTGCGCATCGGTATAGCCGGGCTTGGCACCGTCGGCGGCGGCGTCGTCAAAATTATCCAAAACCATGCTGACATGCTGTCAGCGCGGACTGGGCGCACGATTGAGATTACAGCCGTCTGTGCACGCAGCCGTAGCAAAGATCGTGGTGTGGATTTGAGCGCCTATGCTTGGGAGAATGACCCTGTAAATCTCGCCAACCGCGGTGATGCGATCTTGCCTTATGAGGTAATGGGCGGCGAAGATGGCTCTACCAAAGCTGCGGTCGAAGCTGCATTAGGCGCAGGCAAACACGTAGTCACTGCCAATAAGGCCCTGTTAGCCCACCATGGGCAAGCTCTTGCTGAGCTGGCCGAAGCAAACGGAGCGGCTCTTCGCTATGAAGCTGCCGTGGCGGGTGGGATCCCTTGTGTAAAAGCCCTTGGCGAAGGTCTCGCAGGCAACGCCCTTACACGTGTGATGGGTGTGTTGAACGGCACCTGTAACTATATCCTTACGGTGATGGAAAAGACTGGTGCGGATTATGCCGATGTTCTGGCTGATGCGCAGGCTCTTGGTTATGCCGAAGCAGACCCTAGCTTTGATGTTGGTGGTATCGATGCGGCGCACAAACTGGCATTGCTTGCGTCGCTTGCTTTTGGAACCCGTGTTGATTTTGAAGGCGTCAAAACCGAAGGAATCGACAAGGTTAGCCTAGCCGACATCGAGACAGCCAAAGAAATGGGATATCGGATCAAACTTCTAGGCGTCGCACGCATGCATGATCATGGGCTGGAACAACGAATGCAGCCCTGCCTTGTCCCCGCTGACGGCCCAGTTGGCGCGCTGGATGGCGTTACCAACCTGACATTATTCGAGGGCGATGCAGTCGGACAGATCGTAATGGAAGGCCCCGGCGCTGGAGAAGGCCCAACAGCTTCGGCGATCATGGCCGATGTTGCCGACATCGCCCGTGGCTCAGCCGTACCAGCATTCGGCGTACCTGCGGCGAAACTGACCAGCGCCCCCCGCGCAACCGGTCTTGCCCCGGCGGCATACTACCTGCGTCTAGCGTTAGCTGATGAGCCGGGTGTTCTCGCGCAAGTTGCGGCTGCACTTGGCGACGAGGGCGTTTCGATCCATCAGATGCGCCAGAAAGACGGCGAAACGGGTGATCATTCAGCAACTGCTTTGATCGTAACGCACGAAACAACGCGCGAGGCACTTGATGCCGCGTTGGCAAAAATTGCGGCGACCAAGGTTTCTTTGACTGATCCTGTCACCCTGCGGATTGAAAGCGCCTAATACGCGCTATATCGCCAAGCTGATGCGCCTAAAACGATTGGGCGCAAACGCAACACTTGCTTGCGGCCTTTGCAAGCGACGCATAGACTCAACACAGGCGCGAGTTTGAGTTGAATTATAGATGTAAAAGGGACAGATCATGGCGGCCAAGCATAAATTCAACGACCGATTGCTATCTCTCGGCCTAGCCCGTGTGTCCGAGGCTGCGGCCATTGCGTCAGCGGAATTGATTGGACAAGGTGACGAAGCTGCCGCTGACAAAGCTGCAATGACCGCCATGGAAGCGCAGCTGAACCTGCTCGACATCGAAGGTACAATCGTCATCGGTGAGGGCGAACAGGGTGAGATTCCTCGCCTTTATGTTGGTGAAGAAGTTGGTACCGGCAAAGGTGTCGCGGTCGATATTGCATTGGACGCACTCGAAGGCACGATGCTTACCGCTAAAGATCAGCCAAATGCTTTGACCGTTATTGCAATGGGACCAAAAGGCAGCATGTTGCAAGCACCAGATGTTTATATGGACAAGCTTGCCATTGGTCCGGGCTTTCCAGATGGCATCGTTGATTTGGACATGCCTGTGGGCGACCGTGTTCGCGCAATCGCAAAGTACAAAAATGTTGATCCTTCCTTGGTTAAGGTCTGCGTTCTTGAGCGTCCGCGCCATGTCCAGTTAATTCGCGAGTTACGGCAGGCAGGTGCCTGTGTGCGCCTAATTCCAGATGGTGATGTTGCAGGTGTGATCCATTGCGCCGAAAGCGAAATGACCGGCATTGATATGTATATGGGCCAAGGCGGCGCACCCGAGGGTGTATTGGCTGCTGCAGCGCTCAAATGTATGGGCGGGCAAATTCAAGGCAGGCTTCGTTTCCGAAATTCTGACGAACGCGCCCGTGCAGAATCCGCCGGTATCGGTGATTTAAACCGCACATATACGCTAGATGAGATGATCAGCGACGATGTAATTTTCGCAGCCACTGGCGTAACTGACGGCTCTATCCTGAAAGGTATTCGCCGTCGCGACGGGTACGTCGAAACACAGACAGTTTTGATGCGTTCAGCCACTCATTCAGTACGGCATCTTACGTATCGCGTAGCAGAAGGGGTAGAGGACTGAGCGCCTCGGCCCCCACTTTCCTGAATGTCGAAGCATCGATCACCGGGCGGCGTTGGACTGCACCCTCGGCTGAGGTCGAACGTCTCGGTGCAGCAATCGCGCAAACACATGACCTACCCGAAATTGTTGGCAGATTGCTTGCGGCGCGTGGCATTGAAGTCGAAGAAGCCGCGGGGTTTCTGGATCCAACGCTCAAATACTTGACCCCTGATCCGTCCACGTTGGCTGATATGGATAAGGCCGCGGCGATGCTGGCCGATGCAGCGACGTCTAAAACTCGCGTCGCCATTTTTGGCGACTATGACGTTGACGGTGGATCATCTTGCGCCTTGCTGGTCGAATGGCTTCGTGAATTCAACCTAACGCCGACGGTTTATATTCCAGACCGTATTGACGAAGGCTACGGGCCGAACGTTGAAGCCATGACTACACTCGGCAAGGCACACGACCTGCTGATTTGCGTTGATTGTGGCACACTAAGCCATGAACCCATTTCAGCAGCGCAAGCGGCAGGCGCACAAGTGATTGTTGCCGATCATCATATGGCTGGTGAAACCCTCCCCACTGCCGAAGCTGTTGTAAATCCGAACCGGCATGATGACGATAGTGGCATGGGGCATCTTTGTGCGGCGGGCGTAGTGTTCCTGTTGCTGATCGCTACAAATCGTGTGCTCCGTGCAAAAGGTGGCCCAACGCCAGACATCATCCGTTCGCTTGATTTGGTTGCCTTGGCGACAGTTGCAGACGTCGCCACGCTTTCCGGCCTCAACCGTGCATTCGTTCGTCAGGGTTTACGAGTAATGGCGGGCCGAGGTCGCGTTGGTTTACGTGCTTTGGCGGATGCTGCCGGGGTGAAAAGCGCACCTTCTGCTTTCCATCTCAGTTTCCTTCTTGGTCCCCGTGTGAATGCAGGTGGGCGGATTGGCAAGGCGGATTTGGGTGCCAAGCTACTCTCTACCCTAGATGCTGAGGAAGCGGAGGGATTGGCTTTTGAACTTGACCGCCTGAATGGCGAACGCCGCCGAATTGAAGCAGAGGTTCTGGCTGCCGCAACCGCTCAGGCCGAAACCCGCGATGTCGAGGGTCCATTGGTTTGGGCTGCAGGCGAGGGCTGGCATCCCGGTGTTGTTGGAATTGTCGCGGCGCGGCTAAAAGAGGCTTTTAATCGCCCCGCTGTCGTCATCGGTCTTGATGGGGATGAGGGAAAAGGGTCCGCCAGATCAGTCGAGGGTGTTGATTTGGGCGCGGCCGTTGCTGCCTGCACGCGCAATGGCGATTTTCTGAAAGGCGGTGGGCATCGCATGGCCGCAGGTTTGACGATTGCCGCTGACAATCTGGAACCTGCGATGGCTGCCCTGGCTGCTCGTTTGGAAAAAGACCTGCCAACGATGACAGCGGCGCGGAGCCTTCGCATCGATGGTGCGATTAGTCCCGCCGCCGCTACGCCTGAACTATGTGAGACAGTCGATCAGGCCGGGCCATTTGGTGCTGGTGCCCCTGCCCCGCGATTTGCGCTGCCAAATGTCCGCGTGAGCTTTGCCAAACCGGTTGGTGAGGATCACCTGCGTTTGACCCTGACTGATGCCAGCGGTTCGCGGATCGACGCGATTGCCTTTCGGGCTTTTCAGGGCCCGCTTGGTCCGTTCCTCAGCCAGACCGGCGGCGCGCAGATTCACATTGCCGGGCGGCTGGAGATTGATGATTGGGGGGGACGGCGGAAAGCCAAACTTCGGGTCGAAGATGCTGCACCCGCCACGTGAAGGCCAAAACGCCAGGTTTTCCTCACCAAAATCAGCTGGAAAATTTTGTCCAAAAATGTTCAAGAATCGGCTTGAAACCTTTCGCAGCCCACTCTAAAACCCGCTCCACGGCACCGATGCACCCTTCGTCTATCGGTTAGGACGTCAGGTTTTCAACCTGAAAAGACGGGTTCGACTCCCGTAGGGTGTACCAACAAAACGCGCAGCTTTGGCTGTGCGTTTTTTTGTTTGTGGGTAGTGCGATTTTGGCGGAGTTCAGCCCAGCCCTTCGACCTCTGACCGGTTGCGGAGCATAGCGTGGAAGTTTTCCATGGTGAAATCGACTTTTCCGCCGCTGTTCCAATCAAACAGTGATCTTGTGACATTGGTGAGCGGGCCTTGGTAGATGTGGATGGCGTGGCTTTGCCCTTCTCCATCGGCGGTTACGGCGTGGACTGCATCGGGGCCGAGGCTTAGGAGTTCTCCGGTTTTTACCACGCGATTTTTGGCGTGGCGGAGCTTGTCTTCTTCGCGGTGATACAGGACTTCAACTTCGTTGCCGCGGTAGACGGCGATATGGACTGTCATGCAGTGTTCGTGGGGTGGCATGACTTGATCGGCGTTGTATCGGCAGGTCCAGATGGAGCAGGTTTCGTCTTCAAAAAGCAGCACTTCATCCTCTTCCTGCGCGGCGATGGCTTCGGCCATTTCTGACTGATTTACCTGAGAGGATTTCAGGACTTCGCGGAGGGCGGAGGTGGGGTTTTCTGAGGCTGCTGCTTTGCGGGATTTGGCTATGAGGTCGGTCAAAATTTCGGGGGTCATCTTTTTGGGTCCTCAGGCGATTTTGGCAAAGCGTAACGCGTGCGTGATTTCGTGCAACCTATTGTAATTAAACAATATGTCATTTTTTGTTAGTGCGAACTTAACCATTTTTCGCGTGATTATAGCAACGAAATTAAGATTTCGATTACTCTTTTTAGCTGCGCCATGACCGCTGCGCCGGGTCCAGTTACGGCCCATGCGTGGATGCCGAGGAAGGCTGACAGGCTGGCGACGACGCCCAGCGCATTACGTAGGGCGCGGCCTGTGCGGCGTTCGCTTGCCTCCACCGCCTTGTCGGAAAATGCCGGGTCGTCCTGCTCGTCCGCCACCCGGTCAGCGAAATTGGTGAGGGCGGCGCCGATGGAGCGGTCGAGCTTGTCGGACATGTCGTCGGACAGAGTGACCTCTGCTGCTTCGCGCAATGCCCCCACGGCTTCGGTTGCTGCCTCGGGAGCGGCCTTGTCCTCGCGGTCGGGCAGGTCTTCGCTGCCTTCTTTGCGCATGTATTCGGCCAGCCGGTCATGGCCTTGCTTTAGCTTGGCGGCGGTGTCGGCAATGCCGGAGTCCGCGTCCTCGCCTGTTAACAAGGGGTGCATGCGGCCAAAGCTGGCGTCCAGGCCCTCCCATGTCACCGGCTCATTGCTGATCAGCAGGCAGAGGTAAGCCTTCACCCGGTTTGGCGTTACGGGCGGCAGGTTTAGCAGCGGCCCGTCTTCCTCTAACTGCGCGGCCAGCCCACCCGCGATTTCGGATTGGGCGCGGCGGGCATATTCGTAGCCGTCCGGGTCATCGCGGCGGGTGCGGGCACCGAGCGGGCGTTCCTCTACCCGATATTTGCCATCAGGGCCGGAGGTGGTGACAACATCGCTGTCGGCGGCGAGGAGGTGGTTTTTCAGGCTTTCAATGACGCGCTGGAAATTGTCGTCGGTTGGGTCGCCGTTCCATTGGCTGAGGTCGAGAATGTGCTGCGTATCAAAGGGCGGCGGCAGGGTGTCTGGGTCTATGCCATCAATCCGGGCCGGGATCATCTTGCTGCGTTTATGGGCGCGGGCGGCCTCGGACTCCACAAATTCAGAGTTGGCGGAGCCTTCGGACCAGAGCACCAGAACGGCGGCGGAAGCCTCTAATCGCTGCATGATTTCCCGGCGGAAATTTGCGCCACCGGGGATGGCGGTGTCTTGCCATACGGTGATGTTGGCCGCCTCTAGGGCGGTTCGGATGGTTGCGGCACGGGTGGCGTCTGCGTGGGCGTAGGATAGGAAGATGTAGGGGGTTGTTGGTGATGGTTGGGGTTTTGATGGCTCTGGGTCTTGTAGGGTGTTTAGGTAGGCGAGGGTGTCGCGGGTGCGGTCACCAGCATCCCTAATTTCGCTAAGACGTTTTAGTTCTGGGTCGAGTTTAGTTGCTGTGCAGTTTCTGAAATATAGACCATAAACAAACGAAGTTTTTTGTTTGACTGAGGCAAACAAGCTGACCAACCCTCTAATTGGTCGTAAATCCTCCACCATCGCCCCACTTAGGCCCAAGCGTTCAAGTTTTCGCAAATTAGCTAGAGGCGATAAGTCTGATACCCCTGTCCTGTCCAATTCTAATCTCGTCAGCTCAGTCAAACCTTTGAGTGGCGATAAGTCCGTTACCATTGTCTTGTCTAGATCCAACCTCTTCAGGGCTGTTAGCCCAGAAAGAGGCGACAGGTCCGCTGTTTGTGTTTTATTGACGCGCAGTTCTTCTAGTGCGGACAAGCCTAACAATGGTGACAGATTTGATACTTGTGTATTGTTGAGAGACAAAACCGTCAGATGAGTAAGTTCTGCTATTTCTGGCGGCAGGCGAGTAAGGTTGCTGACCACTTCTGTATTCAACGCCAACTCAGTCGCCCCCTCCGCCTTCGCCTTTGCAATGAGTTCCTTGGCCCTTTCGTAGGCCCGTTCTGCATCCGTCATGAAAATTGCCTTTTGTTCATGAGGCGCAGCTTGGGGTTGTTTGCTGGGGTTGGCAAGGGGGTTTTGGGTGAAGCGTTGGTGGGGTGGAGCTTGTTGTTGAAGGTTCCCGCTTTCGCGGGGATGACAGGTGTGGTTGGGGATGACATCGCCATGATGATTGTCATCCCGGGCGCAGACCCGGGACCTTTTTGTGGTTGGGTGTGCATCGTTGGCGGTGGAGCTTGTGGGGGGAGGTCCCCGATCAAGTCGGGGATGACAGTTGCCGCGGGGATGACAATTGTTAACGTGCCCCCCCGTTTGGTGATGTTTGTTTGATGGGTTAAAACCCATCCTACATTTGGGAGAGGGTTGGTGTGGGCGTTACGTTTACCGGTGGGTGCCTTTGTGGGCGGGTTGCTTTTACGGCGGCTGGTCCGGCGTTGAACCCGCACACATGCTCTTGCAGCAAATGTCAAAAACATAGCGGGGGTTTGACTGTTGCTTGGGTGGAATTTCCCAAGGGGGCGGTTGAATGGGTTGGGGTACCATCCTCCTATCGATCCTCCGATTATTCCTGCCGAGCGTTTTGCGCTGATTGCGGCTCTACGTTGGGGGCGTTGGATGATGATGGGGTTGTTGCCTTGGTCACCGGGGTTTTTGATGACCCGGGGGCGGAGGCCTTGCGGCCCTTGGCGCATTCGTTTGCGGACCGGCAGCCCGGGTGGTTGGTGATTGACGGAGACGTTTAGGGTGATGGGTTAAAACCCATCCTACGGGTGGGTTGCCATTGCCAACTTCCATCCTCACGCCTACCGTCGCGGCATGATGAAAACACTCTCTAACCGCACCGCCAGACGTATTTTCATGGGCCGTCATGGGTTGGCTGATCCGCCGACGCCCAAGCAATCAAAATCTGACCTGCGGGCGCTGATCCAACGGCTCGGCTTTGTGCAGGTGGACAGTATCAATACGGTAGAGCGCGCGCACCATATGACTCTGTTTGCGCGCAATCAGACCTATCGCAAGCAGCATCTGGTGGACTTGATCGAGGCTGACCGGGCGATGTTTGAAAACTGGACGCATGATGCTTCGATCATCCCGGTTGAATATTTTCCGATGTGGATGCGGGCGATGGCGGATAAGGCCCCAAAGATTGCGCGTGATTGGGGGCATTGGGGGCGAGAGGGATTTCAGGAGCAGGCGCAGGAGGTTTTGAAGGAAATCGCCCAGCGCGGCCCGTGCCGGACGCGGGATATGGGCAAGGATGAAGCAAGGTCGTCCGGCGGATGGTGGGAATGGAACCCGTCAAAGGCTTCGCTGGAATGGCTGTGGCGTACCGGTGATTTATGCGTTTGTCGGCGAGAGGGGTTTCAGAAGGTTTATGACCTGACGGAGAATGTTATCCCTGCTGAATTTCGCGGCCCTGTGCCTGATCGGGCGGCGCTAATCGACTGGGCATGTAATGCAGCGTTGGACCGGTTGGGGTTTGCCACCCATGGCGATTTGGCGGCGTTCTGGGCGCTGATCTCCCCCGCAGAGGCGAAAGTCTGGGCCGAGGGGCAGGATTTGGTGGAGGTAGAGGTGGAGAGCGCCGATGGATCCAAACCTCGTCGGCATTTTGCGCGGGCTGGGTTGTTGGATGAGGTGCCGCCTGAAGTGCCGGGGAGGGTGCGGGTGTTGTCGCCCTTTGATCCGATGATCCGCGACCGCAAACGCACCAAGCGGTTGTTCGGATTTGAGTACACGATTGAGGTTTTTGTGCCGGAGCCAAAGCGGAAATACGGCTATTATGTTTTCCCGTTGTTGGAGGGTGACAAGCTGATTGGCCGGATTGATATGAAGGCGGATCGGGCTTCGTCGGCGCTGCATGTCACCGGGTTGTGGTTGGAGGCGAAGGTGAAGCTGTCAGCCGGGCGAGAGGCGCGGTTGATGGCCGAGTTGGAACGGTATCGGCGTTTTGCAGGCTGTGATGCGCTGACCTTTGCCAATGGGTGGATCAGATGAAAACAGATGTGCTGATTATCGGTGGCGGGCTGGCCGGGCTGGCCGCGGCGAAGGAGCTGGCGGCGCGGGGGCGCAAGGCGGTTTTGCTGGATCAGGAGGGGCCGCAGAACCTTGGCGGCCAGGCGTTTTGGTCGCTGGGCGGGTTGATGATGATCGACTCGCCAGAGCAACGCCGGTTGGGCATTCGGGATAGCCGCGAACTGGCGGGGGCCGATTGGGCCGGGTCGGCGCAATTTGATCGCGACGAAGATCACTGGCCGCGCAAATGGGCCGAGGCGTTTTTGGATTATTCCGCTGGCCCGATGAGGTCAGAGCTGCACGCCATGGGCCTGCGCTGGTTTCCCGTTGTTGGGTGGGCCGAGCGCGGCGGGTCTTATGCCGGTGGGCATGGTAACTCGGTGCCTCGGTTCCACATTACCTGGGGGACGGGCACTGGGGTTGTGGCGGGGTTTGTGCCGCCGGCGCAGGCGGCGGTGGATGCAGGGTTGCTGGAGATGAAATTCCGCCACCGTGTGACCCGGCTGATCACCACAAATGGCGCGGTGACCGGGGCCGCTGGTGAGGTGCTGGCCGATGATGGCGCACCGCGTGGGGCGGAGACGAACCGCGATGTGGTCGGCTCGTTTGAGATTGAGGCGGAGAGTGTCATCGTTGCCTCGGGCGGTATCGGCGGCAATCACGATTTGGTTCGTGCTGCTTGGCCGACG
>JBMYPG010000005.1:0-57450 GCA_049600095.1 Pikeienuella sp. | reverse complement strand
TTTGCCGGGCGCAAGGGCTATGCACAAAAACTGCCCTTAGCTGGCGCATGGACAGAGCATCGCAATTTCCCTGCCCCGCAGGGTGGTACATTCATGGATCAATGGAGCAGAAAGAAATGAGCGCCCGCGACAGAATTCTAAACCGTGTGCGACGCGCAGCGGAAGAAAGCGCAGGCTCGCTACGCGGTGATGATGCTGCAAGGCTCTTGGCAGCGCGTAGAAAGATTGCTCCACCCCGGCCAACCCAATCACGATTGGCGGGGGCGGAAAAAACCAAACAATTCATTGCCAAGGCAGAAAAGGCCGCCGCCACAGTCACGCGCATTAGTGCGATTGAAGATTTGCCGGGGGCGATAAGTAATGAGCTTCGCCAACGTAATCTGGGCCAATCCATCCGCATTGGCACCGACCCAACACTTGGCGCGTTGGATTGGGGGCAGGTGGAGGTTTCGAATGGGCCGGGGCGGATCGAAGAACCCGCGACTGTCAGCATGTCAGCCTATGCTTTGGCCGAAACCGGAACACTCGCGCTATCCTCCGGCCCGGATAACCCTGTAACGCTGAATTTTCTGGGCGAGACCCATTTTGCAGTCGTCCGGGAATCAGACATTCAGCCGGGGTTTGAGGAGCTTTGGGCAATCAATCGCGAAAGCGATGATGACCCGCGCACAATCAATTTTGTCACCGGTCCGTCACGGTCTGGCGATATTGGCCAAACGCTTTTGCTGGGCGCACATGGCCCCGTCGCCCTGCATATCTTTGTCGTAGATGACGGTGCTGAGATGACGGTGCTGAGTAGCGGGGCCGACAAACCTACCGATCCGCTGTTTCCCAACGGGGGTTAATCCACGGTTCTGCGTTTGACCGGGGCAATGGTGTTTTGCCGAGGATATGGTCCGATGCTTTTTCACCCACCATGATCGATGGCGCATTGAGGTTGCCATTCGTGATGCGGGGGAAAATAGAACTGTCAGCCAATCGCAGCCCATCAACACCAATAACCTGGCATTCAGGGTCAACAACGGCCAATGGATCATCCGCCCGACCCATCCGTGCTGTGCCGCAAGGGTGATAGGCGCTTTCGACATGCTCCCGAATGAAACCATCTAGCTCATCATCGGTTTGTAGGTCTGACCCCGGCTGAATTTCTTTCCCGCGGAATGGGTCAAAAGCGGCCTGCCCGAAAATTTCCCTTGTCAGGCGGATGCAATGCCGGAAATCGGCCCAGTCCTGATCTGTCGACATATAGTTAAACAAAATTTTAGGGGCGTCTTTCGGATCAGCGCTTCGCAGCGAAACTGACCCTCGGCTGGGTGATCGCATCGGCCCGGTATGCGCCTGAAACCCATGCCCCTCGGCCGCCGCTTGCCCATCGTATCTGACCGCGATGGGCAGGAAATGATATTGAATATCGGGGTAATCCACACCGGGTTTAGACCGTAGGAATGCGGCGCTTTCAAACTGATTAGATGCCCCATGGCCGGTTTTGGTAAACAGCCACTGCGCCCCTATCATGGCCTTGGAAAACAGGTTCCAATGTTTGTACAGCGTGATGGGCTGAATACAGGCCTGCTGGATGTATAGTTCCAGATGGTCCTGCAAATTCTGACCTACGCCGGGCCTGTCTGCCACAACATCAATGCCGTGTTCAGCTAGTTGTACAGCATCTCCAACACCGGACAGCATCAGCAGCTTTGGCGAATTGATCGAGGAGGCTGCAATAATAATCTCTCGCCGGGCCTTCACGACTTCGACGGCACCACCACGTTCAATTTCAACGCCAATCGCACGCCCATCTTCAATGACTACACGGCGGGCGAGGCATTTCACCATATCCAAGTTGGCCCGTTTCAAAGCGGGTTTTAGATAGGCATTGGCCGCAGACCAACGCCGCCCCCTGTGAACCGTCTGCTCCATAGGGCCAAAGCCCTCTTGCTTCTCTCCGTTATAATCGCTGGTTAGCTCAAAACCTGCCTGCGCACCCGCATCTACGAAAGCCTGAAACAATGGGTTTTTGCGGGGGCCGCGCGACACATGAAGCGGGCCATCTTTGCCCCGCCAATCCGGGTCGCCACCATGACCGCCGGAATCCCAACTTTCTAACCGCTGATAATAGGGCAGTACGTCGGCATAGGACCAACCATCGGCCCCTTGCTCTGCCCAATGGTCAAAATCGCGGGCGTGGCCGCGAACGTAAACCATGCCATTGATGGAAGATGACCCACCAATAACCTTTCCCCGTGGGCAGGCGAGGCGGCGGCCACCTAAATGCGGCTCAGGCTCTGACTGAAATCCCCAGTCGTATTGCGACATGTTCATCGGATAAGACAGGGCCGCGGGCATCTGGATTAATGGCCCCATATCAGTGCCACCAAATTCCAGAACCAATACAGAATTTGCGCCGTCCTCACTTAACCGCGCAGCCATAGCTGACCCGGCGGAGCCAGACCCAATGATAACAAAGTCAGCTTCCATCAGTCCGTTCCTTTTCCCTCGCCTGCCGTTTTGGTCGACTTTTAGGCGGCGCATCGTGTTTCAGGCGCATTGGTTAGAATGCCTGTACATCAAAAAACGCAATGAACAAAATAAAAATCGAATGGCCATTCGAAAAACGCCATTTGACAGCGCGGAACTGGGCGGACATTAAGCGGGCATGAAACGCACACGTATTAGAGACATTCGTCACGAAGAGCTGATTGAAGCGACAATCAAAACGGTCCACCGCCGTGGTTTTTCTGATGCAACATTGTCGGATATTGGCGCTGAAATCGGCGCTCCTGCATCCTCCATTAGCTATTATTTCGGGTCAAAAGCGCATTTGCTGGAGGCGACGATGCAGCGGCTTTTGCAGAACCTGAATGCAGCGATGTTGGAGCAGTACAGTGCCGCTGAAACACCGAAGGATCGTTTGCTGGCCGTTGTTCTTGCGAACTTTGATGACCGGATTTTCAGGACAGAAACATGCAATGTGTGGATGCAATTCTGGGCGGCGGCCCCCTATCACCCGGCATTGACCCGTCTGCACCACATCAATCGCAAACGCGTTGTCAGCAACTTTCGAGCAGCCCTACGCCCGATGTTGCCAGAGCAGAGCCGAGAAACGGCACGCTCTGCCATTCAATATTATATGGATGGCGTTTGGGTGGAGGCCGGGCAGAGCCGCAGACAACTTGATGCAGAAACCGCGCGGACGAATGCAAAAGCGGTTGTTGATTTGATCTTGGCGACGAACATCAGCGGTGATGTTGCGTAACAAATGAAGTTGGATTCCCGACGATTATCATTGCGAGCCGATGAATATTCCGCCAGAAACTGGGGAAAATCATCGTCGGTGCGACGTTCTGCGCGTGAGTTGCGGTCATAAGATGAAGTCAACCGTGGGCTAGAAAGCAATGTAGGCTTTCTCCGTCGTTATGAAAATGCTAGAGCGCGAAGAAACGAGACGAGAGACGCAGTAAGTCATATGACGGGCGATACATTAAAAACAGCAACGCCAACGGATAGCGGGCGCGAAATACGATATGCTGATTTCAGCACTTTCGTAGAGGCGCTCGATTATGCGGCAGATGGCGCGACGGGCATGAACTTCTACAGCGCGCGTGGCGAGCTGTTAGAAGTGCTCACCTATGCCGATCTGCGCGATCAGGCGCGCGTTGTCGCGGCGCAACTATTGGCATTGGGTTTGCAGCCAGGCGATAGCGTTGCAATGCTGGCCGAAACACATGCAGATTTCGCCCGCACGTTCTGCGGCTGTCTGTATGCCGGATTGGTCCCTGCGCCACTGCCGATGCCAATCGCATTTGGTCAGCGTGATGCATATAGTGCGCAACTGCGCCGGATCGTAAACGTCGCGCAGGCGCGTGTTGTATTTGCAACTGACGAATTCGCGGAATGGGTGGCCGAGGCGATGGCCCCGATGAACCTCGATTGGGTCGGCGTATTGGCCGATTTGCCAGAGGTAACAGGTCATGTCGAAACGCCGTCGCCTGACCCAGAAAGCCTCGCATACCTTCAGTTCTCATCCGGTACGACGGGCACACCAAAAGGTGTCGCGGTAACGCATCGTTCGATGATGGCGAATCTGCAGGCAATTTCGCTCCACGGTTTGAAACTTCGCCCTCATGACCGGGGTGTTAGCTGGCTACCATTCTATCACGATATGGGGCTTGTCGGCTGTTTCCTTACGCCGATTTCAACACAGTTTTCCGCCGACTATATGTCGACCCGCGATTTCGTTCGCAGGCCGCTAATGTGGCTGGAGTTGATCAGCCGCAATGGTGGAACGATTACTTATGCGCCGTCATTTGGCTATGATTTGGCCTTGCGTCGTGCGCGTGGCAAATCGCTCGACGGTATGGACCTTAGCACTTGGCGCGGGGCCGGTATCGGCGGCGACATGATCAAGGCACCGATTCTGCGGGCTTTTGCTGAAACATTCGCCGATGCGAAATTCAGCCCGACTGCATTCGTGCCAAGCTATGGTATGGCCGAAACAACCTTGGCTTTGACGTTCGCGCCGGAGGGGCAGGGTCTAGTCACTCAGCGGCTCGATTTGGGTAAGCTCGAGCGTGAGATGGTTGCCGCTGCGCCAACTGAAGGTGCACCAGCCCGTGATTTCGCCCTTTGTGGGCCTGTCCTACCGGGCCATAAAATTGAAGTTCGCGCTGAAGATGGTTCTTTGGTTGCTGATGGCAAAGTTGGTCGTATTTTCGCCGCTGGGCCTAGCCTGATGAAAGAATACTACGGCGACCCGGAACAGACCGCAGCTTGTCTGTCAGACGATGGTTGGTTGGACACTGGCGACCTCGGTTATCTGTCCGGTGGTCAGATCGTTATCACAGGCCGTGCAAAGGACCTGATGATCATCAACGGCCGCAACTTGTGGCCACAGGATATCGAATGGTCGATTGAGACCAAGGTTGATGCAGTACGCGATGGCGGCGCAGCAGCATTTTCTGTGACCCCGGATGATCAAAGCGGCAAGGTCGAAGAAGAAGTCGTTGTTGCCATTGAATGCCGTGCCCGTGATGCCGAAGCACGCGAGGCGATCCGCGAAGAAATTCATACTCTTGTTCGCGAATCCCATGGCGTAGATGCGCGGATCGTTCTTGCCGGTAATGGTGAGTTGCCTAAAACCTCGTCCGGCAAACTCAGCCGGGCTAAGGCACGTATCATGTATCTGGACGATTTGTTCGACACAGGCAAAACCGGTTGAAACCCCTCGCCGCCCTAACTGGCGGAACGGGGTTTCTGGGTCGCCATAGCATTCGGGCATTACATGCGGCCGGTTGGCGTGTGCGCATTCTGGCCCGCTCGCAGCCAAACTTACCTGAACTTAAAGATGTTCCTCTGGAAATCGTTCTGGGTGGCTTAACAGACCAAACGGCTTTGGATCGGCTTGCTATCGGAGCTGATGCGATCGTTCATATTGCTGGCTTGGTTAAGGCCACCTCACGGGCTGCCTTTATGCACAGCAATGCAGATGGTGCCGCTGCCATGGCGACAGCATGGCGGGCTCAATCGCCCGATGCCAATTTTGTTCTGGTTTCGTCGATGGCCGCGCGGGAACCTGAGCTATCTCATTATGCGGCCTCCAAACGCGCAGGTGAAGATGCGGTTCGTCAGCATTCCGGTGATGGTGCCTGGCGGGTGCTGAGGCCGGGTGCCATTTATGGCCCGCATGATGAGGAAAGCCTGAAGGTCTTAAAACTGGCCAATTCAAGCAAGCAGTTAATGCTCAACGCGCCAGATGCGCGTGTTGCAATGATCGACGTGCGCGATGCTGCGCAGGCCGTTGCGGCAGCGGTGCAGCACCCAACGTTTGGAACCACGCATGAACTGACCGATGCGCGAACCGATGGTTACACGTGGCGAGAGCTTGCAGAAACAGCCGCAACAGCGCTTGGCCGAACGCCGCGCCTTGGCCGTGTTCCGGCACCTTTGCTGAAAACCGTCGGACTGTGCGGTGGAATTGCAGCGCGACTTACCGGGTCTGCCGAAATGCTGACATCAGCAAAGGTTAGGGAAATCTTGCATACCGATTGGTCTGGCGATCCTGATTTGGTTATGCCATCTGACCAATGGCAGCCGACAATTGGCCTCGGCCAAGGGTTATCCCATATGGCCAATTGGGCGCAAAACTCAGGCCGCCTGTAGGTGGACTGCTTTAACGAACGCGTGCTTTTGCGGCCGTTTGTAGCCAGTTGATGTACACACGCTCTGCCATCACTTCGAATTTGCGCATGTCCGCATCGCAGGCGGCATTTAGCTTGGCCACACCATCTGCCCCCATCGCACCCTGCAACGCGTTGGCATACGCAGGAATTTTGGCCCAATTGTCTACGGTGTCTGCCTCAACTTCCAAATGAAACTGTACTGAATAGGCGGTGTTTTCCCACGCCATCGCCTGAACGGCGCAGTCGGGAGAGGTCGCCAGGCAATGCGCGCCAGCGGGCATCTGCGTTACCTCAGCGCTATGCCATTGCAGGGCCGGAAACACTGGCGGCAGGTCGTCAAAGAAAACGCCATTTGCCCCAACTTCCGTCAGTTGAACATCCAACACGCCTATTTCAGGCGTTTTGGACGGGCCAACGGTGCCGCCCAAAGCCTCAGCTAGTAACTGATGGCCTAGGCAAAGGCCCAAGTAAGGCATACCACGGTTGGCAACAGCTTCTTTAATCAGGGCTTTTTCTTCTTTTAGCCAAGGGTGTTCAGCCTCTTGCCACACATCCATTGGTCCGCCCAGAACCCAGAGGGCGTCAAACTCGTCCAAAGACGGTGGGGTTTCACCTTCGTCCAATTCGACAGGAAACCACTCATGGCCATCCTCGGCCAAAAACTCACGAAACCTGCCGGGGTGCTCGACACGGGCGTGCTGGAGGCAAAGGATTTTCATGGGTGAGCTCCGAAGAATGGTGGGTTACTATCGCGGCAAACTTGGTGTTGGTGACAGTTTGTGTCAATCCCATCTAAGTTACCATCGGAGCGTTACCTGCACACGCCGCTGGTGACACCAATGCTGCATAAGCGGGATAAAACAGGTTGTATGCGTTCTATAATACCCCGCTGCGCCAAAATTCAGAGCAAAGCGTGAAATAGGCCTGCTAAACCGCCGCTGAAGTTGATAAACACAACTTAACGATTCAGCTCGGGAGGGGCACATGCTTAAAATTGCAGCGGTCATGATGCTTGTCTGGGTAAGCCTCTCCAGTTTTGCCATCGCTCAAGCCGCTAAAATTTCTCCGGTTACGAATGAGATCTATCGTTATCAAAGCGGTGATTTGCAGGGATTGGTTATTCTCACGTCCGACGGGGTTGTGGTTGTGGACCCTTTGGGTCAGGCCAGTGCTGATTGGCTAAATGTGGAACTTGGCGGTCTAATTAGCCGCCCTGTCACTCATGTGATCTATAGTCATGGTGGGGTGGAGCATTCGTCTGGAGGCGCGGCGTTTCCAAGTGCAACAAGTATTGCTCATATCAATGCGCCAGCCAGCCTAGGCGGGGTCAAACCGACGATACGGTTTAAGGACCAACTCGTTTTGGACTTAGGTTCAAAGCAGATAGAGCTAAGCGCCATCAAGATGGGCACTGCTCGTGACTTGATCGCAGTTGTTGTTCAGCCTGACAGAATTGGATTTGTCGGCCGGGGCATTTCACCAAAACATTTGCCGGAACCTGAGTTCGCACAAACTAACCCAACCGAGTGGATCGCCGTTGCAGACCAGCTTGATGGTTTGGATTTTGCGACTTTGATCGGTTCCCGCGGTCAGATCGGCGATAAAAGCGACCTGCGGGCCTTTAAAACCTATGTCCGTACCCTTCAGGGTGCGGTGCTAGGCGGGCTAAGGGCCGGGGACAGTCAGGGCCGCCTTATCGAGTTGCTTCAATTCGATGGCTACGGCGATTGGCAAAGCGGCGAAGACGCCCATGCCCGCAATATTGTCTCAATGGCCAAGTTTTTGATGTCGAGCGGTAAGGTTGAGTAACCAAAACGAGATGTGTTTCAACGCCAGCGGGCAATAGCCGTGATCACAGATCAGTCGACTGGCAGTCGATAGAATACCTGAAACCCTGCTACGAAATCAGCATCGCCATCAAATATCGGTCCGAACTTTGATCGTACCTCAAATGATTCGGTGATCCGCCACGTTGCCTGAGGTGTCACGAACGGTACAAAGTCACCAATTGTGAGCGCTTGGAACGCGTCGGCGCGATCAACCAATTCGGGGTATTCAGCGTAACCAAATGCAAACCCTAGGCGTAATTGGCCTAAAGCTCCATCTGGCTCACCCGCGATTGGCCATTCGTACCAACCGCCAATAATCGCGGATGTGTCATCAAAGGAATTGCGAAAAACACCCCCCTCAACGCCGAATTCTGCACTTGTTATGGTCGATTGACGTGCAAAGCCGATCAAAACCCCGGGGTTGGTTTCATTGAAGTCCCGTTGCGCGCCAAAATGTTGAGATGCAATTGAGGCACCTATCATCGGTGTCCAGCCTGACAGGTATGGCTCTTTTACAGCTTCTTGTGATGAGCCAGATTGCGGTGCAATCATCATTACTGAAGCGAGGATTGCAGTTACTAAGAACTTCATTTTGCACCTTTGTATTCCGGCTGAGCGTTCATTGCTTGATCAAGCAATCTAGCTTTAATAGGCAGCGCGGCTATAGACATTGTTATAATTTAATCGACTTTTTTCAATCGCGCCGCCACAACCTACACATTCAGTTCAAAATCTCTTTCTCGCTCTTAGTGCGGCCGAGATTGTACCATCATCCAGATAGTCCAGCTCTCCGCCGACGGGTACACCTTGGGCCAGAGATGTGACCTCTACTGAGGCACCTGAAAGCTGGTCTGCGATGTAATGCGCTGTTGTTTGGCCGTCGATGGTTGCACCCAGTGCTAGAACAACTTCAGTTACCATTGGGTTAACAGCGCGATCCGCTAATCGCGGCATGCGCAAATCATCGGGGCCCACACCCTCCAGTGCCGACAGAACACCGCCCAAAACGTGGTAGCGGCCCCGAAAGACCGATGCCCGCTCCATCGCCCACAAATCGGCGACATCTTCGACCACACAAATTACCGTTTCATCACGCTTGGGGTCCCGGCAAATACTGCAGACGTCATCGGTATCTATGTTTCCGCATTCGATGCAGACGCGTGCTTTTTCTGCCACCTCGGCCATGGCTTGAGCTAAGGGAATCAACACTTTTTCGCGTTTTTTGACCAATTGCAGGGCGGCACGTCTGGCTGATCTTGGTCCAAGACCGGGTAACCGTGCCATCAGGTCAATCAAACGCTCAATTTCTTTGCCCGTTTCAGCAGCCACAATAGTCCTCGCAAATTTCTTGATTGGGCGCGGCTACAGAACCCTCCACCGTTGTTAAGGTCAAGCAGTGAACGGAATAAAAGGCGGGTTTAGGCCGCCGCTGCACGGGTAAGAGATAACCTTGCGGTCTCCAGATGCTCTTTCATCTGTGCTGCTGCACGCTCTGGCTCTCTCGCTTTGATCGCCTCAACAATGCGACGGTGTTGAGCGTTGTAGCTGCGAATGATGGATGGGTCCAAAGTCACCTCTCGCATGCGCTTCCATTCGTCGTGCCCACGAACAGAGTTGACCTGATTGACCATCCAAATCAGCAGATTGTTGCCGGTCGATTGTACGAGGGTTGAATGAAATTCAGCGTCTGTCTCAGCAAACAGAGCGGTGTCGTCATCACATCGCTCCATCTTGTCCAACAAAGCCTCCAGCGCATCAATGCCAGCGCGCCGCGTGTGCAAGACAGCCAACCGGCAAACATGTGGCTCTAACGCAAATCGCGCATCCATCAATTCAAGTGGGCGAGCCGATTCGATCGGTGTGTCATATGACTGACCGCTGGTATGAACCACATAAGTTCCAGACCCGGCGCGGATCTCAACCAACCCCTCACGCTCTAGCCGTAACAGCGCCTCTCGTACCGTTCCGCGTGAAACACCATGGGTTTCCGCCATCGTGCGCTCCGACGGTAAACGGTCATGCAGCATCAACGTACCCGCGACGATCTCGCGGCGTAAAATTGCAGCAATATCTGCTGATCCAAGGCGCATTTTGGTACCCAGTATTTCCGTCTAAGGCTCTAATTTGATCCAAATATATACCAAAATAAAGAATTTGCCACCCAAAAATGACATTTTGGTACAAAAAAGGTTGTCAGGCGGCTTGGAATAGGGAAGGAATTGGACAGCGAAGAAATTACGGCGTCGGCGATTCCTGCTGGCGATCATTAGCGGGGCGTTCAGATGGCATTTCCACAACACGCGGATTACGTGATCATTGGCGCGGGAATTCATGGCCTCTCTACAGCCTGGCGACTCGCACAGCGGTTGAGCGAAAAAGGTGAAACCGTTGAGGGGCGCGTTGTCGTTCTGGATAAGTCAGGCATCGCATCTGGTGCATCCGGCATAGCCTGCGGTGTCGTCCGCAATAACTATTTCCAGCCTGCAATGCGCAAACTAATGGCCCATTCGGTCGGCGTATGGGAAAGCGATCCGGAGGCTCTTAGCTATCACCCCGTCGGCTATATGCAGATTTCATGCGAATCCATGCATGCCGACATCGCCTCCATCTATGAACAGCAGCAAGCTATCGGGTATGAGAGCGCGTTCATCGAGGGTGAGCAGGCATCAACCGATTATATGAAGGGCATCTTTGCCGATTGGCGTGCTCAGGGTATTACATCGGTATTGCACGAAAAACGTGGTGGTTACTCAAACAACACCAAATCAATGTACGGCCTTGCCCAAAAGGTAGAGGCGCTGGGCGTCAGGATCATCTCAGGCGTCACGGTTAAAGAGCTGGTCAGCGAAAGCGGCTCTTCTTCAATTTCCTCTGTTGATACCGACAAGGGTACAATCACTTGTGAACGTGTGATCATCGGTGCCGGCCCATGGGTTCGTGATTTCTGGGACATGCTGGGCCTGCCAAAGAAAATCGACATCAAGCAGCCAAATGGCGAATTGGTGTCCGATGTTGCGATGTGGCGCTATTGGCAGCTAGAGGAAGGCGTCCTTCAGGTGCCGCCCGAAACTTTGCTGGACAATGACGGCAACATGCCGCCGGTCATCCATGTTGATACTGATGCGCCGCTGAAAAGCTGCGTTGACGGGTCGCTGATCACAGACGAGATTTGGGGCATCTACTACAAACCTGACTGGCACTTTGGCGGAATTCAGGGTGGTGCTTCGCCCTATAAAGTTGATACACCAGTCGATAAAGTCGCGATTGATCCCTATGGCCCAAGCAGCCCCGAGTTTGTTTCGGGTGGAGAGTTTGCGCATATGTGGGTCAGCGCCTTGGCGCATTGTCAGGAACGTTTTCAGGACCTGATGCCCAAATATCATCGGGAACCATCGGGCGGCATTGGTTGCTTTACCGCTGACAGCTTTCCGGTGTTCGATCATTTTCACGACAACGCAACGGTCATCGCTGACAGCAACCACGGCTGGAAGATGATTGGCGTTGGCCATCTAATTGCGGATGAGGTGCTGGGCGAAACTCAGGATCTGCTTGAACCATTCCGGTTCGACAGGTTCGCAAAGGGTGAATTGCACCCGGTTTCGAACAGCCCCTATCCGTGGAGCTAAGAATTCAATCTGGGCTGAGAAGGGCCCTTCTCAACCAAACAAAACAGGGAGACAAAAGTGGCGCTAACTGATCTTGAACGCTTCGTAGAAGCCGAAGGACGCGATGAGAAAATCAAAGCGGTCCGAGCCAAAATTGATGAATTGGGTATTGAGTATCTTTATCTGCAATTTGTGTCTGTTACCGGTAAAATTATGGGTAAAGGCATCCCGGCAGACCATTGGGAGCAGGTGGCAAAGAAAGGCTTCCAGCTTGTTTATGGTGCGACGGTCAACCTTTTCCTAAACCGTGCAGGTGAGTATCTGGGTTACGGCCCGGAGGCTGCTGAGCTGGTTGGTATTCCTGAGCCTGAAACATTCATGCAATTGCCATGGGCGCCGGAAATCGGCCGCTTTTACTGTACGCTGTTCCGTAACCGCGAAGAAAAAGAGAACCCAGGCGGTTATCTGACTTCGGATGGTCGTGGCAACCTGCGCCGGATGCACGAAGCATTCCAGAAAAAGCATGGCCGCAGCCTGCGCATCGGTACTGAGCCTGAAATGATGTGGCTGAAGTACGATGAGAACGGCAAGCCGAACGACGGCTATTCCAAGCCATATTGCTATCACATCGATCAGTTTGAATCGCTGCGCCCTGTATCAATGCAGGTGATCCGCTACGCCCGTAAAATGGGTCTCGATATGATCCAGGGCGACCATGAGGACGCGCCGGGTCAGTTGGAGCTGAACTGGATGTTCGATGACGTGCTGCGCAACGCTGACCGTCTGACAACTTACCGCCAGATTTGTGCGCAGGTCGCCCGTGAAAACGGCATCTTTGCCTGCTTCATGACCAAGCCGTTCATGGGCGTGTCAGCCTCTGGCTGTCACCATAACATGAGCCTCTGGCGCGGTGGTGAGGACCACTTTGTCAAATGCGGCAACGATCCTGACAACCTGCCGGGTATGCCAGAGAACTACATGTATGTGCGTGGCGGTGAGAATACCTTCATGCCAGATGATGACGATCCGCAGATGCCGGGCAAAGAAGGCCTCGATGCGATTGGCGGCGTGGTTCACCATCTTCAGGCACTTACAGCAGTCGGTTGTTCAACCGTGAACTCTTACCGTCGTTTGTGGGATACAGGTTTCTGGGCACCGGTCTTTGCTGACTGGGGTTTCCAGAACCGTACAACGGGCCTTCGCGTATCTGCACCGGGCCGGTTCGAATATCGCTCGGTCGACTCGATGGTTAACCCATACCTGATGGGTACAACGTTGTTGGCAGCTATGGATGACGGCATTGATAACGAGCTTGACCCGGGTGCACCGGAAGAGCGCAACATCTATGACGCCATCAAAGACGGCAAAGAAGTCAAAAAACTGCCGATGTCATTGGGCGAAGCGCTTGATCACCTTGAAGGTAGCGAAGTCGTTCAGCGCGGCATGCCGGGTGAGATGCTGCGTTTGTTCACTGAGTACAAACGTGACGAATACGCTCGCTTCATGTCGACCGTCACGGATTGGGACAAAGACACTTACATGGAATGTCTCCCATAATCGTTTGAAACACCGGCGACACGCACAGTTAAGCGTGTCGCCAAACCTTAACCACACTACGAGGAGCGCATTTCATGTGCGGGATCGCAGGATTGATCTATCGGGGTAAGAGCTCAAAAGTTGGCTCTGAAATGACCCAGATGCTTCAGGCCCTGAAACACAGGGGCCCTGATTCGACCGGCTTCGCCGTTTATGGCGAACCAACAGCCGGCGAATATATCATGCGGCTGAAAGCAGCCGAGCAGGAAGAAATGGGCCACGGGCGCGGCGTTCAGGGCGTGCTTGATGGTCGTATCGAAGCTGTTGACGCCATTTTGGCTGAACATGGCGCGACGGTGAAATCCAAGGATTTCGCAACCGCCTATTCGCTTCGCTATGTGCTGGCACATGACGGCGACATGGAAATGTTGTCTCGTCATATCGAAGAAATCGACGGCGTCGAAGTTCTGTCGATGGGCAGCGGTCTGGAGCTGATCAAAGATCTTGGCGATGCAACAGTTGTTGCTGATGCCTATGACCTGCACAGCTTTCAGGGTACGCATTCAATCGGCCATACGCGTATGGCGACTGAATCCGACGTGGATATTCGTTCGGCGCACCCTTACTGGGCGTTTCCTTATAACGACGTCAGCGTTGTTCATAACGGTCAGCTTACGAACTATTGGATCATGCGCCGCCAGATGGAGCGTAAGGGCCACCGGTTCATGTCGAACTGCGACTCAGAGCTTCTGGCGGTTTACACGGCTGATAACCTTGCCAATGGCGTTTCATTGGAAGACAGCCTGCGTCGCTCAATTGACGAGATTGATGGCGTGTTCACCTATCTGGTCGCCACCAAAGATCAGCTGGGCATGGCCAAAGATACAATGGCTGCCAAACCGCTGGTTCTGTACGAATCCGACGACATGATCGCCATGGCGTCCGAAGAAGTCGCGATCCGCGCCATTCTTCCCCAAGAAATTGACACTTACGATCCCTATGATGAGGAGGTCCGGGTATGGCAAGCGTAAGCGACGCCGAACTAAAGGCCATGACGCAGGAAGAGCGTGTTACCGCGCTCGGCATGCGTACCGACCAGTTGACCGGGCGCGCAATGCGCGTTGAGTTCAACCCGGATGAAGAAGAGCGGTTTGAATATCCGTGGGCACCCGCCGTTGATTTCAACAAGCGGACCGAACTGGATGTTGATAATCTGACCACGACCGAAGCCAACGAGCAAATTCGCGCGTTGATGGCCGAAGGTTACGGAACGATCGTCATCAAAAACCCACGTGGCAAACACTCTTTGGGTGTTGGTATCCTGACCAAATTGAACCTAATCATTGAAGGTTCACTCGGTTACTTTGGCGTTGGCTTGCTTGACGGTCCTAACGTGACCATCAAAGGCCGTGTTGGTTGGTCTTGCGGTGAAAACATGATGGCCGGAACCATCGTGGTAGAGAAAAACGCAGGTTCAACATTCGGTGCTGCGATCCGTGGTGGCGACTTGGTTGCGCGCGGTTCGGTTGGTTCACGTACTGGTATTGACCAAAAAGGCGGCACCATTGTCGTTGGCGGTGATACCGGCGCATTGACCGGCTTTATGATGCAGCGTGGCCGCATGGTCATCTGTGGCGATGCCGGCAAAAACCTCGGCGACTCCATGTACGATGGTACCATCTATGTCGGTGGTGAGATCAAATCACTGGGTGTCGATGCTGTTACCGAAGAGCTGACTGACCTGGATAAGGCATGGCTAACGCGCAAGCTGACGCAATATGGCCTGTTGCCAGAGCAGGGCGTGGATCATTTCACCAAAGTCGTAGCTGGTCGTCAGCTGTGGAACTATGACAACCTTGAGCCTTCTGAGAAGAAACTCATCCTCTAAGGCGTTGAAAGGAAACTAATAAAATGGCTGATGGTGATATCAAAACCAAAAAACCATTGGATCGCGACGTCACGCGGATGGGCGACAGCTTTGTCTTTCCACCGCATGTAATCGACGACATCCATATCAAATCTGAACTCGGTCGTTACCGCATGCGTGGCATGTCCTTGTTCAAGAAAATCCCACATTGGGATGATTTGACATTCATGCCCGGCACGCTGACGCGCTTCATCATCGAAGGGTATCGTGAGAAGTGCACGACCAAGACGATTATTGGCCCACGCGCCAAAAAACCGTTGGAACTCGACATCCCGGTATATGTCACCGGCATGTCGTTCGGTGCGCTGTCATATGAAGCTAAAACCGCATTGGCCCGTGGTGCGACGATGGCGGGTACTGCAACCTGTTCTGGCGAAGGCGGCATGATCCCTGATGAGCGTCGCTACAGCTCAAAATGGTTCTACCAGTGCATTCAGTCGCGTTATGGCTTTAACCCGAACCACCTGGTTTTGGCGGATGGCTGTGAATTCTTTATCGGTCAGGGCTGTAAGGTTGGTCTTGGCGGTCACTTGATGGGTCAGAAAGTGACCGATCAGGTTGCTGAGATGCGCTCTTTGCCAGCCGGTATCGACCAACGTTCACCTGCTCGTCACCCCGACTGGTTGGGTCCAGATGATCTGGCCCTGAAAATTCAGGAAATTCGCGAAGCAACCGATGGCCAGATTCCGATCCAGCTTAAACTCGGCGCTGCGCGTGTTTATGACGATGTGCGGATGGCGGTGAAATGTGATCCGGACTCGATCTATATCGACGGTATGGAAGGCTCGACCGGCGCTGGTCCACACCTTGCGACCGAAGATACAGGTGTGCCGGGTATTGCTGCGATCCGTCAGGCGCGTAAGGCGATTGATGACCTTGGCAAACGTGGTGAGATCACCCTGATCTACGCTGGCGGTATCCGTAACGGTGCCGACGTTGCAAAAGCGATTGCGCTGGGCGCAGATGCGATTGCGATTGGCCATTCGGTCATGATGGCGTTGAACTGTAACAAGGACATCCCAGAGGCGAACTACGAGGAAGAAGTAGGCGCAGCACCGGGTCATTGTTATAACTGCCACACCGGTCGTTGCCCGGTTGGCGTCGCAACGCAGGACCCTGTTCTGCGCGCACGGCTTGACCCAGATGAGGCTGCCGAACGCGTGTATAACTTCCTGCATACACTGACCATTGAGGCCCAGTTGTTTGCGCGCGCTTGCGGTAAAACCAACATTCATAGTCTTGAGCCTGAGGATTTGGCCGCGTTGACGATGGAAGCATCGGCAATGGCGGGTGTTCCGCTGGCAGGCACCAACCACACGGTTGGCGTCGAAGACTATCACCATCTGTAAGTAAGGCGGGCGCGGGTCTGCCTTGGCAGGCCCGGCCTACCCCGTCGAAAGGAGGCCATTATGGCTGGAACACAGTATCGCGGCTCTGAAATTACAGACGTCGATCAGTTCGTTAATGACGCGGCTGGTCTGGATTCAGAACGTGAAAAGGAAATCGGACAGCACATCGGCTATCGCTATGATGTGAATCTGGTTCCTGACTACACACGGATGACTCCGTTCCTTCAGAAGTACATCGAAACCATGGGTTGGGATGATCTCAACTGGTTGGAAGATGTGCACATGGGCTATGAAGACGGCGCGCCAGCCGTGTTCGACCGCAACAACAACGGCTGGGTTTCTATCCCTGACTCAATTGAGTTGCCGGATAATCAGCAGGATCGTGATATGATTGCACGTGAACTGTTGCTGAAATTCCAGATGTCTGACCGGCACCCGCTGGTTATGCTGCGGAAAGCGTACATGAAATTCTGACCCAAAAGGAACGCCCGATGAAAATCGCCTGTTTGCAAACCCGGCCCATGGCCGATTTCACCTCGGCCTTGGCCGAAGCGTTGAACCTTGCAGAACAGGCGGTTTCATCGGGCGCTTCGTTTTTGTTGTTGCCAGAATATTGCGGCGGGCTGAAAGGTGCCGGCGCAAAGCTGACCCCACCGGCGGCCACTGAAGAAGACCACCCAGTGCTTGCTGGGTTACGCGCCTTTGCAGCAAAACATAACGTGTGGATGCTAATTGGCTCCATCGCCATTGCTGGGCAGGCGGGAAAAATCATCAATCGTGGGTTCATGATTGACGACACCGGCGCGATCCGCAGCCGGTATGATAAGATTCATATGTTCGATATTCAGTTGTCAGAAACTGAGGTTTACGAGGAAAGCGCAACCGTAAGCGCGGGCAATCAGGCTGTTCTGGTTGATACGCCGCTCGGCTGCGTTGGGCATTCAATATGCTATGACCTTCGGTTCCCGCAGCTTTATCGAGACATGGCGCAGGCGGGTGCCGAGATATTGGTCACGCCCGCCGCCTTTACCAAAAAAACCGGACAGGCTCATTGGCATGTGCTGAACCGTGCCCGTGCCATCGAAAATGGTGCTTTTGTCATTGCGCCTTGCGCCGTTGGCGAGGTCCCCGGTGGCGGAGAGGCCTATGGCCATTCACTTATCATCGCCCCGTGGGGCGAAGTGCTGGCCGATGGTGGGCCAGAGGCCGGCATCGTGCTGGCGGATATCGATATTACGCAGGTCGCATCTGCCCGTCAGCGTATCCCGGCCCTATCCCATGACCGTGACTATGACCTCGCCACGCCAAGTGACGACACTAACCAAAGAAATGTTGCATGAGCGCACTGACTGAACAATTCGGCGTAACGCCGGTCGATAATAAACTGCGCAAGGAATTTCTTGGCTGGCAGTGCCGTGTGCGTCTGATGATGATGCGCGATGGCGGCGGCAAGCCAAGCGATGCGATCACACCAACGGTGACCCTAAAAGGCCAAGATGAGCCGATGGGCCACATCATCGCGATTCTGTCCAAGGCACCGGCCTATTCAGTGACGCATGAGCTGGAGCATATGGCGGCAAAAACCCATGACCCAGCGCAATGGCGTGAAAGCGCAATGAAGTATTTTTCGGCGACCTTCTACCAAAAGGCGCATGAGTTTTCTGATGTGCTGACCTCAACTTTTCCACCGGGGTCAAAGGGCGCTGCTGCTATTCGCGCAGCGGACCGCTGCACCTTAACCTTTGAGGCGTATGGCCAACGCTATGATCTCGATTGCAAGGTTTGGAAACTAAGCCGGCGCAACCCGCTTCACCGCGCGACGATGGCACATAATCGGTTATTCAATCCCGGCCTTAACCCGAACGTAGAGGTTTTGGGTTTTGAGCCGGACTGGCAAAAATCAACCAAGAACGGAGCGTTTTAGGTTTGGCTTTTGGGTATGTCATAGCGCAGATCAAAGTTACGGATGCCTCGGCATACCCTGCATATGTTGAGCAGGTTCAACCCATTATCGCGAAATTTGGCGGGGAATTTTTGGTCAGAGGTGGCCGGTCAGAATCGCACGAGGGCGAACCGCCGGGCGACCGCAATGTCCTCATCCGATTCCCCAGCTATGAAAAAGCCTGCGAATGGTATCATTCATCAGATTATGCTGACGTAAAGGCGATGCGAATGGCCGCGTCTACAAGCGTTCAAACAATCGTGGAGGGGGTTGCTGAAATGACGGGCTCATGATTGGTTCAATTCGGGGAATCTTTGCTTGGCTGCACAACCTCCACAGTGTCTCCTAAATTGACGGGTTCAAAATGAGAGCGCAGAGTATGCGCCGAGGAAAAAGACTGCATTCACCAAATTGATGTCTGTGAGGACATCAAAAAATAGAAAAACAGGGAGTATGAATAATGAAACTAACGAAACTTATGGCAGCGGCAGCAGTCGCAACAATGCCATTTGCCGCGATGGCAGAGGACTCTGCCGAGCCAATCGTAATTCCAACACATAACTGGTCCAGCCAGGTTGTGATGGCTTACGTCATCGGTGGCATTTTCGAAAGCATGGGCAACAACGTTGAATATGTGCCTGCTGACAGCCAAGCAGTTTACGAAGCCATTCGTAACGGCGACGTCACCATTTCTCATGAAGTATGGCAGTCAAGCTTTGGCGCATCGTTCTACAATGCGATGGAAAAAGGCGGCGTGATCGACGCTGGTACTCACGCTGCGGTAACGCTCGAAGAAATGGGTGTTCCACAGTATGTTATTGATGAAAACCTATGCCCAGGTCTGCCAAACTGGGAAGCGCTGAAAAACTGTAAAGATGTCTTCACCACGGCAGATTCAGACGGCAAAGGCCGTTGGCTCGAAGGTCCACAAAGCTGGCATGGTGAACTGATGCCAGAACGTGTTGCGGCGCTTGGCCTTGCAGATGATTATGTCGTTAAGTTTGCAGGTGGTGCTGATGCTCTTTGGGCTGAAATCGCGTCTGCAAAGAAAGAAAAGCGCGGCGTGATCGTGTTCAACTGGACACCAAACTTCACCGATGCTGACGGCTTCGCCTTCATCGAATTCCCTGAGTACACCGCCGGTTGCCGTGTAGCTGATGGTGGCGACGGTGCATGCGGTTCACCAAAAGGTTGGTTGAAGAAAGCGGCGAACTACAAGTTCCCGAAAACGCACCCGGCTGCATACACTGTGTATTCAAAAGTCTCGTTCACAACCCAGCAGATCGGCCAGATGGCTGCTTTGGTAGACATCGACAAGATGAGCCATCAGGACGCAGCAGTTAAATGGTTGGCTGAAAACGAAGAAGTATGGAAGCCATTCACCACTGGCGGCCACTAATCAAAATATCCGCGTCCGGGTAATTCGGGCGTGGACTTAACTTAGATTCCCTTCATGATGTTAACATCGTGGAGGGAATTTTTCGCATCTGCTCTGGCCTTGCCTAGCATAAACTCCCGAAATGCAGGCGCAATATAGACGCCGCGTGTTCAATATATACCGACGAGGGACCTGTCTATGGCACCGCAGACTGAAGCAAAAAACGCAGAACCAGTTATCAAATGTAGCTCAGTCTATAAGATTTTCGGCGACGATGCAGACCGCATGCTGAAAGCCGCAGATGGCAAAGTTGATGCAGAGGTGTTTCAAAATGCCGGTTGCGTAGTCGGTGTAAACAATGCGTCATTCGAAGTTCACAAGGGCGAAATGTTGGTTGTTATGGGGCTATCAGGCTCCGGCAAATCAACGCTGCTGCGCTGTATCTCGCGTTTGATCGAAACAACCGCTGGCGACATCCATATTGATGGCCAAGACCTCTTGGCGATGAATTCCAAACAACTGATTGAATTACGCCGTAACAAAATGGGCATGGTGTTCCAAAGCTTTGCTTTGTTGCCCCATAAAACTGTACTCGAAAACATCGCCTTTCCGCTTCAGGTCAAAGGCCTCTCCACACCCGACGCAATGAAACGCGCCAAAGAAATGGTTGATCTGGTCAGCCTGACGGGTCGCGAAAACTATTTCCCCCGGCAACTTTCGGGCGGTCAGCAGCAACGCGTCGGCATCGCGCGTTCACTGGCAGTGGAACCAGACATCTGGTTCCTTGATGAGCCATTCTCCGCGCTCGACCCGTTGATCCGCAAAGAAATGCAGGATGAATTTCTGCGCCTCCAAGGCGTCCTGAACAAAACGATCCTATTTGTGACCCATGACTTTGATGAGGCGCTCCGGCTCGCGGACAGAATTGCCATCATGAAAGATGGTGTTATTGAACAGATTGATGCGCCCGCAAATATCGTCCTAAACCCTGCTACTGAATATGTCGCCAAATTTACGAACGAAGTCCCACGGGAAAAGGTTCTGAAATGCGGTGATGTGATGGAGGAGATGAGCCCGGGCGCGCAAATCAGCGAAATAAGAGTCCCCCACAACGCTATCATCGAAACCGTGGCAGAGGCGGTGTTGAACGAAACCCTACCCGTTCCTGTCGTTGACGAAGATGGCCAAACCGTTGGTGTCCTGAACCGAAAATCGATCATCCACGTGCTGTTCGGCAAAGATGCGGCATAGGGGGTGAAGATGTTAGATCGCCTCAGCCAATCCAAACTGCTCCAATTTTGCCTATTACTGGCAACTTTCCTCGTTCTGTATCACACCATCAGCAAATCAGAGGATGGCAGCCAGAACCTGTTGTGGCGGCTTCCTGCCCTGTTGGCGTGGGTGCCCCAATGGCTGACCGACGGCATCAGCTTTGTGATGTTCGAATGGATCACAATCGACGTTTATAATGAGGCACTGGAGGAAGACGAAGAGATTTCGCTGATCAAGGAAATCACGCGAAAAACATCATGGTTTATCTTGTTCTTCATCCAATCGATTAGAGAGTTTTTAGTCGGTGGCATCAAAACCATCGTGACATTCACTGACTGGAATTTCGTACGCGCAAATCCTTGGGCGAAATTGCCGGGTTTGCCATGGACCGTGGTGCTGGGTTGGGCGACGCTGATAGCGTATAATCTTGGTGGCAAGAAACTTGCAGCCTTGGTTGGTTTGTCGCTGGCCTACATTTCGATTTTCGGCCAATGGGAACCGGCGATGAAAACCGTCTCGTTGGTATTGGTTGCGGTGCCGGTTTCGGTGCTGATCGGTCTGATATTTGGCGTGGCTGCTTACCGCAATCGCGCACTGGAAACGGCCCTTATGCCGTTCCTCAACATTGCGCAAACCATGCCGCAATTCTCCTACCTTGTCCCCATGACCGTATTGTTTGGTCTGGGCGACCACGCGGCGGCACTGGCCATCGTCGTTTATGCGACCCCGCCCATGATCAGGCTTACAATCCTTGGCCTGAAGGCCGTTTCACCAGAGGTTGTTGAAGCAGGTTTAATGGGCGGATGCACACCGCGTCAGCTCATGTTCCGGGTGATGTTACCAACAGCGCGCAAGGATATTCTGATCGGTGTGAACCAAGTGATCATGCAATGCCTCGCAATGGTGGTGATTGCCGCCCTGATTGGCGCTCAGGGCCTTGGCGATGACCTGCTCAAAGCACTGAATGGCCTTCGCATTGGTAAGGCGCTGGAGCTTGGCATTTGCATCGTTCTGATTGCCATTGTCTTGGATAAGCTTTCACTGGCTTGGGCAAACAAGCAAATCGACTATTTCGCTGACCTGTCCTTCGCCCAACGTCATCGGAACAAATTCATAGCGCTTGGCATTTTGGTGGCTGGTATCCTGCTCGCCTATGTTGGAAAGCTGATTTTTGGCGATAAAATCAACTACTTGTTTCTGGTCCCAACCAACAAGGGCATCACGACAGAGATGTTCTGGCAGTCCGGTGTCGATTGGATGGTGACCAATTGGTACACGCCATTGAACAACTTCAAGGTATGGCTGATTCAGGATGTTCTGGTGCCGATGAAAAAGGCCTATCTGGGCATGCCGGTCATCGCCACATTCGTTTTGGTCATGGGCACAGGTTACATCTTAGGCGGTATCCGGTCTGCGCTGATCGTGGGCAGTTTCCTGCTGTTCATCGCCTTCACCGAATGGTGGGATCGCGCGCTGATCACGGCTTACCTCACTTCAATTGCAGTAATCATTGCAGCGTCACTGGGTGCCCTGATTGGAATGATCAGCGCGCAAAGCAAACGCGCATCCAAAACCGTGTTGATCATCTGCGATACATTGCAAACCTTCCCTTCGTTTATCTACCTGATCCCGGCGATCATGTTGTTCAACGTGTCCGACACAGCCGTTCTGATCGCGATCACGCCTTACGCGATGATCCCGGCAATGCGGTATACGATCGAAGGGTTGAAGAACGTTCCGCCGTCACTGCATGAAGCAGGCTCAATGTCCGGAGTGACCCGCTTGCAACGCTTGTTCTCAATCGAATTGCCATTGGCTTTCCCGCATATCATGCTGGGGATCAATCAGACGGTCATGTTCGCGCTGGCGATGGTCATTATTGGTGCGATGATCGGCACTGATGACCTGGGTCAGCTTATCCTGGGTTCGCTGTCAGACAGAAATGGCATCGGCAACGGCCTGATCCTAGGCTTCTGTGTCGCCTTTATCGGTCTGACGGTTGATCACCTTATCAACAGATGGGCCGCTGGCCGTAAGAAACAACTCGGTTTGGAGTAAGCGGATGGGCGTGAAACCTGTCTTTGAAACACCATATGAGCGGGGCGGGGTCATCACACCCGGCCTGCCGATTTTACCACATGGTGTTGAACGTCATCCTGTACCCGGTGGGGGCAGCCGCGCTGTCCGCATCGAAAAAGGTGATGAGATTAGCGTGATGGACCGCGAGGGTTTGCAGCCCTGCGAATTGGTTTTCTTTGCGCCCGATGGCACTTCAGATGCCGGGATGATCGGTGCTGTAGGTCAGGGAGAGGCCAAGGGCCTGCAAAAAGCACTGGGCTGGGGTGACATTTCAGGTCGCCGCGTGCTGGCAGCTCTTGATAAGGCAGGTTTTGATATTGGCCGTGCTGATGCGGTGAAGGCTTTCGCCGATGGTAGTAAACCGGGTGATACTGAAACCTATCACGCATCCTGCGACGGCCTGCTGATTGTCTGTGCACCGGGTGGCCCGATGATGCCAGAGGCGCAGGATACGCCGACTGAAATCATCCTCTATATCCGCCGGGCCAAACCAAGCGAGGGTAAGGGCGGGATGGCCCCGCCAGACCCGTTGGCTGACGCCTCTCAGGATTTCAATATTCAGCCCGGACAAGCCACCGCCTACGAAGTAAAGGCGGGTGAATACATCCAAATTCTGGATGTGCAGGGCCGGGAATGTTCAGATTTTCAGGCATTCAGCTTGCGGGCGCTTGATAAGGGGTTAGATCGGGAAATCGACCCGACAACCACTCGTAGCCTGATGGGCAGCCTGTATCCGGCACCGGGCATATTCTCCAAATACTTCAGCTCTGATCAGGAAGCGCTGGTTGAGATTGTGCAGGATACCTGCGGGCGCCATGATACATTCGGCCTTGCCTGTACTGCTCGCTATTACGAAGATTTGGGTTATCCCGGCCACGTCAATTGTTCAGACAATATGAACAAGGACCTTGCCAGGTTTGACATCAAACCCCGTGGCGGCTGGCCAGCGATCAACTTCTTTTTCAACACGATGTTGGACGATACCAACGCGTTGGGCATGGATGACCCATGGTCCCGCCCCGGTGATTTTGTGTTGCTAAAGGCACTAACCGACCTGGTTTGCATCTCAACAGCATGCCCATGCGATGTTGACCCGGCTAATGGCTGGAACCCCACTGACATTCAGGTCCGCGTCTATGACGAGGGCGAAGATTTCTCGCGGTCAATCGGATACCGCAAGAGCGCTGAGGCCGATATGGAAGAGACAAAGAAAACCGGTTTCCACGATTGTTTTGCGCGTCACACGCGTGATTTCGTCGAATACAACGGCTTTTGGTTGCCCAATACGATGACCAATCACGGCGCACTGGCCGAATATTGGTCCTGCCGTGACAATGCGGTGGTGATGGACCTTAGCCCGCTGAGGAAATACGAGGTCACAGGCCCCGACGCCGAAGAATTGATGCAGATGTGCGTCACCCGGAACATGAAAAAACTGGCAGTCGGCCAGATCACATATACCGCGATGTGTTACGAACACGGCGGCATGATCGACGATGGCACGGTGTTCCGGCTGGGCGAGACAAACTTCCGCTGGATCGGCGGTAACGACACGTCTGGGCTTTGGCTGCGTGAGCAGGCTCAAAAACTTGGAATGCAGGCATGGGTGCGCGACAGCACACCTCAGCTTTGCAATATCGCCATTCAGGGCCGTAATTCGCGGGATATTCTGCGCGACATAATTTGGACACCGCCAGCGCAGCCAAACATGGACGAACTGGCAATGTTCCGATTCTCTATCGCGCGGTTAAATGACTTCCATGGTCCCGCCCTGATCGTAGGCCGTGCAGGTTATACCGGCGAACTGGGGTATGAGATTTTCTGCCACCCGAAAGATGCAGAGGAAGTATTTGATGCTGTTTGGAAGGCAGGCGAACCTTATGGAATGGTCCCATTCGGTTTGGAAGCGCTCGACCTGATCCGCATCGAAGCTGGCCTGATTTTCGCTGGCAGCGAATTTGATGATCAGACTGACCCGATGGAGGCTGGAATCGGGTTTACTGTTCCGCTGAAATCCAAAACCGACGACTTCATTGGCCGGGCCGCACTGGAACGACGCAAGGCAACGCCAGCCCGAAAATTGGTCGGCCTGGATGTGGAGGGCGGCACCGTCCCCGGCCCCGGTGATTGTGTGCGAGTAGGGAAGGCGCAGATTGGCGAAGTTACTTCGGCGATGAAGTCACCTTATCTTGGCAAGGTCATCGCTTTGGCGCGTATTGATGTGGCGCACAGCGAGCTGGGCGAAAAGGTTGAGATTGGTCAGCTTGACGGGCAGCAAAAACGTCTGATGGCCGAAGTCGTCCGCGCCCCTCATTTCGATCCGACGAAAGAACGGGTCAAAGGGAACTACGCCTGATGTTTGCGCCGGACGCAGCAGCGCCCGGCCATGCGTATTGGTGGGATGACCGTCCTGCTGAACCTGAACTAACGCTCAGTCGCCCGGCCAAGGTCGACATATTGGTTATTGGCGGAGGCTACACCGGCCTGTCAGCAGCCATCGCCGCCGCTGACGGTGGTGCATCAGTTTGTATCGTTGATGCAGACCGCCCCGGTGCCGGTGCCTCCACCCGCAATGGCGGCATGTTTGGTGCCCATCCCCGCCTGAATTTCGAAACCATGAAAGCCCGGTTTGACGAAGATTCCGCGCGCGGAATATTGGCCGAGGCCAAGCCTGCCCTAGATTTTGCCACCGGCCTGATTGACCGCGAAAACATTGACTGCGACCTACAGCAAACCGGCCGCATCATGTTGGCGTGGACGAAAGAGCACTATCAGAATTTAACCAAGACGCATGATTATCTAACGGCACATACAGCAACCGAGGCCCGCATGGTGGAGCATGCAGACCTTGGCGATGAAATCGGCACCGACAGGTATTTCGGCGGATTATTGCTGCCCAACCACTATGCCATCCACCCACGGAAGTTCCACGATGGCCTGTTGGCATCAGCCCTACGGCGCGGCGTAGAGGTCGTGCCGGATTGCCCGGTCACCAAGTGGCGCAGGCAGGGCACCGGCTACGAAGTCACCACGCCAATGGGCGCGATTAAGGCGGGCAAGATCATCCTCGCCACCAACGGTTACACAACGTCAGCTTTCCCTTGGGTCCGTCGACGCGTTTTCCCCCTGCCAAGTTTCATCATCGCAACCGAACCCTTGTCGCCAAATCTGTTGGCCAAGCTGGCACCTGGCCGCCGTATGATGGTTGAAACACGTGCCCGGCATTCTTATTTCCGGCTCAGCCCCGATGGCACTCGTGTCCTATGGGGCGGTCGCGCCGCGATGAAGCATATCGACGTTCAAAAAGGTGCCGCACGCCTGCGTGAAACCATGTGCGAGATTTGGCCAGAACTGAAAGGCGTAGGGCTTAGCCATTGCTGGATGGGCAACACCGGCTATTCCTTTAACCACACACCACATGTGGGCGAGGTTGAGGGCCTGCATTATGCGATGGGATATTCCGGCTCCGGCACCGTGATGGCCCCGTATCTAGGGGCAAAAGCAGCGTGGAGGGCGCTGGGCGATCCGCGTGGTGAAACCGCATTTGCCAATGACAGCGCCAAATTCACAACCAAGCTGGTTCACCCCGGCGGCACACCCCATTTTATGAAGCTGGTCGATATTTGGTATCACCAGGTTGTCGACCGCGTGCAAAACCGGGCAGCGGCCAAGGATCGTGCAAAGCGTTAACCGCGCCGGGTCGGATCAAACGGGCTCAGGTCAACATTCGGGTTCTGGCCCATCACCATTTGCGCCAGCCAACGCCCGGTCTTTGGTCCGCCGGTCAAACCAATATGCTGATGGCCATAACCGAGCCAAAGGTTCTGCGCCGCCGGTGCCTGACCAATAACAGGCAAACTATCGGTGGTAGAGGGCCGATGCCCCATCCAGGTATCAATCCGATCATAGGTCATGTCCGGGAACAGCTCTAATGCGTTGCGTTTCAACAATTCAATCGGTGCTTTGCTTGGCGGTTTATCAATCCCACCCAACTCAACAGTACCGGCACAACGCAGCCGCCCCTCCATAGGTGTCACGCCAAACTTACCGGCGGCGTGCATGAGTGGGGAGGTTAATTGAACCGAAGCATTCACAAACTCGACATGATACCCACGTTCAGAATCCAGCTTGATTGGTGCACCCCCGCCGAGTTGCTGAGACCAAACCCCGGCGGTTACGATGGCATGGTCAACCTCAATCAGCCCGATTGCAGTTTGAACCGCCCTCACTTTGCCAGCCGCAATATCAAAGCCGGAAACATCTGCGATGGTCAGCTCGCCACCCTCGGCAACAAAATGGTCAGCCAAGGCCGTGACATAGGCACCGGGGTCACTGATAAACCCATGGTTGGTGCATCTGACAGCATAGCCAAACTTACCGGCCAGTGCGGGGTCATAGGCTGCGATGGCGTCCGGCTCCATCTCTATGCATTCATAGCCATTCTGCCGTCGGATCCGCCAGGAATAGTGGTCTTTCTCAAAGGCTTTCTTATCCGCATAACCGAACACCCAATCGCCGTCCTTGATAAAACGAGCGGCCACAGTCCCTTCGGCAAGATTGCGGTGCTGATCAACTGTGTCAGCCAACAACCCGGTTAAGGCGGCTGAAATGCGATCCACTTCCGGTGCCGTCGCATGCGATAAAAACCGGCGTAACCACGTGAAAAGGCGTGGCAGGTAAGACCAACGCAAAAACAACGGTTGGTTCGGGTCCAACAACATGCCCGGTGCCTTGCGCATCAGCCCCGGCACCGCAACAGGAACGACCGCCGTAGCAGCCAGCAGGCCAGCATTGCCATAAGACGTTCCCGCGGCAGGCCCCTCCCGGTCAATCAACGTAACCCGCGCCCCGGCGCGCTGCGCCCAGATGGCCGTCGATACGCCAACAATCCCTGCGCCAATTATGGCGATATGTGGTGCTTTGTTCATGAAACGATTTCTGGCTGACATATGCGCAAAAGAAAAGGGCCGCCGGAAAATCCGACGGCCCCAATGCTGTTTTCAACTGAAAACTTACTTCATGTCTTCAGCCTTTTTGTAGGCGTCCAGCTCATGCTTGCTGCCTACCACCAACGCGGCAACGCAGATGACGGCGGACACAATGGTCCACAGCACTTCGCTGCCAGCGGCAAGATACATCGCACCGCTAATGTCGTTGAAAGTGTCGTATGAAATACCCCAGGGCATATCGTGTTCCTTTCTTTTCAGAATTAGTGCGGAGTGGTCGAGATCTGGATGCCTTCAGGATAGGCGGCAACCGGAACTTTAACCGGGTCAAGACCGATAATCTCAGCAGCCTCACCAACGCGCAGCAAGCCACACATTTTCAGGATCAGCGACACCAGATAACCGGGCACAAGGCCAAGCAATATGAAGACGATAGAGCCAACAAGCTGACCAACGAAGCTGACCTGGATAACACCAGGATCACCCTGTAGCGCTGGCAAACCTGCGCCGAAGATACCCAATGCCAACATGCCATAGATGCCGATCGTGCCATGAACCGTGACAGCACCAACAGCGTCATCAATGCCCATTCGTTCCACAAATGCGGCGGCTGGTTTCAACAGACAACCTGCACCGAACGCGACTGCGAACGCCAGCGGCGGCCAGTAAACATCCAGACCTGAAGCGCAGGAAATGATCCCAGCCAACGCGCCTGACATCATCCAGAATGGATCACGAGTGATCATCCATGAACCGATGATACCGCCTGCAAAGGCCATCAGAATGTTGAATGACAACGCGCTAAGCGTCATTGGTGTACCGTAGATCGAGGTCAACTTGTCTGGATACCAAGACCAAGCTTCGCCCGGCACGATCAAACAGGCCATTAAGAAGCCCCAGAAACCGACGATGATCAGCATCAAACCCGTAACAGTGAACGGCAGGTTATGCGCGTTAATGTCATTGGCCGACCCATCAGCGTTGAATTTACCGATGCGTGGTCCAAGGTTGATAAGGACACCAAGGGCAAAGAAACCAGCGACAGCATGGACAAGTCCAGCGGCGCCAAAGTCATGTACACCCCATTCGGTGACCAACCAGCCATCAGCATGCCAGCCCCAAGCGGCGGCAACGACCCAGGCAAAACTGCCGAGCACGATGGCCAGAATGGTAAAGCCAACAACCTGAATACGCTCAATCACAGCGCCCGACATGATCGAAGCTGTTGTGGCGGCAAACATCGTAAACGCGCCCCAGAATACGCCTGAGGCATTGTCTGAGATATTCGGGCCCATGTACTCAACCCACGGTGCTGCGATCTCAGTTGCATAAGCTGCACCGCTGATACCGTTTGGCCCAGACGCTGCGCCGATGATTCCAGGAATACCTGTTGGGAAACCCCAATAAACCCACCAACCAAAGTAGTAAAAGGTTGGGACCATAAAGGCGAAGGCAAGGATGTTTTTCACACCCGAGGCCAAAACGTTCTTGGCGCGTGATGCGCCCATTTCGTAAGCAAGGAATCCTGCGTGGATGATAATCATCAGCGGGATGGTGATGTAATAGTACATCTCGGCGAAAATGGTGTTTGTTGTGTTCACCTTCGCCTGCAACTCGGCGACCTGCGCCGCGAGTTGTGCGATTTGTTCTTCCATTGTGAATTACTCCCCGTTGCTGCTTCTCAGGGTTGTCCCCTCAGACAGTCACGACAGAACGCTAGCCGAAGGGTTTTCGATGCCTAAGGAAAAAAATGCGAATTTATACCAAAAAAGGACCAAACGAGACCAATTTTAACCGGTTGGACCTGCGTGAAGTTAAATCATTTGATTTTTACGACGTATGAGTTTCGAACTACGACGGTTCAGATGGCAACGACGGTACCGCGGTCGCCTAGTTCTTCAAAGAATTCTACGCCCGCTGCTGTCATCCAAACTTGGGCACCAATACCACATACCTCGTCGAATAATGCGGCTCTCCGGCCCCGATCCAAATGCGCAGCTATCTCATCCAGCAGCAAGATTGGCGCCGTGCCTTCTGCGGCCAAAGCACGGGCATTTGCTAGGATTAGAGAGATCAGCAGCGCCTTTTGCTCTCCGGTCGAACATACGCGGGCCTCAACGCCCTTGGCCGTAAATTGAACCGCCAGGTCAGTGCGATGCGGGCCGTTCAGGCTTCGCCCTGCAAATTCATCATTCCGCCGCCCGTCGGCAAAGGTTTTCAGCAAGGTGGCCTCGCATTCATCCTCTCCATCACGCGGGTCGCCATGGTTGCTGATGATGGCGGCGAAGAATTCCTCCGATGGCCCGTCCAAATGAACGCCCGCGCGCGGGAACGCTGTCTCTGCATCAGCCTGCGCCGCAACTAACCGGGCCACCGCTTCGGCCCGCGCCCGCGCAAGGCCAGCACCGGCCTTGGCCATTTGCGCCTCTAACGCCGATACCCAGCCGGGGTCTGCGCCGCCATCCTTTAACAGCCGGTTTCTTTCGCGCATGGCTTTTTCATAGGCTAGCGATCTGATCGCATGACCCGGTTCAAAGCTAAGCGTGGCGCGGTCGATAAACCGTCGCCGTTCGGCAGCGCCCTCAGTCCACAACCGATCCATCGCGGGTGTCAGCCAGACCATCGGTGCGATGTCAGCAAGGGCTGATTGAGGTGCGGACTTGCCGTCAATCTCAACAGTTCGGCGCGCACCCGGCGCAGCAACGGCGGTGATTACCTCTCGCTCTCCATCAGGGGTCTTAACATCGGCGGCAATACGCCATCCTATATTCTCCGGCCGACGAATTAGCTCTTCGGCCGATGCCCGGCGTAAACCGCGCCCCGGCGACAGCAGGGAAACTGCTTCCAAAATGTTGGTTTTGCCCGCACCATTTGGGCCGTGCAGTGCCACAGGCCGCGCATCTGCCTCTACCCGCAGTTTTTTGTGCGACCTGAAATGAGACAAGGATAGAGAGAGGATCGCCGCCATATACGCGCCCTCTCAACCAGCCTTAAACGCGCATCGGCATTACGACATAGATGGCGGACCCATCATCACCTTCGCGCACCAGCGTTGGATCGCCCGGGCCATTGAACATCAACACGGCATTCTCGCGGTCGATCTGACCTGCAATCTCAGTCAAATACTTGGCGTTAAAGCCAATTTCCATCGGCTCATCATTATAGGCCACAGTCACTTCATCGGTGGCAGAGCCGCTGTCAGGCGCGTTTACGCTTAACGTCAGGCTATCCTCTGCCAAAGTCAGCTTCACAGCACGCGAACGTTCCGCAGAAACGGTAGAAACCCGATCAACAGTGCGCGCAAATTCTGAGGCATCAACCTCCAGCCGTTTGGTGTTCCCGACCGGAATAACCCGCGTGTAGTCAGGGAATGATCCGTCGATCACTTTCGACGTTAGCGTCAGGCCCAAAGCCGAAAAGCGGATCTTGGTTTCAGAAACAGAAACATTGATCACTGCCTCATCATCTTCCAACAGCTTACGCAATTCGCCAACAGTCTTGCGCGGTACGATCACACCGGGCGCACCGGATGCACCTTGTGGCAGGTCCGTATCAACCCGCGCCAATCGATGGCCGTCAGTTGCAACGGCGCGCAATTTCTCGCCGCCATCCTCAGCAATATGCAGGTAAACGCCGTTCAGATAGTACCGCGTTTCTTCGGTGGAAATTGCAAAGCTGGCCTTTTCAAACAGGCGGCGAATGATCGGCGCAGCGATTGCATAGCTTACATCATATTCAGATGACGCCATAATCGGGAAATCTTCGCGGGGCAGCGTCGGCAGAGTGAACCGCGCGCGGCCGGCAGAAACCTCCAAACGACCTTCGCCCGGTTCTTCGGTTAGGGTGATGGTCGCGCCATCGGGCAATTTGCGCGCAATTTCATGCAGCGTATGCGCCGGAACAGTGGTGGCACCGGGCTGATGAATCTCAGCAGGCAGGTTTTCCTGAATTTCAATATCCAGATCAGTGGCACGGAAACTAACAGCGCTGGCTTCGCCATCCGTTTCAATCAGAACATTTGACAGAATGGGGATCGTCGTCCGCCGCTCAACCACACCTTGCGCCCGGCTCATAGCCTTTAGTAGCGCCGCCCGTTCGATGCTGATTTTCATTATCGCGTCCCTCATATGCCGCACCAATATTGTTATTTAGGCGCGCATCCTGCGTATCTTTTGGACAACCGACATTATCCACACCAGCGCCCGCGTCAAATGCCGATATGCGCGCAGGGCCTTGTTGGCATAAGATTCACCCAAAAAAATCATCGTTGGTGATTTTTGACGGTTAGCCTGCGACCAGCGCGGCCAACAATCCACCGATAAACGCCCCGACCAGTACAAACCGCCAACGTGATGGTGGTGGGGGGGCTGACTCAGGTTCCTGCGCTGCCGCCGCAACCGCCCGCGTAAGGTTTTCGGCCATTTCGGGCAACCGTGGGCCGATGCGCGCCAGTGCCAGCAATGCTTGCGCCGCGTCCCGAACCAATGCCTGCGGGCCAAGGTTGTCTTTAATCCAGTCTTCAACAACCGGACGGGACGCCTCCCACATATTTGCATTCGGGTCCAAAGACCGCGCGACCCCTTCGACCACAACCATCGTCCGTTGCAGCAGAATCAGTTGCGTCTGGGTGGTCATGCCGAATCGCTCAGTCACCTCAAACAGATGCGCCAACAGTTTGGCCATAGAGATACTGCTGGCATCTTGCCCAAAAATCGGCTCGCCAATGCTGCGCAATGCCTGCGCAAACATATCGACGTCCTGATCCGCCGGCACATAGCCAGCCTCGAAATGAACCTCAGCGACACGGCGGTAATCCTTGCGCAGAAATCCATACAGAATTTCGGCGTAATAACGGCGGGTCAGCTTGTCGATCCGGCCCATTATGCCAAAATCGACCGCCAGAATATCGCCATTGTCCGCGACCTTCAGATTTCCCTGATGCATGTCGGCGTGCCAATACCCATCGCGCAGCGCGTGGAACAGGAATGTTTGGATGATGCGTTCACCCAGTCGAGGTAAATCATGCCCCGCTGCCGCCAAAACATCCGGGTCGCCCATCGGCGCACCCTCTACCCATTCAGCGGTCATCACCCGGCGACCAGATAGGCGCCATAGAATATCAGGGACTTTAAAACCTTCATCCTCTGCCGTATTTGCCCGAAACTCATTGGCGGCAGAGGCTTCCATCCGCAGGTCCATTTCGCCCTGCACAACGCTGCTGAAATGATCGACGATTGCCTTGGGCTTTAATCGCCGAGCAATTGGAGACAATGCCTCCACCAAGCTGGCGATCATATAGAATGCATCAATATCGCGCCGAAATTCGACCTCGATATTGGGGCGCAGAATTTTCACCGCAACCTTGCGACCCGTACCCTTTTCCAATGCCGGATGTACTTGCGCGATAGATGCCGCAGCAACAGGCGGTTCAAACGCCTCATATAACTCATCAACATCGGCACCGAATTCATCACGTATCGCCCGGCGTGCTTCCTCGTCCGAGAAAGCCGGTAGCTTATCTTGCAACAACCGCAGCTCTGTCGCCAGATTGTGGCCCGCAATATCCGGGCGGGTCGACAGAATCTGGCCGAACTTAATGTATGCCGGGCCAAGCGCGCTGATCGCCCGCGCGACAGGTGGCAATGAAGTTTCGCCTTTCAGCCCAAAGGGCCTTGCAGGCGCAGCTAACAGTTTCAGCGCGAACTTCAGGCGGGCAGGTGCCTCAACCTCTTCCAAAATGCGGTGCAACGCACCCGTCCGCGCAAAGGTTGCGCCAACGCGGGCCAGCCGCCACAGATTCGGAATAAACTTGAACATTTACAGACGCCAACCCGAATGAATGGCCGCAACGCCCAGTGTTTGATTGCGATATTTTACCCGGTCAAACCCAGCATCACGCATCATGCCTGCAAATGTATCCTGATCAGGAAACTTGCGAATTGATTCCACCAGATACTGGTAACTGTCGCGATCCTTGGCCACGATCTGCCCCATCACCGGAATGACGTTAAAGGAATACAGGTCATACGCCTTTTCCAACATAGGCGGCGAAACGCGGCTAAATTCCAGGCACATGAACCGACCGCCGGGTTTTAATACCCGCCGTGCCTCGGCCAAAGCCTCCTCAACCCGCGTTACATTCCGAATGCCAAAGGCAATCGTATAAGCGTCAAAGGTTTTGTCGGGAAAGGGCAGGTTCATTGCGTCACCACACACCCAATCCAGTGATTGGGATAGCTGAGCAGCCTGTGCCCGCTTGCGTCCCTCAACCAACATCGGCGCAGTCATATCGCAAATGGTCGAATGCCCGTCGCCTTTGATCCGGTCCAACATACGAAACGAAATGTCACCCGTGCCACCAGCAACATCCAGCATCCGAATGCCGGGGCGGGGGGCGAGCCAATCAATCATCGCCTCTTTCCAAATACGATGAATGCGCAGGCTCATGAAATCGTTCATCACGTCATAATTCGACGCGACGGACGAAAAGACACCATGAACCATGCCCGCTTTTTCGGTCTCAGGAACGTCCTGAAAACCGAAATGGGTTGTGTTTGCACTTGTGTTTGCGGGCGTGGCACCGCTATCGATTTGATCAGTCATGGCGCATACATAAACCCTATGCCTCGCCGCCGCCATGATACATATGCGGGGCGCGGCGTCGCACACTCATAGTGGAGCAAAGGTTTATATGCCCGAATTGCCAGAGGTAGAGACTGTACGTCAGGGTTTAATCCCGGTGATGGAGGGGAAATGCCTTGCCAACGTCATTCAGCGCCGCCCAGACCTGCGATGGCCGTTGCCGGAAAACTTTGCAGCACGCCTAACGGGTCGCAACGTTCTTAGGCTGGACCGACGGTCAAAATATATACTCGTAGCCCTGAATGGCGATGAAACGCTGATCATCCATTTGGGGATGTCGGGGCGCATGTTGATCAGTGGCGATACCATAGGTGATTTCACTCATGAGGCCGGTGGCGATGGCAAACATGATCACATCGTTTTTGAGATCGAGGGCGGTGCCCGCGTGGTTTTCAATGATGCCCGCCGATTCGGCGCGATGGACCTTTGGCCCACATCTGACATCGCCAATCACAAATTTCTCTCACGCCTTGGCCCGGAACCGCTCAGCAACGAATTTAACGAGGTTAGCCTCGCCAGTAGTCTAAAGGGCAAAAAAGCACCGATAAAATCGGCCCTGCTAGACCAGCGAATCGTTGCCGGCCTTGGCAATATTTATGTGTGCGAGGCGCTCCACCGCTCCGGAATCTCTCCCAAAAGGGAATCTGGCTCCATCTCTACCCCCCGTATTGCGACGTTAACGACCGAGATTCGGTCAACATTGCATGAGGCAATCGCCGCTGGAGGGTCCAGTCTGAAAGATTATCGTCGTGCAGATGGCGAATTGGGCTATTTTCAACACTCATTTAAGGTATACGGGCGGGAAGATCAGCCTTGCTCAAAACCAGATTGCGGCGGGGTCGTGCGACGGATCACTCAATCGGGCCGGTCGAGCTTTTACTGCTCTACCTGTCAACGCTAGAAATGGCCGGTTGAGTAGAGACGAGAACTCGCCGACACAACGACGCGGGCGTTGACAGGGCTGAATACGGGGCGTATATGCGCGGCTCGTTTCACGGAAAAGAAACAACGGAATCAGATCATGGCCAATTCGCCATCAGCGAAAAAACGCGTCCGCCAAATCGAGCGCCGCACCGAAGTTAACACGGCACGCCGCAGCCGCATCAAAACCTTCACCCGTAAGGTTGAAGAAGCGATTGCATCAGGCGACGCAGCCGCAGCAAAAGCTGCTTTGCAGGCTGCACAGCCAGAAATCATGCGTGGCGCCACCAAAGGCATCACTCATCGCAACACGGCAAGCCGCAAAATCAGCCGTTTGGCTTCGCGGGTTAAAGCTCTCTCAGCTTAATCTGCCGTATTAGCGAATTTAAAAAGGCGCGGGGCCAAGGCTCTGCGCTTTTTTGTGGAATCGCGATTTTCCCGAATGTTCTTGTTTTCGTCCTGTTGAGAGAATCGGCGCGGCGATACTAAAGTCGCAAGCAGCCAGTTGTGGCTGAAAACCTATGACCTAAAAGAAATGACGCGTAAGCTGGGTGCATTTACTGCATCGGGGCAGAAGCTATTCTTTCATAGTATTTTAACTAAGTGACTAATATCGCGACATATTGTTGTTGTCGTTAGGGAATACTTGATTGTCGTGTTGTCGATTATGTATCGTCAACTCTGGTTGGGAATCGGCTGCAAGGGTGGGCAAATGAACGCAGAAATGGCGCGTGTCGGAGAAGTGGGGCCAGAGCAGGCATGGACTGCATTGACCACACCAGATTGCAGGGCGCTGTTAATCGACGTTCGCACCCGGGCCGAATGGAGCTTTGTCGGTGTTCCCGATCTAAGCTCAATTGGCCAGCAGACTGCATTTGTCGAATGGCAAGGCTTTCCCACCATGCAGTTGAACCCGGATTTCGTGACCGAGGTGATCGGCACGGTAGAAGAGCTGAACGCGCAGGAATTGTATTTCCTTTGTCGTTCAGGCGCGCGGTCGTTATCCGCCGCTGTTGCGATTTCACAGGCGCTACAGCACACGGGCTGTGCTGCGGCCTGCGTAAATGTTGCCGAGGGATTCGAAGGCGACCTGAATGCCGAGGGGCGTCGGGGCGAAGTAAACGGTTGGAAAGCGCGCGGGTTGCCTTGGCGGCAATCATAAGCAGCGCACAACAAAATTTTGGCGTCTGGCTGATCGCTGGGCGTGAGGGGATGGTATGAGTCAAACAGAGGCGGCGCGACGCTGGAGCAGCGCAAGTGCGACCCTAAAGGTCGAGATTGGCGCAGCGGCATGGAATCGGTGGATCTCTCCCCTGCATTTCACCGGCGTAAATCGCGATTCCGCTCAGTTTGAAGCACCGTCAGGCTTTATCGCCGATTGGGTGTCCCGCCATTATTCCAACGAGTTGGTTGCTGCGCTCGCCGATGCGGGTACGTCGTGCCGCCGTGTCCACGTTGCAGTGCAAAGCACGGATCAAGCCAAAGTCAGCACCGCAGCCAGTGATTTTGCAGCCGCCACGCCTGCGCGGCAATCCAATTCAGGCTCAAACGTCGTTCATATGGCAATGGCGGGCGATTTGCCCTCTGCCCCTTTGGACAAGCGATTTACCTTTGACCAATTCGTCGTTGGCCGCCCGAACGAGCTGGCCCATGCCGCCGCCCGCCGCGTGGCAGAAGGGGGCGAGACGGTGTTCAATCCGGTTTTCCTGCATGGTGGCGTCGGCCTCGGCAAGACCCACCTCATGCACGCCATCAGTTGGCGCATGTCAGAGCTTCGGCCAGATGCGAAAGTGCTGTACCTGAGCGCAGAGCAGTTCATGTACCGGTTCATTCAGGCGTTGCGCCATAAATCGACATTGGATTTTAAACAGCAGTTTCGCTCGGTCGATGTACTGATGATTGATGATGTTCAGTTCATCGCGGGCAAGGATTCCACTCAGGAAGAATTCTTTCACACTTTCAATGCGCTGATTGACGAAGGCAAACAAATCGTCATTTCGGGCGACCGCGCACCGGGTGAAATTGATGGGCTGGAAGAGCGGATCAAATCGCGCCTTCAGTGGGGTTTGGTCGTCGACATCCACCCAACGGACTATGAGTTGCGCCTCGGCATTCTTCAGTCAAAGGCGGAATCAGCGATCATCAAGGATTCCTCGATTGTTATCGAACCCAAAGTTCTTGAATTTCTCGCCCACCGCATTTCATCGAATGTGCGTGTGCTGGAGGGGGCCCTAACACGCCTCTTTGCCTTTGCCACACTCGTTGGCCGCGAAATCACGCTCGACATGGCGCAGGAGTGCCTTGCTGACCTTTTGCGGGCGTCTGATCGCAAAGTGACCATCGAAGAAATTATGCGCAAAGTGGCGGAGCGCTATAACCTCCGCATGTCGGACATGACCTCGGCCCGCCGCGCCCGCGCGGTCGCCCGCCCTCGGCAGATCGCAATGTTCCTCGCGAAGTCCCTGACCTCAAAGTCACTGCCGGAAATCGGGCGCCGCTTCGGCGGTCGTGACCATACAACGGTGATGCACGCGGTAAAGCGGGTCGAATCGCTAACCGAAACCGACAGCCAGATCGCCGAAGATGTGGAGTTGCTGCGCCGGATGCTCGAAGCTTAAGCAAGCAGCGCCTTGGTTAGCGGAGACTTTGCATAAGCCAGCCCGTCAATCACATCGAAATGATGGCGGCCAACCTCCTCAACAACATCCGTTTCAGCACCCAACCCAGTCCAGACATTGGCCAACAGGGCGTTCTGACGAACAAACTCTGGCCGCTCATCTGCACCAACCCAACAGGTTAGCTTAGACCCTTCAACCGGGTTCAACAGAACAGGGCTTTCGGCTCGTGCCTCATCTGCATCAATGCGTAAATCATCGTTCAACTCAGTACGCAGTAGCGGGCGCAGGTCATGTACGCCAGAGATTGAAACTGTTTTGGCGATCCGCTGACTAACATCTGCCGACAGCGGGCTATCCGCGCAAATCATACGGCTAACCAAATGCCCACCAGCCGAATGCCCCGTCAGACGAACCGGCCCTGCAATCAAACCAGCCGCACAGGTGATCGCAGCGCCAATTTCCTGCGTTATCTCAGCAATACGGGCATTCGGTGCCAAGGTATAGGACGGCATCGCAACCGCCCAACCAGCAGCCAGTGGCCCAGCAGCCAGATGAGACCAAAAAGATTTGTCAAAGGCACGCCAATACCCGCCGTGGACAAACACCACCAAACCCTTTGAATGGCCATCAAGGTGAAACAGATCGAGCGTATTACGCTCACCAGCACCATATTGAACGTTTAGCTCTGCATTTGCACAGCCATCACGAAATGCAGCCGCATCAGCGGCCCATTTCGGCGGATACGCCGCGGCATCGTTGATATACGCGCCGTTGGCGTAAGCGTCATCCCAATCAGTAATCATGGGGGCAGTATAGAGCGCGAACCACGCAACCCTGCAAGGGCCGCGCGCCTAAAGCGTTTTCCGAACAACTAGAATCGGAAATACCCTGCCGGCCTACGGCCTCTCGGGACATTTCCGATTAAGCTGGTTCACATCGGTCGGAAAACGCCCTAAATTATGCCTCTGGCGCTGCCCGTGCGACACCAACCAAAGCAGGGCGCAGCAAACGGCCAGAGATTGAGAAACCCGCCTGCATTACTTCGATGATCGTGCCAGCCTCAGCACCCGGGATTGGCGCTTCAAACATAGCCTGATGCATGTTGGGGTCGAATTTATCGCCCGCCTCAGGGTTCACCATGTTGATTTTGTGCTTTGAAAAGGCCGACAGCAGGTCTTTCTGCGTCAGTTCAACACCTTCGATCAAACCGGCAGCCTGTTCGCGAACGTCGTCCTCTACAGCCTTCAGTGCGCGTTCCAGATTGTCATGAACGCTCAGCAGATCGCGGGCCAATTTGGTGCCGCCATAGGCCTCGGCATCCTTGCGATCGCGCTCTGCACGGTGGCGCGTGTTCTGCGCCTCGGCCAAAGCACGCATGAGCTTGTCTTTCAGGTCGTCGCGTTCGGCGCGCAGTTCGGCCAGTTCAGCCTCAACCGGGTCAAGCTCTTCTTCTTCCGCAATTTCCTCAGCAACCACTTCGTCGTCGAGGATTTCAACATCAGCCATCATCTCTTCGGCTTCGTTTTTCTTCGTCTCGCTCATGCCTTCATCCCTTAAGGGCCTTGCCCCGCATATTCACGTCTCTGCCGGCCAGCATCTCGCCCATCATTCGGGCGGTGTAGTCCACAATCGGTACGATGCGGCCATAGTTCAGACGCGTAGGTCCAATAACACCAATCGCCCCAACCAATTTACGCTCGGCGTTCATATAGGGAGAGATCACTAATGTGGACCCCGAAAGCGAAAAGAGTTTGTTCTCTGAGCCAATAAAAATGCGTACACCATCGCCTTCGCGGGTCAGGTCGAGCAATTGGGCCAAATCACGCTTACGCTCTAGGTCATCTAAGAGGCTTCGCATGCGATTCAAGTCTGCCGATGCCTCAGCATCCAACAGATTCGAACGGCCGCGAACCAGCAGGCGATCAGGTTCAATTTCACCATCGCCATCCCAAATCGCAACGCCAGCCTCAATCAACGCCCGCGCGGTTTCGTCCAACTCGCGGCGGCGCGCAGAAATCTCATGGGTGATAATTTCACTAGCGTCCTGCAAGGTCTTACCAACCAGCATGGCATTCAGGAAATTTGCCGCCTCTCTCATCGACGATGGCGTCAACCCGGCAGGCGGAGTGAACATCCGATTCTCGACCGTGCCATCCTGCATGACCAGAACAACCAGTGCCGAACCCGGCCCAAGCGACACAAACTCCACATGGCTGATCGGGGCCTCCTGCTTGGGTGCCATAACAATTGACGCGCAATGGCTCAGCCCGGACAAAAGCGACCCGGCATGATCCAGCGCGCGCGTAATGTCCCCATCCGAGGTTTCCGCGACTTGCTCAATCTGCGACCGTTCCTCGGTCGACACATCGCCAATTTCCAACAACCCATCAACAAACATCCGCAGACCAGAATGCGTAGGGATACGCCCGGCTGATGTATGCGGACTATCCAACAGGCCCAGATGCTCCAAATCTTGCATCACATTGCGAACGGTCGCGGCTGACAAGTTCGTTTCCAACGATTTAGACAGGGTGCGCGACCCGACCGGTTCACCGGTTTCAATGTATGTTTCGACCAACAGGCGAAAAATTTCTCGGCTGCGGCCATTCAGGTCTGAAAGGGGTGAATTATCGGTCATAGTTAGAGAGTTAAAAAGCCCAGCGGGCAGGGTCAATGGGCAAGCCCCCTATACCTTAAACCGTTCCTTCGGTATTGAGCACTAAATTATCCTTATACGACGGTGTAACAATGACCATTCATCTGCATCAAAATGATCTGCCAGACGGGCTTGATCTCGGGCCCGTGGTTGCAATCGATTCAGAAACGATGGGCCTGAACCCACATCGTGACCGGCTTTGTCTCATCCAATTGTCATCGGGCGATGGTAACGCCCATCTGGTTCAGGTTCGTGATCAAACCACACCAGCACCCAACCTGACTGCGATGCTGGCTGACCCAAACGTTGAAAAGCTTTATCATTTTGGCCGCTTTGACATCGCCGTCCTCGCGCATCGTTACGGGGTTGTGTCGCGCCCGGTATATTGCACCAAAATCGCCTCCAAACTCGTGCGCACCTATACCGACCGTCACGGGCTAAAGAACCTGTGTCAGGAACTGCTGGGCGTCGATATCTCCAAGCAACAGCAAAGCAGCGACTGGGGCGCAGCCACACTTACCCAGGCACAGCAGGAATACGCCGCATCAGATGTGCTGTATCTTCATGAGCTGAAGGCAGAGCTTGAGCGCCGTTTGGCACGCGAAGGTCGGGTTGAAATGGCACGCGCTGCGCATAACTACCTTCCAGACCGCGCCATGCTTGATTTGGCAGGCTGGCCCGAAACCGACATATTTGCACATTAAGGCTTTTTTTGATGGATAGCGCGACGACCACACAAGAACAGATTTTGGCCGCTGGCCGCCGCGTATTGTCGGTGGAGGCTGCTGCTCTTTCTACTTTCGCAGATACGCTGGACGATAATTTTACCAAAGCCGTCGAAGTGCTTTTGGCCACAAAAGGCCGCGTAATTGTCTGCGGCATGGGCAAATCAGGCCATGTTGCGCGCAAGGTTGCCGCGACGTTGGCATCTACCGGAACGCCAGCGCAGTTCCTGCACCCGGCAGAGGCAAGCCATGGTGACCTGGGCATGTTGACCGAAGATGACGCCGCCATTCTGCTGTCTAACTCTGGCGAAACTGCCGAGCTGGCCAATGTCATGCGTTACACCCGCCATCACCGTATTCCGATGATTGGTGTGGCCAGTCGCCCGGATTCTACACTGATGAAAGCGGCTGATATCCCCATTCTGCTACCGGCAGCCGAAGAAGCCTGCCATATCGGTCTGGCTCCAACCACTTCAACAACATTGACCATGGCTCTGGGTGATGCGCTGTCGGTCGCCTTGATGGAACGGCGCGGTTTCACTCCTGAAAAATTTCGCCATTTTCACCCAGGTGGAGCCTTGGGCAGTCAGTTGGTTACGGTGGCAGAGATTATGCACAGCGGTGGTGAAATGCCGCTGGCGACCGCGGCAACTCCCATGCGTGAAGTGCTGATTGAAATGACCTCAAAAGGATTCGGCATTGCCGGTGTGGTCGAAGATGGCCGCTTGCTAGGCGTCATCACTGATGGTGATCTTCGCCGGAACATGGAACATTTGCTGGATCATACCGCTGGCGAGGTTGCCACCAAAGAGCCACTGACAATCGATCCAGAGGCTCTGGTCAGCGCGGCGAGGGGCATCATGAACAACCCCGAACGTCCCGCAACCTGCCTCTTTGTTGTCGATCCAAATGCGCCTGAAAATGGCCCGCTCGGCGTCTTGCATCTGCATGACGTACTGCGCGCCAGTTTGCGATAACGCCCTATGCTGAACCGGGCAAAGCAACTGCGTTTGTTCCGAGGCGTCCTTTTGGTCGTCGCCGCCGTCATGGCCGCCGCGGTGTTTTGGCTCTCCAATCAGGGTTACGAGGAAGACGGGCTTTCTGTTTCAGGTGTTGAATTTGATGGGTTTGAGGAAGGCATGCGCCTGACCAACCCGGAATTCACCGGCGAAACTGCAAAAGGAGAACCCTTTATCGTAAAAGCAGAATGGGCGCGCCCTGATGGCCCCCGCCCCAAAATTGTCGATCTGTCAGAACCAAGCGGCGAAATTCACCTCAGTAATGGGCAGATCGTCACGTTAAGCGCCAATTCGGGCACCCTGCGGATGAAGACCAAAACCATCAGCGTGCTTGGCGATGTCCGCATTTTGCGCAGCGACGGATACGTGCTAACCGCCAATGCAGCAGAGCTGGACGTGAAAGAGGGCGCCCTGCGCGCCAACGGCGATGTTAATGTACAAACGCCCCTAGGGCCGGTTAGTGCTGGTTCAATGCGAATGACACAAGATGATCAGGCAACTGGTCAGGGGTACATTTGGTTTGAAAACAGGGTTAGGCTGCGCATTGAACAGCCGAACATGGCCCAGAAATAGGGCTATACCCGGACTATGAGCCGGGATGAAGGAGACTGCGTAATGTATAAAGCCGCGTTATGGGCCATCGCCCTGTTGTTTGCTTTCGGTGCAACCGCCGAATCGAAAGGCCCTTTTGGGGGCTTTAAACACGATGAAACCCAGCCAATCGAAATTGCGGCTGATGCGTTGGAAGTGCGCGAAACAGATAAGATCGCCGTGTTTTCCGGCGCTGTGGATGCGCAACAGGGCACTCTGCGCCTAACCGCCGACACGGTTGAAGTCACCTATGGCGGAGGGGACGGCGGCACGGGCCAAATCCGGGCGATGAAAGCGACCGGCAAAGTGTTCATCGTGAACGGTGCCGAAACCGCATCTGGCGACTGGGCTAAATACAACGTGGCGGGCGGCGTTATTGAAATGGGCGGTTCCGTCACGCTGACCCAAGGCGGTAACGTTGTGAAAGGTGCCTCTCTGACCATCGATCTGAAATCGGGTCAGGGCAAAGTCAAAGGCGGCACTGGGGGCCGGGTCAAAAGCACGTTCACCCCTGCAAAAGTTTCGGAATAACTTCGTATGCCCGATATGACCGAAATGAATGGCCAGTCGGGCCTCGTTGTCGAAGGCGTCGCTAAATCCTATCGTCGACGGCCGGTGGTTCGGGGCGTTGACCTCACCCTCCAGCGCGGCGAGGCTGTGGGTCTGTTGGGGCCGAATGGTGCCGGTAAAACCACGACGTTTTACATGATTACCGGCCTTGTCACCCCAGACAGCGGCAAAATCGAAATCGATGGACAGGATGTAACTTCTCTGCCCATGTACCGGCGCGCTCGCATGGGTTTGGGTTACTTACCGCAGGAAGCTTCGATTTTTCGCGGGCTGACGGTTGCCCAAAACATCATGGCCGTTCTGGAGCTTACATTATCAGACCGCGACGAACGGGCAGCGCGGCTTGATGCACTTCTCGACGAGTTTTCCGTGGGCCGTTTGCGTGACGCCCAGGCTTCGGCCTTGTCCGGTGGAGAGCGTCGACGCGTAGAAATTGCCCGCTGCCTAGCGTCCGATCCATCCTTTATTTTGTTAGATGAACCCTTTGCGGGTGTTGATCCAATCGCCGTGGGCGATATCCGAGATCTGGTCAAACATCTTAAAGATAGAGGTATTGGAGTCTTGATTACTGACCACAATGTGCGTGAAACTCTGGAAATCATCGACCGGGCCTATATCTTACATGATGGACAGGTATTGATGAACGGCGCCCCAGACGAGGTGGTCAGAGACGAAACTGTCCGTCGCGTCTATTTGGGCGAAGGCTTTCGTATTTAGGCTTTCTCAGGCGCTTAATCACAATGCCCCCTTTCGGGCTTCGGAGCGCTAATGTCGTATTCACAACGACTAGAGATGAGGCAATCGCAGCAACTGGTGATGACACCCCAGTTGCAGCAGGCGATCCGTCTGCTCCAGATGTCCAGTATGGATGTGGCCTCTTATGTCGCCGAAGAAGTGGAAAAAAATCCAATACTTTCAACGGATAATGGGGAGGGCGAGGCCGCCGCAACCGTCGCAGATGCGTCACCGGCCGGTGTAGATAAGACAGTTGGTGAAAGCAATATCGGCCAAACCGAAGACGCCTTCGATACCGGAAAAGAGAACTTATACGAATCCGCCTCCGCGCCATCCTCAGGCGGCGCAGTGGGCGAAAGCACGAATTCCTGGGCCAATGTAAGCAGCGGTGGCGGTGGCGATGATGGTTTTTCTTTTGAAGACCGTCTCTCAGATGAAGTGTCATTGCGCGATCATTTGTTAGAACAATTGTCCGTGGCACCAATTGATCCGCAGGCGCAATTGCTGGCCCGGCTATTGGTGGATGAACTGGATGACGCCGGATATTTACGAACAAATTTAGACGATTTGCGTGAACGTCTGGGGGCCGCTGATGATCTGGTCGAACGCGCAGTTGCCGCCCTGCAAGCTTGTGAGCCAACAGGGGTTGGCGCGCGTGACCTAAAGGATTGTCTGCGCCTGCAATTGGTTGAGAAGAACCGTTACGATCCGGCAATGGCCGTCTTACTTGATCGGTTGGAAGATTTGGCAGCAGCACGTATCGACGTGCTCAAAGAAGCCTGCGGCGTGGATGCCGAAGATCTGCGCGACATGATCAGTGAAATCCGCGAACTTGACCCACGCCCCGGCTCTGGCTTTATCGGCGGTATCGCCCAAACAGTCATCCCCGACGTGTTCGTCAAACGCAACCAATTGGGTGGCTGGTCGGTAGAGGTAAATGCAGACGCCCTGCCAAAGGTCCTGCTCGACACCCGTTATGCGGCTGAACTTGATGCAGATGGCAGTACCGAAACCGTCAGCTTTGTAGCTGAATGCAAACAGAACGCAGCTTGGCTAATCCGCGCCTTGGACCAGCGGGCACAAACGATTCTAAAGGTGGCTGCTGAAATCATCCGTCGCCAAACCATGTTCTTTCATGAAGGTGTTTCAGGCCTAAAGCCTATGACGCTAAAAATGGTTGCCGATGAAATTGATATGCACGAATCAACCGTCAGCCGTGTAACCGCTAATAAGTACCTTTCGACCGAGCGTGGGCTGTTTGAGATGAAGTTCTTTTTCACTCAGGCGATTTCTTCGACCGATGGAAAGGATTCGCATTCGTCCGAAGCAGTGCGACATCAAGTTAAGTCATTGATAGATAACGAAAATATCAAGAAAACTCTCTCTGATGACCATATTGTAAAATTACTCAAAGAATCCGGTGTCAATATTGCGCGACGGACCGTTGCGAAATACCGTGAAGCTATGAATATTCCTTCGTCGGTGCAGCGTAGAAGACTAAAAGCGGCCGATCTTGATCGCTGATTTTATTGCACTTCGCTGCGTCGGTTTGGTTTGCGACGCTATGGTTGACTTGTTCCAAGCCCAGACATAGTTATCGCGCCTTCCTCGGCGGAGGGGATTCATCCGGCGAACAGCCGGTCAGAATCGATGACGCAACTGGAGTAGTACATGCGCACTCAAATCAACGGAAAACATATCGACGTCGGCGATGCTCTGCGGAGCCATGTTGAAGCAGAGCTAGAAACTGCGATTGGAAAGTATTCCGATCGACCAGTCGAAGCGATTGTAACGTTTTCCAAGGACGCCCATGAATTCAAATCCGATATTGTCGTGAAAATTAGCGAAGGTTTGTCAGCCAAGGCCAGCAACCGCGCAAACGACATTTACGCCTGCTTTGATGGCGGCGCGGATAAAGTGGCGAAACAGTTGAGGCGATACAAGCGAAGGCTTAAACAGCACCGAGGGGAATCAGCCCCGGCTGAGATCGCCGCTTCGTATGTATTGGCAGGTGCACAGGACCAGGACGAAGATACAGAGAATTTGGCCCCAGTGGTGATCGCTGAAATGAAGACTGATCTTCGGTCTTTGTCAGTTGGTGAGGCTGTCATGCAGATGGAACTTGAGCACGCAGCGTTCTTGATGTTCCGCAATGACGCACATGGGCGCCTAAATATCGTTTTCCGGCGTGACGACGGCAACATCGGGTGGATAGACCCCGAGAACTTGACCGCCTAACCCTAACAACAGAGGTTCCTGATGGAGCTGAAAGACATTGTCGCCCCCGAGGCCGTTTTTTCGGGTATGAATGCGACCAGCAAAAAGCACTTGTTGCAAGAACTCGCCCATCGGGCAGAGGAAGCTGTGGGCGTGGAAGCGCGCGCAGCCTTCGATGGGTTGCTGGAGCGTGAGCGGCTAGGTCCAACAGGTATGGGGCGCGGCGTTGCTGTGCCCCATGCACGAATTCCCGGCCTGACGCAGGTTATTGGCGTGTTTACGCACCTATCAAAGCCAATTGAATTCGAAGCGATCGATGATGAGCCTGTCGATCTGGTGTTCGCTTTATTCGCACCGGAAAATGCTGGCGCAGATCATTTGCGCGCTTTGGCATGTGTTTCCCGCCGCCTACGCGACCCGGCAGTCTGTGCCAAACTACGTGCAGCAGAACACCGATCAGCAGTGTACGCGGTTCTGACAGAGCACACCGTTTCAAAAGCGGCCTAAATTTACCCAAACATTTCAGGTGGACATGGCAATTGCCATATCCTGAAAGGCCAACACTGCCGGTGTGGGGGATGCGTTAGCAGCACGCAGGCAGCGGATTTGTCTTACGGCGGATTGATCGCTTAGCGGGCGGAAATGCAGGCCCGGGCGCCCGCCAGTCATGGTCAGGCGGGGCAGGATTGTGATGCCCAAACCAGCGCGGACCATTGCCATCAGGGATGTTGTATTGCGAACCGTTAGCTTTGCCGCCGCTGCGATGGATTGGGCGGCTGGGTCTGGCAGGGTCGCGAACAGGCCGTTTGCGATAACCGTGCGTTGGGCCACATCTGACCAGCCTGCTGGGGCATGCGAGGCGATTTTATCGTCATCGCGGCTGACGATGCCAAAGGGGTCTGTCAGCATGACCGGGCCAGTAACTCTCGCGTCTTGGCCGGTTGCAAAACCAATATCGGCCTGATCATTCGCTAAAACCTCTATCACACTGGCGCTGTCCATATCGCCAATTTCAATCTGAACATGCGGGTGATCCCGGCAATAAGCGGCAACAACACCGGGCAGGAACGTTTCAGCGACCGAAGGCGTGGAGGCGATGCGCACCAATCCGGTTCCGGCGGTTGAATAATCGCGGATCGTGGCGATGGTCCGGTCAAAATGGACGACTTCCCGCTCTGCCTGCCCAAGCACAAATGCACCGAGCCGTGTTAGGTTGGTTTTACGGTCGGTTTCAAACAGACGCCCGCCCACCTCAGCCTCTAGCTGTTTTAGCTGCATAGAGATTGCGGCGGGGGTGCGGCCCAGCGCATCGGCAGCGCCAGCTAACCCGCCAGCCGTTGCGACCGCTGAAAAGCACCTGAGCATGTCGAGCTTTATCATTTCAGAATTCCTGAAATTAAATTCAGATATTTTAGTTTGTCTGAATATGCGATTCCAGTCCATAAGCGATCAACGAAATTTCCCTAATGAAAGACGGAACATCCCATGACGCTGCACAAAAACTTTATCGCCGGAGAATGGGTCGCTGGTGAAAGCGAGATCGAAAACCGTAACCCGTCTGATATTTCTGAACTGATTGGCATGTTCGCGCAGGCAGGTAGCGATCAGGTTGAGCAGGCGTTGGATGCAGCACGTGTTGCGCAGGCGGAATGGGCGCGCACTGGCATGGAAGCCCGCCAGACAGCGCTGATGACCATCGGCAATGAAATGATGGCTCGTGCTGCGGAGCTGGGTGAATTGCTGGCGCGCGAAGAAGGCAAACCACTGGCCGAGGGCAAAGGCGAGGTTTTCCGCGCTGGGCAGTTCTTTACTTACTACGCCGCTGAATGCCTGCGCCAGATTGGCGATAACGCTGACAGTGTGCGCCCGGGTATTGAAATCGATGTGCGGCGGGAACCTGTGGGCGTGGTCGCGATCATCTCTCCCTGGAATTTCCCCACCGCAACCGCGTCCTGGAAAATTGCCCCAGCACTTGCGTTCGGCAACGCGGTGATTTGGAAACCAGCCAACCTGACGCCAGCCTCTGCCGTTGCGCTGACCGAAATTATTGAGCGTGCCGGTTTGCCCAAAGGGTTGTTTAACCTTGTCATGGGGTCTGGTGGCTCTGTCGGCCAGCGATTGGCCGAAAGCCCGAAAGTTGATGCGATTTCGTTCACGGGATCAGTTCCGGTGGGTAAACAGATCGCCGCCTCTGCCATTGGCAACCTGACTAAATTGCAGATGGAAATGGGTTCCAAAAACGCTCTGGTCGTCATGGATGATGGCGATCTGGATCTGGCGGCGGCTGTGGCATTGGGCGGGGCCTTTGGTGGTTCGGGGCAGAAATGCACCGCGTCCTCTCGTCTGATCGTTCATTCAGCTGTCCATGATGCATTTGTTGAGAAGGTCGCTGCCGGTGCGCGGGCGATGAAGGTTGGCCATGCGTTGGAAGATGGCGTGCAGATGGGCCCGGCGGTGAGCGCAGGTCAGTTGGCTGCCAACCTTGAGTACATGCAAATCGGAAAAGCAGAGGGTGCTGAGCTGATTTGTGGCGGTGATCGTTTGGAGCGGGCCACCGAGGGTTACTACATGTCACCTGCAGTTTTTGCCGGAACAACCAATGATATGCGTATGAATCGCGAAGAAATGTTCGCGCCTATCGCCTGTGTCATCAAAGTTGACGGCTATGAAGAAGCGCTGGCAACGGTGAATGACACCAACTTTGGTTTGGTGAGCGGTATCGTTTCAAAATCATTGGCACGGACAACTCATTTCCGCCGTAATGCCCGCACCGGTGTTGTCACCGTGAACTTGCCAACCGCTGGCACGGATTACCATGTTCCATTTGGTGGGCGGGGCGACAGCTCTTATGGTGTTCGTGAGCAGGGTTCTTATGCGGCTGAGTTCTATACGACAGTCAAAACCGCTTACATCGCTGCTGGTACGCCGGAGTAATTGGAATGGGTCATCGGATTGATAATCTGCAATACGCCAACTGGTCGGAGAAGGTTTTCCGCCAGATGCGTGAGGGTGGTGTGGACGCTGTTCATGTCACCATTTCCTATCATGAGGCGTTTCGGGAAACGGTTCTGAATGTTGAGCAGTGGAACGATTGGTTTCGTGCCCATCCTGACCTGATATTCCAGGGCTTTACCGGCGATGATGTGCGTCGGGCAAAGGCTGAGGGGCGGACCGCGATATTCTTTGGCTTTCAGAACCCGGCCCCGATTGAGGATGATATTGGGCTGGTGGAAATCTGGCAGCGCCTTGGCGCACGTTTCATGCAGTTGACCTATAATAACCAGTCGCTGCTGGCGACGGGCTGTTACGAGGCGGAGGACCCCGGCGTTACCCGGATGGGCAAGCAGGTCATCAAAGAGATGAACCGGGTCGGTCTGGTTGTCGATATGAGCCATTCGGCAGACCGGTCGACGTTAGAAGCGATTGAGATTTCAGAGCGCCCAATCGCGATCACCCATGCAAACACCCACGAATGGCATCCCGCCCTGCGAAATAAGCGCCACGAGGTGCTTAAGGCGCTGACCGAAAGCAACGGCATGCTGGGCTTTTCGCTTTATCCTCACCACCTTAAGGGCGGCACGGATTGCACGCTGGAAAGCTTTTGTCAGGCGATTGCTGATGCAGCTGAAAAATATGGGGTGCGATCAATCGGTATTGGGTCTGATCTATGTCAAGATCAGCCAGATAGTATTGTGACATGGATGCGCAACGGTCGTTGGTCGCGTGAGACTGATTTTGGCGAGGGTTCAGCCTCTGCCCCCGGTTTTCCGCCACAGCCGGATTGGTTTCGCGACAACCGCGATTTTGGAAACATCGAAGGCGGCCTGCGGGCTGTTGGCATGAATGAAGAGGAAGTGGCCATGGTGATGGGCGAAAACTGGCTGCGGTTCTATGATGAGAATTTCGTAGCGCAATGACGATGTTGCGCCCCCCTTCAACGGTCATGCGGCTGGATCGCATGGGATCGTTCTTTCCGACGCGGATAAGCTTTATGCGCAGTCTGATCCGGCGACTGAATGAAGAGGGCGCGACAGTCACCCGCCCGGTGTGGGAGATTAACGCCGAAGGCTATGGCCGTGCGGTGTACAGCGTTACCTTGGGTGGGCGGGTGTATAGCCTGATCGCCTTTGCCACGCCATTAGCAGACGAAGACCGCACCGACAGGGTGATCGCAGAGGCATGGGATAGCACTTATGTGTTGTTCGATGGTGAGCCAACAACCACGGACCTCGACCGACTAGAGGGGGAAGCGCCCCGGCAAGAGGCTGGGCGGTATACATCTAAAGAATTATCGTTAAGCCGTGCGAACAAAAGCCAACGTTTGTTTGCTCATGTGGTTGAAAAACTGCGGGCAGGTGAGCAGCCAGATGAATGCATGGTGGATCGTATCGGATACCTGATGCGTACTACTGCTGTTTATGGAAATGGCAAGTTTGGCTTTGCCGATCGCGACGTGATTTCAGACCGGCCAGAGATGTCTGGGTCATTTCAGGCTGAAATGTTGACGGTTTGGCTGATCCGGGGGTTCACGCTGGATCTGGTTGAGCATGTTGCGGGCGGCGCAAAACTGTCCCCCACCATTCGGCGGCATTTTGGCATTGGCAATTCGACCGGATTGGGAATGGCACCGTTTCTGGTGACACACCCGTTGCTGCTGAACAATTGGATGGTAGCGCGCGAAACGGCGTTGGCCCGTGTTTTGAATGCTAAACCTGATGCAGATCGTGTCGCCGTGTTCCGTACCATTACAGCCCGTGCTGCCGCGCATTTGGATGCGTGGAATGTTGATGATGAACGCCAGATGCCGCGTATTCTGTTACTGCGGGATGAAATGGTTGAGTTGTTGCGGCTGGCCAATGGTGATGATGCGGCTGACCTGTGGCGGCGTCTGTATGATTGGAGCGCTGATAAGTCGGTGGAGATGCAAGAGTTGTTGGTCTCTCTGCTTATCGAGCCTTACGGCGATTTGGTTGATGAGTTGGCCGATTGGATGACTGCGCCAGAGCGGGCCAAATTTGACCCGGCGATGACGGTTGGTGGATTGAAAACCATACTGGCCGATCAATTTGGCTGGTCTGCCAAAGTTGATATGTCTGAAAAAGAGGCCCAACGCCGGTTCTGGTATGTCTCGGAAGAAAAGCTAGAGCCGCGGATTGGCGATCGGTATAATGAGGATGGCGCGGATCAGGAACAGCCGCTGGACACTGCCCGTCAGGCACAGGCAATGGCTGCTGATCTGCAAGATGCTGATGACGGAATGACATTGGCGAGGTGGCTGCTGGATCATCCGCAACACCGAATGATTGCCAAGCGCATTCAAGCTTTGACGGACTATCCCTACGGCGAAATTCAGGAAAATCTGATCGCGGCGGATTGCCTGCCGATCGACATGTTGCGCTGCAAGTTGTCCTTCTTTGGAGCGACCAAATTTGACCCTAAATCTGATCTGTGGACACGCGTGAATCTGTTTCAGGGTGCGCCGGGTTTTGATGAGATTAATGCCGCGGATGCGGATGATTGGTCGTTCCCCGTGCTGGAGTGCAGAACATGATCGTTGCACGGAGTGAATTGGAAGGTGCGGTTCGTAAGGCTGCGCTGGGCCTGAAATGGTCAGGCGGGTTGGCAGATGAAGCTAATGCTGCTGTTGCGTGGCTAGGCCGCCAAGGGCTGTTGAATCTGGCCGCAATGAACAATGCCCTAGAGGCATCTGGCGATGGTGCGTTGGATGAGAGCGACGGTGGTTTAAAGTTAAACTATCAGAGCATCGTGCGTGTTGGCCCCTCAGTTTTCGACCTTGTTAAAGCAGGTTCAGCGCCTGTCAGCGTCGAAGTTGATACGGGTTTGGAACTGCTGGCAGGCTATGCAGCAATCGCGGCAAATGGTGATGCATTCCGCCTGTCGTGGGATGGTGGCGAAGCAGTTATCGCAGCCCATGGCGCAGCATTGGATGGACCATTGCCGACCGAAGGCGCTGTGACGGTTTCGCAGGCGGATGCTGATGAAGTTGCGGAATCGGGTGTTGATCAGATTGAAGTCACCACCGAAGACTGGGCCAAACTGCAAAAGCTGGCATCGACCTACTATGTGATCGCCACAGAGGAAAACCGCCTGTCTGGTGCGGGTGCCGGGTTGAACGACAACGACTGACCCGCTGTTAGTGAATCTAAAAAGGGCGTTGGCAGAAATGCCAGCGCCCTTTTTCATTCGATAGCGGGAAAGCAGCCCTGTTTAGGTAGCCCAAGTCGGATGAAACTTGCCTGCTGGCGATTTGGTGAAAATCTCACATCCATCTTCGGTTACACCAATGGAATGTTCAAACTGGGCTGACAATGATTTGTCGCGGGTAACAGCCGTCCAGCCATCTGACAGAATTTTCGTGTCCGGGCGGCCCAGGTTCACCATGGGTTCAATTGTAAAGAACATGCCGGGGCGTAATTTGGCACCTGCGCCGGGGCGGCCATAGTGAAGCACGTTTGGAGCATCGTGAAACACACGACCCAGACCATGGCCGCAAAAGTCGCGAACAACGCCACAACGCTCACGCTCAACAAAGCGTTGAATGGCGTGGCCGATGTCGCCAAAGGTATTGCCGGGTTTGACCTGCTCAATACCCAGCATCAAAGCCTCATGCGTGATGTTGATCAGACGCTCAGATTTCCGGTTTGGTGGGCCGGCAACATACATGCGACTGCAATCGCCGTACCAGCCATCAAGGATGACAGTGACGTCAATGTTCAGAATATCGCCCTTTTTCAACGCCTTTGGGCCGGGAATACCATGGCAGACAACGTGGTTAATCGAAATGCAGCTTGATTTCGGAAACCCACGATAGCCAAGCGTAGCAGGGGTGGCACCGCCAGCCTCCATAAACGCATGGATCAGATTATCCAGATGTTCGGTGGTAACGCCGGGCACCACATGCTCTGCGATCATGTCGAGCGTTTCTGCTGCCAAACGGCCAGCTGCACGCATGCCATCGAAATCCTCTGGCTGATGCAGCTTAATCCCCTCTGGAGTCCGGTCGGTGCGGGTCTTTTGCTCCACGATGGTATTCCTGTTTAGTCGGCCCGTTGCGGGTCATGCGTAATAGAGATCAGGTGTGCCGGATCAGGCGAATCACCTAACGAAACGGAACTTGTGTACTAGTTTGCACTGCTTTTGCATCAATGTAAGTCGCGTAGGCGTGAATTTCGACTCCCATTGCAACCGCCTTTCGGCTGGCGGCGGCATATTCCGGGTCAATATCAGCGGCGATAGAGACAGTTGCGCAGTCGGTTCGCATCACAAGATAAAGCAGAACAGCGCGATTGCTCGCCTTGGCAACTTCGGCCAATTCAGCCTGATGTTTGGCCCCGCGTTTAGTAACTGTATCGGGGAATTCAGCTAAGCTGCCACCACGGCAAAGGGTGACGCTTTTCACTTCAACATAGCAGTCTGGTTTGCCCGCCCCGGTCAAAAGGAAATCCACCCGGCTGTTGGTGCCATAGGGCACCTCTGCGCGGATGTGGTCATAACCGGTTAGGGATGGCAGGCGATCAGCGGCCAGTGCCTCGGCCACCACTTTGTTCGCGGCAGCGGTATCAACGCAGGCAAAACCTGTTTCAGTCTCGACCAGTTTCCAACTGAATTTCAGTTTTCGCTTTGGGTCGTCATTTGGCTCCAGCCAAACTTTCGCGCCCTGATCAGCCAAACCGGTCATCGCGCCGGGATTTGCGCAATGGGCCGTGACCACACGCCCATCAGGCAATTCGACATCTGCCAAAAAGCGCTTATACCGGCGTAACAGTTCGCCTTGAATGAGGGGACGTTCAAAGTTCATGGCTGCGCGTATCAGGCCCCATCTGCCTGTGCAAGATGGACATGCCAGTCAAGGCGAGGAGGCGAGAATGAGTGAGCAACCGACCGCAGCGATCATCGTCATAGGCGATGAGGTTCTGTCTGGTCGCACCCGCGAGGGGAACGCGTGGCATTTGGCCAAAGTGTTAACCGAAATGGGCGTGGATCTGACAGAGGTTCGAATTGTGGCAGACAATCGCGATGCCATCGTTAGTGCAGTTAACACACTGCGGGCGGCAAATACTTACGTGTTTACCTCTGGCGGGATCGGGCCAACGCATGATGACATCACGGCTGACTGTGTTGCGGTGGCATTTGGCGATGCAATCAGCGTGCGGGCAGATGCACGGGCGATTTTGGAAGCGGCATATAAGCCGGGTGAGTTGAACGAAGCCCGATTGCGGATGGCCCGTGTCCCTGACAATGCCGAATTAATCCTGAACCCGGTCAGTCAGGCACCGGGGTTCATTATGGAAAATGTCTATGTCATGGCCGGGGTACCGTCGGTGTTTCAGGCGATGGTGGAGGAAGTACGCCCGGCGTTGCGGGGCGGTGCGCCACTGCTGAGTTGGTCGCTGCGCATGCAGGCCCCCGAAGGGGAAATTGCGGCGATGTTGGGCGCGCTGGATGCCGATTGCCCAGAGGTTAGTTTTGGATCTTATCCATTCTTTCGCGGCGGCGCGGGCGTAACCCTGGTAGCGCGATCAGCCGATAGGGCCGCTCTGACCGCCGGAGTGGGGCAATTGCGCGATGCATTGTTGGGAATGGGCGTGGACGGGATAGAGGAAACACCGCCTGCTTAGAACGGGCAGCAGGTCAGGCTGCTTTACGGTTACGCCAGTTATGTGCAGCTTCGCCAAAGTTGCTGAATAACTTGCTATTCACAGCATCGCCTGCGGTATCATATTCGGCATGCCACTGAACGCCCATCACCAAACCCGGCGCGCTGGGCATTGAGATTGCTTCGATGGTGCCATCTTCGGCCACACCCTCCACCACGATGCCAACACCGCAATCAATCACGGCCTGCCCATGCAGGGAATTGGTGCTAATCACCGTCGCACCTAATAGCCGGTGAAACAGGCCGCCTTCGGTCAATTTTACATCGTGACGTTTTTTGAAAATAACCTCGATGTCTTTTTCGCCCTTTGGCATGCGATGGTTCATCTTGCCCGGCAGGTCACGAATTTCAGGGTGGAGAGTGCCACCAAAAGCAACATTGATTTCCTGAATGCCCCGACACACACCAAAAACAGGCATACCGCGATCAACCGCGCCCCGGATCAGGGGCAGCGTGACATTATCGCGATCTCGATCGAACGGCCCATGGCCTTCGGTTTCTTCATGTCCATAAAAACTGGGGTGCACGTTTGGCCGTGCGCCGGTGAGGAGCACACCATCAAGAATGTTTAGCAATTCCTCAGTCGTGGCAGCATCGGGCAGCGCGGGAATCACAATCGGAATACAGCCAGAGGATTCGATAATCGCCTCAACATTGCGCTGGCCGGTGCCCTGAACGCAGTATGTATCCTCGATCATCATTCGGTTGGCTTGAACGCCAATGATCGGACGGGTCATGTTTCGGCTCCTAAAACTTATTGAGCAAACTCTATGGCACCTTGGTTTTGGTGCTCATTTGCAGCGGTAAATGTCGGCCCAAATTCCAAATCGTCAGACAGCTCGGCATGTAGTCAAGACGCTATTATGCAATCTGTTGCTTAAAAATGCACGAACCGAGCGGAACATGCAATCAGGCACCTTTTCACGGCCGGCAGATAGGCATAAGAATGCGCCACCGCTCGGCGCCCGCTTGGTGGAATTGGTAGACACAAGGGACTTAAAATCCCTCGGCCATAGGCTGTGCCGGTTCGAGTCCGGCAGCGGGCACCATTTATTGTTATTTTTTAACTAGTTACGAATATAAATCGTAATAAATTCGTTTTTCCTGTAATTAATTCCGCCAGAACTTGTCGAACAGCCACCTGACAATAAATGATCTGGCCGACGAATATGCAATCATCATTGCCATAACTAGCAAGCTTTGCGTCCGGGTGACTTCCCAGCCAAACAGCGGCCAAACAATGGGAATCAGAATAACGGCCAATATCAGGCCAGATAGCGTACTAACAACGAACGTCCATCCATTCTTACCCAAAATACTGACCGTGTTTGTCGACGGTGCGATATAGATACATCCACTTTCCGCGCACTTTGACGTAGCTCTCACCCATCCGTCACGAATTCGACGTTGGCCGTTTGCATGATTGAGCTTTTCTTGCAACCTGTGGCGCTTACTTCACGACCCAACGGTTCAACCTGGCATGATCTACATTTATGCCTCGTACGGTCATGATCTCCTGTAGGTCACGGTAAGAAACGGCATATCGAACGTAGGAGAACACCGCATACAGGGTCACGCCTCTGGGAAAATACGAACCTTTGAGATTGACCATACCACTGCTGCTCTTAAGCCGTTGTTAATACCGCAATATCTACGGCCATAGCGAGCCAGAAGAAGGCCAAAGGAAACTTTGCGACACCACCGCACAAAATTACCGGAAATGGGATTTGAAGGATGCGGCGCAATAGCCCATTAGCAGCTAACAATGCTGCCGTCTGGCGGTGGGCGCTCGGAGAAAGCACCAACAATCTAACCCCTCTATGGGAAGCCGGGAAATGACTTTAGGGGTTTAGCCTATGTCCCCTATATAAAAAACAGACCACCAAAATCCTGGGTGCAAAATGGGTCCGAGCAAGGGGCGAAAGGGGCCTGAGAGTCTACTTGATGAAGTGCTCACGGACCCAAACAAGGCCTGTGGCAACGTCGTTTGGATACGTCCACCGGGCCCTTTAAGGGTCCATATCTAATATACCATACCGG